>DCFR01000029.1 GCA_002319815.1 Megamonas sp. UBA1799
CTAGTATTGCGTAACATCTAAATGTTGACAACGGGGTACAAATGCTTAAGCTTTACTCGAGCATCATCTATAGAAAATTGCCATTCAACGCCATGTTGCTTTTTGTTTCGATCTTTACACCACGGCGCCAGAAGAGATTTCAAGGTTTTAAGATCTGGGATTCGTTGGGATCCAATGCATTGTCTGCCTAATGCTGACAACTCAATTTCAGCAATATCAAGCCAACTGCCGTGTTTCGGTGTAAAGTGAATTTCTAAACGGCTTGCAAGTTCAAAAGCATATTGAGGCTCAAAGGTTTGATAAAGTGAAGCGATTGTATGCGTGTTAAGATTATCCATAACGAGGATTACCTTTTTCACATGAGGATATCGTTCAACTAAGAGCCATTCTATTTGCTGAGCCCAATCGATTCTGGTTCGATGTTCCAATGCATCGGCATAACGCCATCCTGCCAAAGGTTCCGTAAACATAAAGATTGCTGCTGTACCATTTCGGATATACTCATTATCCTCATATTCAATCCTTCCATTTTTGGAGTGAATGCTCCTGCGAGCAGAAGCAAAGAATTGTACTGGTTTTTCATCCATACAAACTACAGGGATATCCGCGTTGTACGGCCTACTATAGATGGCAAGGATATCTTCCATGGCTGCAACAAAGGCAGCATTTTGCTCCGGAGGAATACACCAGCATTTTTTCAAGTGAGGCTTAAATTCGTTTTTTTTAGGATGCGTGAGACTGTCATATGAGATATGGATTCCACGTAGTTCAGTTCTACACATTTCTCAGCGATAAGGCGCACGGACCATCTATGATAGCCCTTTGGAGGGTTGCCGCATGCCATGGCAACGATGTGTGCTTCGACATCTCCAGTAATTTTTGGTGGGACTGGAGGCGTTATCCGTTTTTTCCGCTGGATAGCAACTTGTAAGCCATTATTCGCATATGCGGTCCTTACGTTCTGGACCGTAGTTGGTGATGTGCTAAAAGCAACAGCTGTTTCCGCAACCGTCATATGTTTTTTGTTTGCTTTGTCGGAAGCAAGAAGAATGTTGGCTCTCAATATGGCCTTGGCTGGTGAATTCCCTTTTGTAACAATATTACGTAAGGTGGTTTTGTCTGATGAGCTAAGTTCAATAGAATATTTTACAGATGGCATATTATATCGTCCTCCTTCGTATCGGTATAGCATACCACTGTAAAGAAAAATATACTAGTTTTAGATGTTACATAGTACTAGGTGGTTGCGAAGGCTTCTTGTGGTCAGATCGTCAAATGTTCGTTGCAGGGGGTACGAATAGTGACTGGTTTATTGTACTACCTTTCTTGGGTCGAAATCATGACCGTCTGTGACGGCGCAGCTCGTTGTATACTTGCCTCTCCTGGGTTAGGAGAGGTGCCCGAAGGGCGAAGAGGTCGAGCCGTCGGGCAGCGATTTGCCGTTACGTATTCGTCGGAACGACACCTTTCGGCTTCGACCTCTCAGGCGCTGCGCGCCAGCTCTCCTTTCGAAGGAGAGCCAAGGGGGTACGGGGAGCGGCGGGGGTGCTAGGTGGGAGTGGAGACTTCTTGTGGTCAGATCGTCCAATGTTAGCGGCATGGGCACGGGTGGTGACTGGTTTATTGTACGTACCCTTCTTGGGCCGAAATCGTGACAATCTGTGACGGTGCAGCTCGTTGTATACTTGCCTCTCCTGGGTCAGGAGAGGTGCCCGAAGGGCGGAGAAGTCGAGCCGTTTTGCAGCGCTTTGCCGTTACGTATTCGTCGGAGCGGTACTTTCCGGTCTCGACCTCTCAGGCGCTGCGCGCCAGCTCTCCTTTCGAAGGAGAGCCAAGGGGGGAACGGAGAGTGGCGGGGGGTGCTGAGTAGTTGCCATTCTTGGGCCGAAATCATGACAATCTGTGACGGCGCAGCTCGTTATACTTGCCTCTCCTGGGTCAGGAGAGGTGCCCGAAGGGCGGAGAGGTCGAGCCGTTTTGCAGCGTTTTGCCGTTACGTATTCGTTGGAACGACACTTTCCGGTCTCGACCTCTCAGGCGCTGCGCGCCAACTCTTCTTTCGAAGGAGAGCCAAGGGGGTACGGGGAGCGACGGGGGGTGCTGAGTAGTTGCCATTCTTGGAGCCGAAATGTGACAATCTGTGACGGCGCAGCTCGTTATACTTGCCTCTCCTGGGTTAGGAGAGGTGCCCGAAGGGCGGAGAGGTCTAGCCGTTTTGCAGCGCTTTGCCGTTACGTATTCGTTGGAACGACACCTTTCGGCCTCGACCTTTCAGGCGCTGCGCGCCAGCTCTCCTTTCGAAGGAAAGCCAAGGGGGAATGTGGTTACGGATTGTGGCGTTGGTTGGCGGTATGTTCTTTTATATAAGTGTCAATTTGTTCACAAACGCAGTTAAATTTTTGGTTGACATCTGGATTGGCGAAACGCATGACATATAGACCATACCGCTGTAAACAGGCGGAACGAACGGCATCGTATTGTTGTCCGGCCGGAGCATAGTGCTGGGAACCGTCAAGTTCAATGATTAAATGGGCGGTCGGACAATAGAAGTCGACAATGTATTTATCAATGGGGCGCTGCTTGTAAAATTTCACCGGATAATAGCGTAAAAAACAGTACCAGAGCCGACGTTCTTCGGCGGTCATCACTCGCCGCAATTGACGGGCATGAGAAAGCTGTTGTCTGTTCGTCATTTTTTACCCTTTCGGCGAGTTGCCATCCTTTATTGTATGAATTTCATTTTATAGAAAAAGTACCGGCGGACAGTTATGCTTTGAGGCAGGTAAGAAAATCCTGTCCGTATTTTTTGAGCTTCATTTCGCCGACGCCTTTGACTTCACGCATTTCTTCCAGGGTAGCGGGATTGACCTCGCACATATCATGCAGGGTGGCGTCGGAAAATACCATGTATGGCGGCACGTGATCGCGCGCCGCTAGTTTTTTGCGCAGCGTGCGCAGCTGATCGAACCGATCCGCGGAGGCCGGGACATGTTGTTGTTTTGCTTTTGGCACTGGCAGCAGCACGGACTGACGTCCTTTTAACACGGCATAGGAAACTGGAAGCAGCGTGAGAACCGGATATTCGCTTTCGGTCAGAGCCAGATAATCGGTCGCAACGAGGCGTTGAATGAGCAGCTTGATTTCCGGCTGGCTGCGGTCCTTGAAAAGACCATAGGTAGATAGTTGTTCAAAGCCATATTTGCGTACATTCTGATTGTTGGAGCCGCCGAGGACCTGTGCGACCAGACCAAGACCGAAGTGTTCGTGCATGCGATAAATGCACGAAAATACTTTTTGGGCGTCGACGGTGAGGTCAACCAGTTCGTTGTCGGTACGGCAGTTGCCGCAGTTGGCGCAGTTGTCCTGCGTATCGAGTTCGCCAAAATATTGAATCATGAACTGGCGCAGGCAATGCGGCGTGTGGCAGTAGTCGACCATTTTTTGCAGCCGTCCAAATTCATGCGCCTTGCGGGTTTCATCCTGAATAGAAAGATCAATGAGATATTTTTGCGTCTGCGTATCCTGCGGTGAATAGAGCAGGATACAGGTGCCGGGTTCGCCATCGCGGCCGGCGCGGCCGGCTTCCTGATAGTAGGCTTCAATATTTTTCGGCATGTTGTAGTGAATGACATAGCGTACGTTGGATTTGTCAATGCCCATACCAAAGGCGTTGGTGGCAATCATCACCGGCAGTCGGTCATAGAGAAAATCTTCCTGCATTTCTTGGCGTTCGGCATCGGACAATCCGGCATGATAGCGGCCAACCGGCAATTTTTTCTTCTGCAGGCGGTCGTAGATGGCGTCTACTTTTTTGCGGGTGGCGGCGTAGATGATGCCGGAGTCATCGGGGTGATTCTGCAGGTATTGTTCAATAAATTTGTCTTTGTTTTCCCCGCGCCGCACATCAAAGAAGAGATTGGGCCGATCAAAGCCGCTGACATGAATCGCCGGATGACTGAGTCCGAGCAGGCGGATGATATCGTCGCGTACAGCCGGGGTTGCGGTGGCGGTAAAGGCGCTGATCAGCGGCCTTTCCGGCAAAGCATTGATGAAGGGGGCAATCTGCCGATAGCTGGGGCGAAAATCATGGCCCCACTGAGAAAGGCAGTGCGCTTCGTCAATAGCGATCATGGCGATGCGCACACGGTTAAGTATTTGCTGAAAATAACTGGTCTCCAGCCGTTCCGGCGCAACGTAAACAATGCGGTATTGACTCTGGGCAATGGCGGCCAATCTGGCATCCGTTTCTCCCAGGGACAGGGAACTGTTGATAAAAGTTGCGGGAACGCCTTGTTCGGTAAGCGCGTCGACCTGATCTTTCATCAGCGAGATCAAAGGTGAGATGACGAGGGTGATGCCCGGCAGAAGCAATGCCGGAATCTGAAAACAAATCGATTTGCCGGCGCCGGTCGGCATGATCGCCAGCGTATCCTGACCGGCCAGCAGACCACGGATGATGGGTTCCTGTGCCGGACGAAATGTCTTGTAGCCGAAATAACGGCGCAAAAGTTCAAGAGCTTTGAGCAATGCGTCTTCTGGGGCGATGCTTTCAAGCATGGACGGTGCCTCCTCCCGGTTGGAAACGGCTGCGCAGCAAAGCAATTTCTTTCGCGTAGCCGTCATGATCGTTGGGCGTCTCCAGAATAAAAGGCAGCTTACAGAGACGCGGCTCGTTGATGATGCGAACCAACGTCTCGAGGCCGATGCAGCCTTCGCCAATCCGGGCATGGCGGTCTTTATGGCTGCCGCGCGGGTTGAGGCTGTCGTTCAGATGAATGGCGCGCAGGCGGCTGAGCCCGATCTGGTGGTCAAATTCAGCAAGCACATCGTCTAGATGTTGGACGATATCATATCCACCGTCCCAGATATGGCAGGTATCAAGACAAATGCCGACCTGCTGCGGCAGTTTAATGCGTTCGAGAATAGCCGCCAGTTCTTCAAAAGTGCGGCCAATTTCAGTTCCTTTGCCAGCCATGGTTTCTAAAAGGACCGTCGTCGTTTGTTCCGGTTTCAGAACCCGATTCAGCAGCTGGGCGGTGTATTCTATGCCGGCTGCGGTTCCCTGACCAACATGACTGCCGGGATGCAGGTTGTAATAATTGCCCGGGGTATATTCAAGACGGCGCAGATCCTCACGCATGATTTCATAGGCGAAAACCCGCAGATCTTCTTTGGCGGCGCAGGGGTTGAGCGTGTAAGGGGCATGCGCCACCAGGGGGCCCAGCCGATTTTTTTTCTTCAAGGCAAGAAATTGATTGATATCTTTTATATTCAGGTCTTTTGCTTTGCCGCCGCGCGGGTTGCGGGTAAAGAAGGCGAATGTGTCCGTTTTCAGGGACAGCGCTTCCTGGCCCATGGCCAGATAGCCCCGCGCGGAAGATAAATGGTTGCCGATATGAAGCTGATTCATGACAAATACTCCTCTTTTTGCTATATGTTTTATCATAGCACGGAACAACGGGCAGGTAAACTTGTTCGTTTTGTGGGTTCGGCAGACACTGCGGCCAAACCATGGACAAAAATACCAGTTGATCCATGGATTTTCTATTGTCAAGGCGGTTATTTTATTATATATTTATAGGGAGACTGTAAATGGATTTATTCAGCTGCTTTTCATAAAAAAAGTTTGTGTTCGCGTTATAATAGAAAGAGTTAATTTCGGAAGGGGTATTTTTATTTATGTTTGGTATGATGGTGGATATTGGAATCGATTTGGGAACGGCCAATGTATTGGTATATGTCAAGGGCAAGGGGATTGTACTCCGCGAACCGTCGGTGGTGGCTGTAGATAAGGACACAAATCGCATCCTGGCTATCGGGGAGGAAGCGCGTCAGATGCTGGGGCGCACCCCGGGAAATATTGTGGCGATTCGTCCCTTGCGGGAAGGCGTCATTGCGGATTATGATATTACCGAGAGTATGCTGCGTCACTTTATTGAAAAAGTTATCGGGCATAGTTTTGTGTTCCGCCCGCGTATTATGATTTGTATTCCATCGGGGGTGACGATGGTCGAAAAACGTGCAGTGCAGGAAGCCGCGGAACAGGCGGGCGCTCGATATACGCAGCTGATCGAAGAACCAATGGCAGCAGCTATTGGCGCTGGTCTTCCGGTGGGGGAAGCTACGGGTTCGATGGTGGTAGACATCGGCGGCGGCACTACCGATGTAGCGGTTATCAGTCTGGGCGGCATTGTTACCAAGGCCAGTCTGCGGATTGCGGGCGATAAGTTCGATGATGCGATCATGGCCTATATACGGCGAGCTTTTAATATGATGATTGGTGAACGTACAGCAGAAAACATCAAGATTCAGGTGGCGGCAGCCTATCTGGATGCACGTCAGGCGCATATGGAGGTACGCGGGCGGGATCTTTTGACCGGGTTGCCGAAAACAATCGATATTACGACGGCGCAGGCAAGTGAAGCTTTGACTTTGCCGGTGGCTCGTATTGTGGATTGTGTCAAAAAGGTGCTGGAGGATACTCCGCCGGAACTGTCGGCCGATATTATGGATCGGGGGATTGTTCTGACTGGCGGCGGTTCTATGTTGTATGGCCTGGATCAGATCATTCATCGGGAAACCAATATTCCCACGATGCTGGCCGATGACCCGCTTTCCTGCGTTGCGCTGGGCACGGGGAAGGCATTGGAGTTTGCTGATCATTTTGAGGACGGACGGGCAGCGAGTTTCAGTTTGCGGAAGATGTCATAATGGGCGGTTTATTCCGGCCGATCAATTGGATATAAAGCGGAAAAGTTTATAAAAACAGGATTTTGAGGTGAGAGTATGTGGCGGGGACTTTATACGGCAGCGGCTGGCATGGTAACGGAGATGAACCGGACGGATGTCATTGCGAACAATCTGGCGAATGCCAATACGACGGGTTACAAACGTGACCAAGCGATTGATCGGGAATTTGCTCCGATGCTTTTGCGTCGGATTAACGATCAGGATACGACAGCTTCAGACGTGACCAGCTTTAAAGGGTTTTCAATCGGCAGTCAGGCGCCGGTTGTCGGAACGCTGGGACTGGGCTCTTATACGGCGGAGATTGCGACGGACTATGCGTCGGGGGCTATGCAGACGACGGGGAATCCGCTGGATCTGGCCATTGCCGGCAATGGATTTTTTGCGGTGCAGACGCCGCAGGGAGTCCGCTATACGCGCAATGGGAATTTTTATCGCGCGAAAAACGGGAATCTGGTGACGTCGCAGGGACAGAATGTGCTGGATACCCAGGGTCGGGCCATTACGCTGCCGGACGGAACGGCGGACATTCGTTTTGGCGCCAAGGGCGAGATTTATGCCGGCGTTGAGCAACTGGGGCAGCTGCAGTTTGTGCAGTTTAATGACCGGCGGGCGCTGCTGAAGCAAGGGAACAATCTTTATTACGCCCAGAACGGCGCACGGCCGCAGGCGGCGGCCGGCGATATTCAGCAGGGGCTTTTGGAACGGTCCAATTCTAATGTCATTTCGGATATGGTGGAGCTGATTGCGAACTATCGTACCTATGAAGCCGGCTCCAAAGCAGTTACTTCACAGGATACGATGCTGGATAAATCGGTGAATGAGGTAGGCAAGCTCTAAGCTGTATAGTAAAAATATTTAAGGAAACAGCAGGGAATGCCGATAATATACATTAAGAAACAGGCTAGTGTGAAATAGAAAGAGACGGGGGATTGGGTCTTATGATGAGAGCTCTTTGGTCGGCAGCATCCGGGATGAAGACGCAGCAGGACAATATGGATGTAATTGCAAATAATATTGCCAATGTGAATACGGTTGGCAATAAAAAGATTCGGGCAGAGTTTTCCGACCTCTTGTATCAGACTCTGAGGCAGGCTGGAGCGCAAAGCGGTGCTGACTCGCAGTACCCCACGGGGTTACAAGTAGGACTAGGCGCTAAACTGGCGGCTACGCAGCGTATCTTTACGGAGGGGAATTTGCAATCTACCGGTAATCCTTTAGATGTGGCTATTGAAGGGGAAGGATTTTTTCGTATTGAGATGCCAGATGGGACCATTGCTTATACCCGGGATGGAACTTTTAAGTTAGATTCGAATCGTCGTCTGGTCACTACAGACGGATATCCGGAGGCGGATGGCATTACAATTGATGAAACAGCGCCAAATGATACAATTGTTATTGCGTCAGATGGGCAAGTATCGTGTACACCGTCAGGAGGGCAGTCAACTGTCGTTGGCCAGATTACTCTGGCTCGTTTTGTGAATCCGGCCGGTCTTACTGCAAAAGGGAAGAATCTTTTTGTCGTTTCGGATGCTTCTGGGGATCCAATTGAGGGCAACCCTGGCGATGATGGGGCTGGTAATTTGAGCCAGTCAACACTAGAAATGTCGAATGTACAGATTGTGGAGGAAATGGTCAACATGATTGTAGCGCAGCGTGCATATGAGTCGGATTCTAAGGCGATTACAACATCGGATTCGATGTTGGAAATTGCGAATGGATTGAAACGTTGATGCGCCAGTTCATTTTTTGCTTGGCGGCAGTTTCCTGTTTCTTTTTTCAGACAACGATATGGGCAGCTGATGTTGTTGAGGCTAGTGGCGTAGATGCGCAAGTGATTGATGCCGATACATGGACTGATCTGGCGACTAATCAGGTGAAGAAAGATTTAATTGATTTTAAGGAGACGCGCCGTTATACTGTTGAGATATTAAAAGTACCACAGCCGTTGTCGGTTTCAACCGGTGTCTTGACATATAATGTTTCGATTCCCAATGGGATACGTTATGGCGGAATGACAGCAGTTTATATAGTAGTTAAGCTCGATGGGGCACCATATAGAAAAGTCGTTTGCTATGTTAGGGTACATGTTTATGATCAGGTTGTGATGGCTGCAAAAAATTTATTGCCTGAGCAAATCCTTGGAGAAGCTGACCTACGTCAGGCTGAATGTGAAGTCAGTACTGTAGTGGCAAAGTATCTTTTGTCACCGGATGCCGTTATAGGACGCGTCGTGAACCGCCGGGTACGAGAAGGTACAATGCTGACGGAGTCGATGGTGCAGAATCCAGTAATTATGGAAGCGGGTGTTCCTGTTTCTATTGTGGCGAATGTTAATGGAATTAAGATCAAAACAGAGGGAGTTACTTTACAGCGGGGACGTGCAGATGATATTATTCGTGTGCGCAATACGCGATCTTCTAAGGTGCTTCGTGCCAGAGTGGTGGATACCGTGACGGTTGAGATCGTGCAGTGAAGTGAGGTGGCAGTTATGAGAAGGGGAATACGATTTTTAGCTTTGAGCAGTATTTTATGCATGGTGCTTTTTATGATGGCGCCAGCTACGGCGCAGTCTCTTTGGACCGACAACGGCTCAGGGGACGGAATGGCTGGTTTGTTCGCTGATCGAAAAGCTCGTAATGTTGGGGATATTTTGACGATTGTGATTAGTGAGTCTACAACGACTTCAGCATCTAAGTCAAATGCGAATAGTAAATCTGGGAGCCAGACATTAAATGCAGGAACGGGTATTTTTTCCTTTTTGGCGGCTGCTACTGCCAGTGGTTCGGACAGTTTTAAGGCGAGCGGATCGGCAAAGGATACCAATACCGTATCAGGCCGGATTTCGGTTACGGTGACTGAAGTGAAGCCAAATGGCAATATGGTGGTGGAAGGTACGCAGTCAATTTGGCAAAATCGCGATGAGCATAAGATTACGATTCGGGGCGTAGTACGGCGGGATGATGTAACGTCGTCAAATACTGTCCCTTCTACGCAGGTAGCAGATGCAACGCTAAAGTTTGATGGAAAGGGACCATTGAATGCGAAACAGCGGCAGGGGATCCTTACGCAGATCTTTAATATCTTGTTTTGATTTGTGGAAAGGAGAGGCATATATATGAAAAGAGTTATTGCGTTGTTAATGGTGCTATGTTGCTTGCTAACATTAACATGCAGCATAGCGTTTGCGGAATCGGCAACGACGCGGATTAAAGATATTGCCAAGGTACAGGGGGTTCGTTCTAATCAGCTGGTTGGGTATGGTTTGGTGGTTGGGCTTAATGGGACTGGCGATTCGAATAAGACTGTTGAAACTTTGCAGTCTGTTGTTAATATGCTAAAAGATTTTGGGGTATCCATCAGCCAGAGTTCATTGAAAACCAAAAATGTTGCAGCGGTAATGGTTACAGCCATTATACCGCCGTTTACCCGAGAGGGGGATACTATAGATATTACAGTATCTTCTATGGGAGATGCAAAAAGCATTCAGGGCGGGACATTGGTGCAAACTCCGTTAAAAGCTGGTAATGGCACTGTTTATGCTGTTGCTCAGGGGCCGGTATCTACAGGTGGAATCAGCGCCAGCAGTGGAGGTAGTTCTTCACAGAAAAACTTTCCTACAGTTGGTACAACTCCTAATGGTGCAATTGTAGAGCACTCCGTGGAAGATAATCTAGGGACGGATGGTACTTTGTCTTTGTCTTTGTCGCAACCAGATTTTACTACTGCATCTCGGATTACGCAGGTAATTAATTCTCGCTTTGGCAGCATAGCTAAGGCGTCTAATCCGGGACGTATTGATATAAAAGTGCCGATATCTTATCGGACTAATGTCGTTGGATTTGTTGCGAGTCTGGAAGAACTTCCGGTAACGCCGGATAATATTGCTAAGGTTGTTGTGAACGAACGCACTGGAACAATTGTGATGGGTGGTAATGTCTCCGTCGATAGTATTGCGATCACGCAAGGCGGTTTTTCCATCAGCGTGGAAAAGACAACAGATGTCAGTCAGCCGCAGCCATTTAGTTATGGCAAGACCATTGTGACGAAAAAGTCTGATGTCAATGTGCAGGAGGATAAGGCGAGTTCAATCGTTTTGCCGGCGACAGCTGACATCAGCGATATTGTCGGCGCGCTGAATGCTGTCGGGGCTACGCCGCGGGATGTAATTTCTATTCTGCAGGCAATCAAGGCAGCTGGCGCACTGCATGCCGATCTTGAAATTATATAGGCAGGTGATAACAGATGATAGATGCTATGGGGGCGGCACCGGTGAATATGAATGCTACGTATGAAGCGGCGCAGACAAAGGCCTATGCGGCAAAGTTTGAACAGGAGTTGAAAAAGGCGCAGCAGGATACGAAGGTTGCGGCTGGAAATGCGACAGCAAAGGATGCTAAACTGCGCGATGCCTGCCAAGGTTTTGAAGAAATGTTTATGGAAATGATGTATAAGGAAATGCGTAATACAGTGCCGGATGATGCTCTGCTAGGCAATTCGAATGCGGATAAGATCTGGCAGTCGATGATGGACTCGGAGATGATGAAATCCGCGACAAAAGGTGGCGGCGTCGGTTTGGCAGATATGCTGTACCGACAGCTAAGTCCACAGGGGACGACGAACGCAGCTGTGAAAAAATAATTTATGCGGGGCCGCTTTTGGACAGCGGCCCTGTTTTTCTTTTCGGCTTTTTTCAGGTTTTTTTGGTATGCTGACTCTCAGGAGGTTTTATGAGAATGAAAAAGATTTTCCCGACAACGCTGTTGGTGACGTTTTTATTGCTTTTGATGGGGAATACCGCCGTTTGGGCGGCTGGAGTGCAGCTGACCGGTGTACGGTTTCATCAGGGCGTGGATAAGGATCGGATTGTTTTTGATCTTTCTTCGGTTCCAGACTACAAAATAACGAAAGACCCGGATGGGAAGCACTTACTGTTAGAGCTGGCAGGGACGACCGATAGTGTCAAGGTGAAACCAACTATTTTAAGTGATGCGGTGCAAAAAGTATCTTATCAGACACTGAAAGATAGGCTGCAAGTGACGGTCGCTCTAACGGACCCGGCGGATTATGTGGTCCAGTCCCTAAAGAATCCAGCCCGGGTATTCATTGATATCAAGAAGCAATATGAGCGGCAGACGCAGGTGGAAGAAGCTCCTGGATTGGTCTATACAAAATATATGCGCCGGGATGGCCGCGGACTCTTGACGGCGTATTTCCTCGATGTTGACCGCAGCCGCTATCAGCTGCAGCCGGTTTTAGGCAATGGCATGGTGCTGGGGCGGGAAACCGTAGGCGGCATGTCGGATGATATGCAGGCGCTGGCGGCGGTCAATGCGACGTATTTTGCTCCGGATGGAGAAATCATCGGACTTTTGCGTATGGATGGCACGATTGTTGGCACTACCTATTTTACGCGGAGTGCTTTAGGGTTTCGAACCGATGGGTCCATGTTTATCGCTCCGGTTTCGTATGATGGGGCAGTGACCATTGGAAAGGTTACCGTGCCGATTTCCGGCGTCAATATTGAACGCGGTGAAAATAACCTGATTCTTTATAATAAATATTTTGCGGCGTCTACGGGGACCAATGCGTATGGGCGTGAGTTCATCGTACAAAAGGGCAAGGTGACGGCGATACAGCAGGCAGACTCCAAGATTCCTGATGACGGCGTGGTCATTTCGGTGCATGGGACGTCGCGTGATGCGTTCACCGGAGTTCAAGTCGGTGATAAAGTGACGATTCGTGAAGATCTGGGAGCCACATGGGATAAAGTGCCGCAGATTGTCGGCGGCGGGCCGACGCTGCTGAAAGACGGCAAGGTGAATGTGACCGTGGCCGCCGAACAGTTTCCCAATGATATAGCCCGCGGACGGGCTCCGCGTACAGCGGTAGGTATTATGCCCAACAACCATCTGCTGCTGGCGGTGGTGGATGGCCGGCACGAGTCCATTGGCTGTACTCTTAACGAATGGGCCGAACTGCTGCAAAAGTTTGGCGCCTGGGATGCCATTAATTTTGACGGCGGCGGTTCCAGCGAGATGGTCATCGGCGGCAAGGTGATGAACCAGCCTTCGGACGGGCAGGAACGCCCGGTAGGCAGCGCGCTGGTTGTCTTGAAAAAATAAGCTGTTTCAGCTTGCTATTGAACGGCAATCCGGTATAATGGAGGAAAAGGATGGTGATCAATATATGAAACGGATGCTTTTGATTGTTGGATTGGGACTGTGCGTGCTGCTTGGAGCACATACCGTAATGGCACGGTCGATGGTGGAAGTTCGCGCGGTTTTGGGAGGCGAAGTTTCATGGACGGAAGCAGCCGGCGCCAGAGTGGCGGAAGGCTGCGCGCTGGTTTGTATCAAGACTTTGACTGGCGAAGCGGTTGCCGCGCGTTCTACGGTGACGGGTACGGTGCGTGAAGTCAAGGTGACGCCGGGGACAAAAATTGCGCCTGGCGTGGTGGTAGCCCGGGTAGTGAAAGACTAATTGGTAAAAATAAACAATGAGGTGAAATCTTTGCATAAATTGATGAGACAGGTTGTGGCAGCATTGTCGGTATGTGTTTGCCTGAGCAATCCGGTGTCGGCAGCCGCGCCGGATATCCTGCCGGTGCGTGAGGTTACGGAAGGAATGGATGGAACTGGGTATACGGTTGTGGACAGTTCCGGGGCGATTTCTTCTTTTGATGTGCATGTCGTTGGTATTCTGCAAAATGGGAAGGGTTCATTTCCAAGAATCCTGGCGAAAGCTTCGGGACCGATCGTTGAAAGTGCCGGAGGGATTTTGCAGGGAATGAGCGGCAGCCCGGTTTATGTAAATGGTCAGCTTATTGGGGCGGCAGCGGCAACTTATAAGGATATGGATGCGTATACTTTTCTGATTACACCGATTGAAGACATGCTGCCCATCTGGGACATGCCTGATATGAAGAATCAGACACATCTGCAGGTTATTGATATTAAAAAAGCTGCGGCCGCGCGGGAAAAGGTCAAGGCTGATCTGGCGGCCAAAGACAAGGCTAAACAGGCAAAAGCTGCATTTGGCAAGGATGCCGGTTCGCCAGCTTCGGAAACAATGAAATCTCCGGTAACGCCGCCGGCGCTGCCTTCGGTCGGGCATGAACCGCAGTATAAGGCGACACTTTATGCCATGGGATTTGGCGACGCTGGTTTTAGTTATCTCAATCAGAAATTAGCGCCGTTGGGTATTAAGGCAGCGGCAGCGATGGGGTCTTCCAGTGGTACGGATCTGAATACGGATTATCAGGCGGTGCTGCAGCCGGGCAGTCCGGTGGGCGTCGTCGTAGCGTATGGCGATTTTACATTGGGGGCTACAGGCACGGTCACGGCGGTTGACAATAAACGGGTGCTGGCTTTTGGCCATCCGTTCCTGCACCGCGGCAATGTGAACTATTTCATGACTGATGCTTCGGTCGTGGGGACGGTCAGCGGACAGAGCGATGGGATGAAACTGGCGAATGTCGGCCATTTGATCGGGCGGATCAATCAGGATCGCGGTACCGGTGTGGCGGGTATCCTGGGAAGATTTCCTTCTGTAGTGCCAATTCGGGTGACCGTGCATGATAAGACGCTGGCAAGAACCGAAAATTTTTCGGTGTCGGCTGCTTATGATGAGGATTTCTTGCCGCTGCTGGCATCGACTGTTGCTTATGGTTCCTTGGGCCGCACTGTGGATGATATCTCCGAGAGTACCGTCAAGGTGCATTTTTCGATTGATACAAATGCTGCCGATGGCGGCAAGGTAGAACGGACCAATTTGTTTTATGCGCCGTCCGATACCGGACAGCTGGCTTTTAACGAGTTGGGCCAGGCCATGAATCTTCTTTGCAGCAATACGGACCGGGAGTCAGATATTTATGGCGTACAGGTGGATATTACCTCGGAAACAGGCCGGAAAACCGCTTCTTTGATTTCGGCTATGCCGGATAAAATGAAAGTGCATGCTGGGGAAACGGTTACTTTTCAGACGACGATCAGGCCTTATCGCCGTGACAAGCTGACGCTGAAGATCCCGTTCAAGGTTCCTAAAACGCAGCGCCTCGGTGCGATGCATCTGGACCTGCACGGCGGCGGACTGGTATCGGTGGCCCAGATTTTGGCAGCGGTGCAGGCGCAGGCCGGCGTTGATTTCTCGGCGGAAGAAGATAAAACGGAAACGACAGCCGCTAAAATCAAAGAGTTCTTGGACACCGATGCTAATAATGAAATCGTGATTGAACCTTCGGCTCAGCCGCCGCTTATGAGCGAAGCGGAACAGCGGGCTGCGATGAAACAGGCGATTCGCCAGTCGGAGGAGCAGGCCAAAAAAGACGATGGTACCAAGGCTCCAAAGGGCGCTAAACCGGAACCTCCGAAGACCAAGTTTGCCACGGATTATGTAATCGATAACGTGATTCATGCGACGCTGCAGATTGTCAAAAAAGGCGAGTGACATTGATGATGAAGCGAGGCGCGGCTAAATGAAACGCCAGGTGGTATCTCATGCTCATATCGAAGAAGTTCGGTGCAGAATTTTGACGGCGGCGCGGGCATTATGCCTAAAACAGGGATATAAGAAAACAACGATCCGACAGATTGTGCAGACTTCCGGGGTGCTGACTGGTAGTATTTATTATCTTTATAAAAATAAGGCGGCTATCTTTCAGGCCATGATGTTGGAACTTTTTAAGGAATGTGTGCAGATTCTGGATGAAGATTTTTATGATGCGAGTCCAGCGCTTCGCTATGGGCTTATGTGCCGGATTGAACTGAAAGCCGTGGAACGCAGTCCGCTGGTGCGGGAAACCTATTATGAAGGCTATACACAGCCGGCGATTTTTGAAAAAATTGTCCGGCACGCAGCGGCGGTTACCCGGGAAATGTTTCAGGCGAGGCAGCCGTTCTTTACGGCGCAGGATTATTATCAGCGCACGCTGCTGATCCGGGGAATGATGCGCAGCTGCATAGCACAATATTATTTTGCCGGGGGCGAGGCAGATCCGGTTTGTGCAAAGCTGACGCTGGAAACGGCTTTGACACTGCTCGGGGTGCAGCCGGTTGAGAGAGAACAGGTTTTATCACAGTTGGCCGCTATGGATAAAGAAGTTTGCCAATTGACAGAGCGTATGCTGAATCGGCAGAAAATAACCGGGCAACAAGACTGATTTAGCTGAAAACAAGGATATAAGTTCAATGGAAAGTGTGCTATAATATTTGGTATAATTTAGATATTATGACGAATCTCATCACTAGGGGGCGTTGCATTTGACGAGAAAGTTAAAGATATTGATTTCTGATGATTCGAAGCTTTTACGCAAGAAACTTCGAGAGGAACTGGAAAAACTGGATTGTGAAGTAATTGAAGCTGAAAACGGCAAAGAGGCGGTGCTGCGTGATTTGCAGGATAAACCGGATGGTGTGATTCTGGACATCGTGATGCCGGAAGTAGGCGGTATTGAGGCGCTGCAGGTCATCAAGGAGGTGAATCCGGATATACCGGTAATCATGCTTTCGTCGGCCGGAACGCCGCAGAAGCTTATGGAAACCTTGAAACTGGGGGCCTTGGATTTCATTCAGAAACCATATACCAGTGCACAAATTAAGCGGGCGGTGGATACAATCCGGAAGAAGGTGCCCCAGCATGAATAGCCAGTATTTTGCACAATATCTGTTAAATACAGGAATGCTGAGCGGTGATGAGGTCAAGGGCATGCTGATGAAAAGCATGTCCTGTAAGCCAAAATTGCCGCTGCTGGCAATGTATCAGGGCTTAGTGACTGCACGGCAACTGACGGATCTCGGAGTTGAGACAGCGGCTTTTGCAGCGGCGGCGCAGGAAAAAGGTCTGCTGACCAAATCACAGGTACAGAATCTTTCGCAGGCGGTCACCGGGGAGAGTCTGCGTTTTGCGCAGGCGCTGCTGGATGCAGGCCGTATGGATTATGTGCGGTTGGCAGAGTTATTTGCTGATTACCGTGAAGCTCCGGTGCGCCCCTTGAAGGAAGCGGTTGCTCGCTTGGCCGACGGCAGTCTGGATAAAGAATTGGAATATTATAATGCCTATGTAGAGATCTTTATGCGCTCGCTGATTCGTTTCATGGATACGCCGGCGGTGATCAATGTTTTTGAATCGCTGCTGGATAGTGATGAACAGACGCGGATTGTTTCCCAGCGTTTGAGCGGCGATCTCAGCATGGTAACGGGTTTGTTTGCGGCCGATGATACCTTTGTGGAGATGGCGCGCCGTTATAGCCGGGAGGATATTCAGGAAGTTGATGAGCTGGCGGTAGACAGCATCACAGAGTTTCTGAATGTTATGAATGGTCTTTATGCGATTGACCTGGCGAAGCGACAGATGGATGTGGATCTGGAGCTGCCGCGCGCGGCGAAAAATCAGAAACCGGTGGGCAGCCATCAGCTGGAACTGCGCATTGACACCGGGTTTGGCTCTTTTGTTTTGGTCCTGGCAACGGATGAATTTGTGCTGCATGATCTGGCTTGAGCAGATGCAGGTTTTGGATTGGGCCGCTGGTTTTTTTCCGGCGGCCCGGTCATTTGCAAAAAAGAATTGACAAATACCCCCGAAATATGGTAATCTATATATCGTTGTGAGTGAAGATAATTTTATAGTATTATTTTGATTCAAGCATTGGAGAGTTGTCCGAGTGGTTGAAGGAGCACGCCTGGAAAGCGTGTGTACGGGAAACTGTACCGAGAGTTCGAATCTCTCACTCTCCGCCATTTATTATTTTGCATAAGAAATCCTTTTTCAGGTCGGACCGCAGCGCTTTGGTCTTGCGCAATGGGGCCTCATGAATCCCGTCAGGTCCGGAAGGAAGCAGCGGTAAGTGAATCGTTTCATGTGCCGCGAGGTTGCCTGAGGGCTGTGGCCCGACGTTGAAAAGGAATATGTTGAACAGCCTGGGCGGCTGTTTTTTTTGTGCTTGTTTTTTAGCAGAGTATGTTATAATGATAGAAGATTTTGGCGAAAAGGGAGCGGAGCAGTATGGCGTATGTGGCGCTTTATCGGAAGTGGCGTCCGGGAAGTTTTCGGGATTTGGTCGGACAAGAGCATATCAGTCATACGCTGGCGCATGCGATTGAAACCGGTCATGTCGGGCATGCCTACCTGTTTTCCGGGCCGCGAGGTACCGGCAAAACGAGTACGGCCAAGATCTTGGCGAAGGCGTTGAACTGTGAGCAGGGGCCAACCCCGGCCCCTTGTAATGTCTGTGAGAGCTGTCGGCGGGTAAATGATGGCACTTCGATGGATGTATTTGAGATTGATGCAGCATCCAACCGTGGTATTGATGAAATCCGCGATTTGCGGGAAACGGTGAAGTTTGCGCCGGCTGCCGGCCGCTGGAAGGTTTATATTATTGATGAAGTTCATATGCTGACGTCCGAGGCATTTAATGCATTGCTGAAGACGCTGGAGGAACCGCCGGCACAGGTGGTATTCATTCTGGCGACAACCGAGGTGCACAAGGTGCCGGCCACGATTCAGTCGCGTTGTCAGCGGTATGATTTTAAGCGCATTACGGCAGCGGATATTGAGGGGCGGCTGCAATATGTAGCCGGCGAATCCGGTATTCAGGCGGAGCCGGATGCCCTGGCTTTGATTGCACATCAGGCTGACGGCGGCATGCGTGATGCTTTATCTATTCTGGATCAATGTGCGGCGCTTTCGGACGAAATCATTACCGCAGAACGGGTCAGAGATATTCTGGGGCTGGTAGGACGCGACTGGGTTGTCCGTTTGCTGCGGGCCATTGCGGCGCAGGATGCAGCTGCCGTGTTGACGACGATTGCCGATCTGCTGCAGGCGGGCAAGGATCTTCGCCAACTGCTGGGAAGCTTAATCCGTGAACTGCGGGCGGTTATGGTCTATCAGGCGGCGGGGCCCCTTAGCGGTGTGGATTCTTTTGAATCTTCCCAGGAATTTTTAGAGGAAATGGCCGGTGTTTTTTCGCCTGAGCGTTTCTTGCCCATGATTCGCTGCCTGCATGATGCGCTGCAGGAGTTGAAATGGACTTCCGAGCCACGAATTACAGTGGAAACGGCTTTGCTGACATTGTGCCGTCCGGAAGCTGCAGCCGCGCCGCTGCAGCCGCCTGCTGCGGCAGCGGCCGATGCGGCGCGGCTGACACAGCTGGAAACACGGTTGGCGCAGGTTGCGGCTGCCTTGGCGGCGCTGCCAAAGACGGCACCGGCGGCAGTGCCGGTTTCGACAGCCAGGCCGGTTTTGCGGGCGGCTATGTCGGCGGAAAAACCGGCAGAGGAAACCCTGCCGGTTGCCGTGACGGAAGAGGGTAAGCAAATCTGGCAAAAGCTGTTAGCCAATCTGAGGGCGCAGCCGGATAAAGGGCCGGTTTATGCCTGCATCTCCAAAGGCCGGTTTTGTGGCATGAATGAACGACAGTTTCTGATTGAGTTTTCCAGCCGGTTTTTGAAGCTGCGTACCGATCGGGATGATTATCGCATGATTCTGGAGGGCGAACTCATGCAGATCAGCGGACAGCCGCTGCAGCTGGTTTGTTCTCTGGCAGCGTCGGATGAGCCGCCGGCGCCGCCGCGGCCGCCGGTAAAGAAGACGGCGAAAAAGTCTCCGGCGCCGCAGCCAATTCAGGTGGATATGAGTCAGCTGCCGCCGCAGGCACAGCAGAATTTGGAAAAAGCGGTCAGTATCCTGGATGGCGATTTCATTACGCCGCCTTCGGATTCCTGAGAATTGCCAGAATTGAGGATTGACGATTTCCGTTTAATTTGGTAGTCTAAGGGTTGGAATATATTCGGCAGACACAAGTTTGTCCGGAGCATAATAGAAGGGAGCAATAGCATGTTTGGTGGAATGGGTAACATGGGCAATATGGCAGGTATGATGAAGAAGGTTCAAAAACTGCAGGGTGAAATGAAAAAAATGCAGGAGGATCTGAAAACACAGACGGTGGAAGTTTCTGCTGGCGGCGGCGCCGTGAAGATTGTCATGAATGGAGATAAACAGGTGCAGTCTCTGACAATTGATCCGGCAGCTGTGGATCCGCAGGATGTTGAGATGCTGCAGGATTTGATTTCCGCTGCGGTCAACGAGTCGATTAAAAAAGTCGATGATATGATGGCGACGGAAATGGGAAAGATCACGAACGGTCTGGGCCTTCCTCCGGGAATGATTTAAACGATGCAGTATATTGCACCATTGGCGAAGCTCATTGAGCATTTTCGCGCACTGCCCGGCATCGGAACGAAAACTGCCGTTCGCCTGGCATATCATGTTCTGGATATGGATGTTAAAGATGCCCGGGCGCTGGCAGCGGCGATTGTCGAAGCCAGAGAGAAAATAGGTTATTGTTCGATCTGCTGTGATCTCAGTGATGAGAATCCCTGCCGTATCTGCGGGGCGGAAGCGCGGGATCACAGCATGATCTGTGTCGTCGAGCAGCCGCAGGACGTCGCGGCGATGGAGCGCATGCGGGATTATCATGGCGTATATCATGTTCTGCATGGCGCGTTGTCTCCGCTGGAAGGCATCGGACCGGAGAATCTGCGAATCAAGGAATTGCTCAACCGGCTGCGCGATGGTACGGTCCGAGAGATTATCATGGCGACGAATCCTAATGTTGAGGGCGAGGCAACCGCGATGTATATCGCCCGGCTGCTCAAACCGCTGGGAATCCGGGTTACTCGTATTGCGCATGGCCTGCCGGTTGGCGGCGATCTGGAATATGCGGATGAGGTGACGCTATCAAAGGCCATGGAAAATCGGGTGGAGTTATAATCTTAAGGGGGAAATTGCAAGAATGGTTGAGTCGACAATTATTGTAGCTTTTGCCGTAGGCATGCTGGCGCTTTGTATTATTGGCAAGCTGGTAAAACTGCCGGTCGAGCTTTTAATAAAGTTTGTTTCGAACAGCGTCGTCGGAGCCTTGATGCTCTGCGTAGTCAATGTGTTCGGTCTGGGGATTCAGATTACGATTCTGAAGGCGCTGATTGCCGGTATTCTGGGGATACCAGGCGTTTTGCTCATTGTGATCTGGGACAAACTTCTATAAGAAAAATGCGCATAAAAATATCGCCGATCCTCAGGACCGGCGATATTTTTATGCGAAATACTGGAAATAACAGACAAAGCCAAAAAGAACAATAGAAACTCCGATGGCCGCGAACGTAAAGCGGTTAAACCACATGAGCTGCGTCGGCGACAGATTGAGACGGCGTTGCGTGTACATGAGCAACAGTGAAATAAGCAATGCAATGTACATGCCGCGGTTGAGGTTATCAATTTGATCCCAACCAGAGGCGAGTAAAAACAACGTGAGGCAGATAACGGCAACCAGCAGAATGTTTTCCCACTGTTTGGGTTTTTGTGTCTCCGGTATTACTTCATCCTCGAGTTTAGGTGTATTGATGTTTTTGCGGATGCGTCTGGTTTGCTTAGCCATGAAACGAATCACCAATCCTTCTTAGAATAATATCTCCATTATTATAGCACATTTTGTCAGATATTTTTCAAGCTTTGCGAGAAAATCCTTTTTGCTGGGAGATTTGTTGCAATCTTTATCAAAACAAGAGAAAAGCGAGCTTTTTTGTAAAGTTTTTTTGAGAAAGAATTGCAGGCTGTTGAAATGCTTGATACAATAGAGGGTATGTAATAATATCAATGTGCATCCATGAAGGATGTTTTTCCCATAGGAAAGAGCAATGCGTGCGTGGCATATCGTTTTTTAGGTGGGAAATTTGTATAGGAGGATATGTATGATTCGAGAACATCGGAGCCGTGAAAAACTGGAAGCTTATTACAAAAAATTTGTTGATGAGGGAGAAATGGATCCCAATGTACATCCGTGGGTAGCGGAGTCGTGGGAAAAAAGCCGGGCGCTCGGTGTGGGAACGAATACGATGTTTACGGGAAACCATTTGTCCCGGGAGGATTTTCGGCGCTTACAGCAGAAACACGGGCAAGCAATTGCTTATCTGGAAAAACTCAGCGAAGATATCCGGGAATTTTTTCAGAAGTATAATCTTAGCTTGTTGCTGATTGACGCTAACTGTGTTGTGCTGAAAAGCTATTCGCTGCCGTTTTATCAGATGACGCCGGGGGAAATTGAGGGCGTGCGTGTGGGTCTGGAGGAAGTCGGCACATCGAGTATTAGTCTGGCTTATGAACACAAGGCTCCTTTTTGGCTGTTTGGACCGGAGATGTGGGTGAAGGAGTGCCAGCTGGGCGACGCCTGTTCGGCGCCGGTGTATGTGAACGGCGAATTTTGCTATATTATCACGCTGGTTGCCGTGGAGCAGTCGGTGATGCCGCAGGATGCGATTATTTCCATGCTGCTGACCATGAAGTATTCGTTGGAAACGTATTTGGCGCAGTCGCTGCGCATTAAGGCGCAGGAGGCAATTCTCGATGCGACGCCGTTTGCCGTATATCATGTGATGCCGGGCGGCGATGTGGCGTATGCAAATAAGCTGGGACTTACGCGTTTGGCTGGCATTGGCGCGCATAAGAGCGAGCAGCAGGCGGCCAATCTGAATGACGTGGTGCTGAATTATCGGCACACGCCGATTTATAAAGGGTTTCGCGGCGTTCCTTCCCATAACAAAGAAGTTACCTGGATTACCCAGGCCAAGACGTATGAGGATATTACTACCGTTGTGCCGTTGGAGCGCGATATGGATCAGGCCGTTTCCAGCGTGGTTGTGGTTTCCATGCCGATTGAGGATTTACGGACGCTGGTGGCGCATGCCGCTGGTTATACGGCAAAATATAGTTTAAATTCAATGGTCGGCGAGGGGACGACGTTTGCTGCGGTTAAAGAGAAAGCCTATCGGGTGGCAAAAAACCGGCATCACGTGCTCATTCAGGGAGAGGCCGGCACGGGTAAGCAGCGCATGGCGCATGGAATTCATCAGGCGAGTCAGCGGGCGGCGGGACCGCTCATTACATTGCGCTGCGGCGATGCAACGCCGGAACTGTTGGAGCAGGAACTGTTCGGAGTGGCGCTTGATGCGGAGATCAGCCATCAGGGCCGGTTGGAACTGGCTTCTGACGGAACTTTGTTCCTTGATGAAATTGAAAAGCTGCCCAAGACGATTGCCGCGAAACTGGCAGCAGATCTTCTGAAAGGATCGGCTTGCCGCGTTGGGGAAAAAGTGGAGCGTTCGATTGATGTCCGCATTATTGCCGCGTGTGATAGTGATTTGAAGCGGTTGACGGAACGCGGTTTGTTTGACAAGGATCTGTATGAGATTGTGTCAAAAAGTGTAATCCGGGTACCGGCGCTGCGCAGCCGCCGTGAAGATATGCCGAAACTGGTCGATCATATTATTTTGGAGCTGGCGGCGCAGCATCAAATGGCAAAAAAGACCGTGTTGCCGGAAACCCTGCAGTTGCTGAAGGAGTATGACTGGCCGGGCAATATCAAACAGCTGCAAAGTGTGATCGAATATGCGTTTTTTAATACTAAGGGCAATGTCATTCAGCCGGAAAATATTAATCTGATGGGAGACATTAAACCAGATAATAAATGGAAAGAAGACCGCGATGTCTTTGTCAAAGCGTGGCAGGCGGCGGGCGGCAATGTGAGTCGTCTGGCAAATTTGCTGAATGTGAGCCGGGTTACGCTGTATCGGTATTTGAAGAAGTATGGACTGGAAAAGTCCTGATTTTGACATAAAAGGGGAATCAGATTTTGCGTTTACGGAGAAAACCGTGGATTGATACGGCAATCCATGATTTTGATGAATTCGTGTTTTCTAAGGATGCGCCAGCCAGTGCGGCACAGTGCGGCCATTGGGCGGAAGTATTTGGGCGGACAGCGCCGTTGTTTGTCGAGCTGGGAACCGGCAAGGGTGATTTTATTTGCCAGTTGGCGGCGCGTGAACCGGAAGCTAATTTTATCGGCATTGAGGCGCAGCAAGATATTTTGTATCAGGCGGCGCGTAAAATACAGGAGCAGGGTCTGCGCAATGTGCGTCTGCTGGTATTTGATATCAATCAGATTGATGAGATTTTTGCGCCGGAGGAAGTGGCGGGGTTCTATATCAATTTTTGTGATCCCTGGCCAAAAAAACGCCATGCTAAGCGCCGGCTTACAAACCGGACTTTTCTGCAGCGGTATCGTCGCCTGCTGCAGCCTGGCGGCAAGCTTTGTTTCAAAACGGATAATCGCCCGCTGTTTGATTTTTCGTTGGAGGAATTTGCTGCGGAAGAATTGGGGATAGCGGAGCTTTCTTATGATCTTCATGCGGAGAATTGTCCGGAAAACATCGAGACGGAGTATGAACGAAAATTCAGCGGGTTTGGTGAGAAAATCAACCGCTGTGTGGTGACGTTTCCCCGTGGCTAAGGGAAATGGCCGGGAGGGAGGCGAATGGTATGGGAAAACGAAAATTCTGGATGAACGATCAGGAAGCCATTATGGGCATCGTCATGGTATTGCTGATTATTGGCACGATTAATGTGTTTAGTTCCAGTTTTGTCTTGGGAGAAAATATGTACAATTCGCCTTATTTTTTCCTTTTACGTCATGGTATCAATTTGGCCGTCGGAATGGGAGCGTTTCTTTTTGCCTATAAACTCAATTACCATTATTGGCGCAAGGGCATTATTCTGCTGGTGGTCAGTACATTTGCTTTATTGGTGTTGGTTCTTTTTATCGGGCCGGTAATCAATGGCGCCAAGCGTTGGATATTGTTGCCGTTTGCACAGATACAGCCGGCGGAAATTGCCAAAATCGTAGCGATCTTTTTAGAAGCGGCCTATATTTCCTCCTGCATTGGGCGGGGAGTCTACAGTTCCATTCTCAGCCGGCAGTTTTTTCTGATTCTGGTGATGGCAGCGCTGATTGAGAAGGAGCCGGATGGGACAACGGCGGCCATTGTCGTCGGTATTCCGGTGCTGCTGCTGCTGATTGCCAATGTGCAAAAGGCAGGAAAGATTTTCCTACTCGCGGCCGGTCCGGTTGTGACGGCGCTGGTTTGCTATATACAGCCATACCGCATGGCGCGCATTCAGGTTTTGCTGAATCCCTGGAGCCATGCAGAAAATGAAGGCTATCAGATCGTGCAGTCTCTGTCGGCGATCGGGTCGGGCGGCTTCTGGGGCGTAGGGCTGGGCATGGGCGTGAGCAAGTATCAGTATCTGCCGGAAGCGCATACGGATTTTGCTTTTGCGGTGTTTTGTCAGGAAAATGGCTTTTTGGGGGCATTGGCAGTTTTTTTGTTGTTTGCAGCTTTTGCCTATTATGGTGCGCGCATTGCGAATGCGGCAACCGACGCATTCGGACAGATTTTGGCGATTGGCATGACTTTTCTGATTGTTGTACAGGGCGTTATGAATTTGCTCATGGTTGGCGGTTGGTTTCCGGTTGTTGGCGTGCCGCTGCCGTTCATTAGTTACGGCGGGACGTCTTTGATGGTCAGTCTTCTGAGTGTTGGCATTCTGGTGAATATCGGCAAACATAGCCATCCGGCTAAACGCCTGGTAATTTCTGAGCCGCCGGAGGAAGTGCGGACGGCGCTGCATTTGGTGAAATAATAATAAAGAACCTGCTTTTTGGCAGGTTCTTTATTATTACGAATATTTTCTTTACCAGGGCTGCGGGGTCATCGGCGTGATAACGCCAAACGTATAGCCGCGTTCTTTCAAAAGCTGGATGATGCGCGGCAGGGCTTTGACAGTTTCTTCATGTCCGCTGGAGCAATGCATGAGAATGATCGCTGAATCGCGGACGGCAGGTTTATCAATCTGAGCCTCGACGTTGTCAATGAAATCCTGCGCGACGGGATGATGCGGCGCGGCGTCGGCTGAACTCACGTTCCAATCGTACTCTGTATAGCCGCTGATCTTCAGCGCGTTCCAATAGGCTTTGGTGAAGTTTCCCACGGTGCCGCCGGGAGCGCGGGTAATGAGCGGCCGGACCCCGAGAATATCATAGAGAATGGCGTCGGTTTTTCTCATTTCCGCCAGATAGCTGTCGGGCGTTTTGTAGAGCCGCTGGTAGTCATGATCATAACTGTGGTTGCCGATGGCATGGCCTTCGTCATATATGCGATGGACGATTTTTGGATAAAGCTTGGCATAGCGGCCGACAAGGAAAAAAGTAGCTGTTATTTGGTTTTGCTGTAAAATGTCCAGAACAGCTGCGGTGTTTTTGTCGTCCGGGCCGTCATCGAAGGTGAGGTAAACAATTTTTTTTGCTGTGTAGGGCGTGAGCGGCGGCAATTGCGTCGGCAGGCCGGCTTGGCGGCGCTCGTCGTATGTATGGTGGTCATAGACCGGAACAGCCGGATTGTCAAGCTGTAGATTAGTCAGCGAATCATTGGCGATGACCGGCGCGGGCCGCGCTGCCGTGACGATGCTTGTCTGGTCGTCGGCTTTTGTGTGCTTGCCGGCTGCGGCGCTGGAGCTATTGGAATCTGTTTGTGCACTGCAGCCTGTCAGCAATACGACGGCAGTCAGCAGTATGAACCATTTTTTCATAGGGACATCCTCCTCATTCTTATTGTAACATGGCAGGCAAGATGTTTGGTTCGCGTGCCCGTGTATAGAAAAGGCGGGGTCTGAACAAAAAATGAAATTATTTTTATCGTTTAGTTTTTTCTTAGGGAGGATCTGTGATGCTTGTTTATACAGTAGATCAGGGAAGTTATATTTCTATGGCGGATAGCCTTCGCCGGCAGCCGGAAGGGAAACGCAGCCTGTATGTGAATCTCACGAATCGCTGCTCATGCGCCTGTACGTTTTGTTTGCGGCAGTTTAAGGAAATGGCCCGCAGCAGTTCGCTCTGGTTGGACGAGGAACCGTCGGCAGCCGAGGTGCAGGCGGCCTTGCAGCCAATTCCATGGGATTTTGTGGGAGAGGTTGTTTTTTGCGGGTTTGGCGAACCGACGATGCGGCTGGCTGTGCTCATTGAATTGTTGGGTTGGATTCGTCAGACGCATCCTGGCGTTCGGACGCGGTTGAATACGAATGGCCTTTCTGATCTGGTTTATGGCCGGGATACGGCGGCCGATTTTGCCGGCGGTTTGTTGGATACTATTTCTATCAGTTTGAATGCATCCAATGAGGAGCGCTATCTGGAGCTGACACGCAGCTCCTTTGGGCAGGGCTCTTTTGCCGCGATGCTTTCCTTTGCTGTGCGCTGCAAAGCCTATGTGCCTGATGTCGTGCTCACGGTTGTGGATCATGTGGAAGATGATGGCGAGATCGCGGCCTGCCAAAAAATCTGTGATGCTCGCGGCCTGCGGCTGCGGGTTCGTCCCTATGAAGCAAATTGACTGGCGCTGGGGGCAGGAGCTGTGAGGCGATTCTTTTCCCTGCTTTAGCTTGTCGAAAAAGCATATAAACGTAAAACAAATCCGGCTCACATGCGTGCGAGCCGGATTTAAACGTTAATGGATAACATTGAATCCCTCTTTATTTTTTTGTCGGTATGCGCTTCCCTTAAGTAGAATCACATACTGTATTTCTATGGCCAGCTGAGCCATTGTGATGTATATACCTTTCATACACATGCACGATCATCGTTCAATATCCCGTGATTGGTAAATCAACCGCCCCCGGGGAACTTCCTATTTACTTGATGATAGGGACTACCTTGTATTGCAATACATGAATCGGAAACCTGTGGAGTTCCATTGCTTTCTGTACTGACGTTGTGCCTTTGTCCGACGGACTGCCGTAAGTGTGGAAATCCATCACTCCGCATTGCCGCTTGGAAATCTTTCTTCATCAATGCACTTGCTAGTCAGAACTGGAAAGCTGCTGGATGAAATTCCTCATCAATAACTCCCCACCTCCTTTTCCTGTTTTTATTATACCATAGCACTCTATATATTGCAAGATTCTGAAATATTATTTTTCAAAAAATTATGATATAAAGGCGGAAGAATCTTTACTAGTTTTAGAAAAAAAGTCATGAAGTGGGATGTTTTATAGTATAATTAATAGGAAGAGAAATGGAAGATTATGAGCTGAAAATTAAGGGGCGCTGAAGATGAAACATTTGATGATTGTCCGCAGCGGCGGAGCTCTTGCTACCGGTACCATTGCCTGCCTGCATAATGTGGGCTGTGAAGTGCTGGTGCTGGAAAAGCCCCGGCCATCGGCGCTGCGGCGGGAGGCTGCTTTTGCCGATGCTGTTTATGACGGGGTCAAGACGGTGGAACGGATCACCTGCCGCTGTGCCGCCAATTGGCGCGAAGCGGATTCCTTGCTGAGGACAGGCGCCGTCACGATGCTGGTCGATCCGGCGGGCCGGTATATTCATAAGTTTCGATCGCATATTTTAGTGGATTCTTTGAGCGATGATGGGGAAGCTATGATGCATCCGCAGACATCTGCTTATACGATTGGGCTGGGACCGCGGTTTTGTGCCGGACAGGATGTTGATTGTGTCATTGAAACAATGCGGGGCCACAATCTGGGCCGTATTATTTATGAGGGGCGGGCTTCGCGCGGGCAGGGAATGGCCAGTATTGTCAATGGCCTGGAACGGATTTTGCGGGCGCCGGTCGGCGGCACCATTGAAATTCAGCGAAACATTTCATCCGTTGTGCGTAAGGGGGACGTGGTGGCAGAAATTTATAATGACCGCAGCGAAGTGGTTCGCCTGCTTTCACCACTGGATGGAGTCCTGCGGGGGGCGATACACAACGGCTATGTGGTAACACCGGGGCTGCCGGTGGCGGAAATTGATCCGCGTACTGAGCCAGGCGATTGTTTCACCATTTCTGATCGTTCGCGCTGCATTGCCGGTTCGGTTCTGGAAGCTATTTTGGCTATGGGCCGAAAACGGCGTCATTAAATTGGTCACAGCAAAGGAGGCAAAGAAATGGAAGCATTTTTATTCGATATGGACGGTGTGATTGTCGATACACAACAGTATCATTCGCAGGCGTTGCAGCAGGTTTTTACGGAAGTTGGCATTTCGGTGTCGCTGGAGGAATTATCGCAATATGCAGGAACAAAACGCGGTGCCAGTTTTCGTGGTATTGCGGCCCGACGAGGGCTGACACTGCCTGTAGAGCAGCTGAGTGCCCGTAAAGACGTCATATTTAATACGATTATCGCTCATACGCAGCTGCAGCCCATTGAGGGAATTCCGGAGCTTTTAGCGAAACTGCAGGCGGCGGGCATTCCCATGGCAATTGCATCTTCCAGCAGTGATGCTTTCATTGCTTATATTGTTGATTGTCTACATATACGGTCTTTTTTTACTGCGTTACTGAGCGGGGAAAACCTGCCGGAGTCAAAGCCTGATCCGGCCATTTATCAGCTTGCCGCGCGAACGCTCGGCATTGTTCCTGAACAGTGCGTGGTGCTGGAAGATGCGGCTTTGGGCGTACAGGCAGCGAAGGCGGCCGGGATGTATTGCATCGGTTATCAAAATCCGCATTCAGGACGGCAGAATTTATCAAAAGCCGATGAGATTGTGGCTTCTATCAGGGAAATCCATCTTACTATATAGGGAGGATGCTGGGGATGAAAAAATATGTGGTTTTGACGCTCATCCTTGTTAGTATGCTGTTGACTGCTTCTGCGGCGGCAGATCCGGAGGACGAGACTGGGGGGCGCATTGCGGCGATTCAGGAGCGTGGCGTTTTGCTGGTAGGCACGACAGGCGATTACCGGCCAATGTCGTTTTTGAATGAAGAGTCCAATTCATATGAAGGATTTGATATCGAATTGGCGCAACGTCTGGCGGAAGCGATTGGCGTTGATACGGTGGAATTTGTACCGACAACCTGGGCGAGTCTGCTGCAGGATACTGTAGATGGAAAGTTTGATGTGGCGATGAGCGGTATTACCAAGACTGCCGCTAGAGAGGTTGTCGTCGATATGTCGCGGGGTTATCTCACCTTTGGCAAGACGATTCTGGTACGGGCGGAAGATCGTGGCAAGTATCGTTCATTGGAAGATTTGAATCAGCCCGGCGTTCGTGTGATGGTCAACCCTGGTGGCACCAATGAAAAATTTGCGCAGGAAAAACTGCCCCGGGCGACGCTGCTGCTGCATGCTAAGAATACTGAGATTCCGGCAATGATCGCTGCCAGCAAGGCGGATGTGATGATCACAGAAACCATGGAGGCGCGTCATTATATACAAGCAGACCCGCATTTAGCGGCGCCTTTGCTTGATAAGCCGTTTACGGAAAATCATTTTGGCATTATGATGATGAAACAGGACGATGATCTGCTGCCGTTTGTCAATCAGTGGATGGATGAACTGGAAACTGACGGCACGTTGGCCGAGATGACAACCCGGTATCTGCAATAATAACCAGCAGAGAATCCAGTTGGACAGCAACTATAAAAATTAAAAATCACAATGACAAGAAAAATTGGAAATAAAGCTTGACTTTTTCTGCCAATATGTTATTATAATATACGTCAGTTGCGCAAGCGATTGATGCATGGCCCAGTAGCTCAGTTGGATTAGAGTATTTGACTACGAATCAAAGGGTCGAGGGTTCGAGTCCCCCCTGGGTCACCATTGCAAATTAAAGCCTTCGCAGATTTCCTGTGGGGCTTTTTTTTTGTTGCCTCATTGGTTTTAAAATAGAAGAAGGCGTTTTAAAACTTTATAATACATTAAGACTGGAGGATACGGTATAATATTTTTCAAGTGGGCCAAAAGTTTTGTGTAAAGGTTTTAGAAGTCGTTATAATAGTTTAACATTCATTTGCGCATATGATGATCAAGGTTACTTAAATTACGGTTGCAATTTAAGTTTACAAATTAGCTGCATACGTAGTACTATAAAGAATGTTATATTTTTTAATAGAAAAAAGGTTTTGGGAGAGCGGATGATTTGATCAAGAAGTGGAGTTTTGCGTTACAAAAGTGGCAACTCTATGCAGTTTTAGTATTGACATTTTTTATCTGGGGCAGTCTTTATGTTGTCAGCAAATATGTTTTAGGACAGATTCCTGCATTTACAACGGCAGAACTGCGGGCTGTGATCGCTGTTTTGGCTATTTTTCTTATTCTTAGAAAGCGATCTTTATTGAAGGTCAGGAAGGAAGATTATAAAGAAATTTTCCTGCTGGGTTTTTTAGGCTACTTTTTTTCACTCGATATGCAGCTTTTAGGAACACAGCTAAGTTCAGCTTCTTTAGCTTCGCTGCTGAATGCCTTAAATCCACTCGTGATCATGCTTTTAGCCGCATTTTTTTTAGGTGAAAAACTGACGCAGCGCAAAATAATCGGTATTTTATTATCGTTGGCTGGAGTTTATGTGATTTTAGGGGATGCGTCTGCTGATACCGGCAGCGATATTTTTTGGGGGGTTGTTTTTAGCCTGCTTTCGGTATTATCCTGGGGGATTTTTACGATTCGGCTGCGAAAGATTGCACAGCGATATGCTGGAATCGTCATCTTATTCTGGGGCATGTTAGTCGGGGCTGTTTGTAATCTTCCTGCTGTTGGCTGGGAGTTTGTGCGTTATGGTGTTCCTATGTTCAGCTTGTCCAGTGTGGTGGCCTTATTATATATGGGGCTTATTTGTACCGGATTGGCGCATTTTTTTTGGAATTATTGTCTTGGCCATTTGGAAGCGGGCAACTGTGCATTGTTTTATCCGCTGCAGCCCTTGATGGCGGCGCTGATGGGTATTTTTTTTCTGGGAGAGACTTTGACGGCAAATTTTTTATTGGGCAGTATTTTTATTTTAGGCGGACTTTTGCTGGAATTGTTGGGAAAAGCGCATCGTGGCTGAAGCGTGAAAATAGGTTGCGGCCGACTGGCTGCATTTTAGCAAAGTTGGCAGTTTGTGCGGGATATATATTTCAAATTTGTTTTGAGGGTGGAATGAATGGAAAGCTTATTGCAACAAATTCAGCCGGTGGTACAGAAGACGGCACAGGCAATCGCTGAAGTCGTTGGTGTAGAGGTGGAAGTAGCAGATGGAAAATGTGTTCGTATTGCCGGGACCGGAGCGTATTCCCAAAATGTGGGGCAGTTGATTCAGGGCAATTTTATTTATAAACATGTTATTGCGACACAGCAGTTGATTGTTATTGATCAGCCGGGGCAGCATCCTCTTTGCCGGGATTGTGCCTATTATCTTCAGTGCCCGGAATGTGCTGAGATTGCTATGCCGGTTATGCTGCGGGGGCAAATTATCGGCGTCATTGGTTTGGTGAGTTTCAATGAGCAGCAGACCCGCTATTTTACGGAAAACAGATCTTGGATGATACAATTCATTGAAAAAATGGCGGAGCTGCTGACCAGCAGTGCGGAACGTTTTTTGATTGCGACGTTTCCCAAGGCCGATCCTAAGGCGGATATTTCGCTGAATTTGGCGGTGCTGGAAAAAGCAACCATTAAAAAGGTCTTGGATAGTTTTGGGGATGAGGTGGGCAAAGCGGCAAAAGCGGCAAAAATTTTGGGGATAAGCCGCGCCACACTGTATCGTAAGATACAGGAATATCATTTATAAAGTTCAACTGTCAAGCGTTTTTGAAAATGTCC
>DCFR01000067.1 GCA_002319815.1 Megamonas sp. UBA1799
AACTGAGGGATTGGATGACCTCTCAGACTAGATTTATTCAGGCTTTATTTGCCGATTTGTGCTGGGAAAGTTGAGTAAAGTAAATTTATATTTTTAATAAGCAGCTGCTTTTCGTAATTTTTTTCTGCACCTGCTTTGCCTGCGCAGACCAAAGCGCGGGCAGCTTCCTCGAACCGCGCTTCGCATAAAATGGGAAAACACCGCCAACTGCCAAAACGCTGACGGTGTTTTCTCTATAGTTTTAATCACTTACCGGTTATTGCTCGCGGTTTTGATCCAAGCCCAGAAAATGGTCCAGACTATAGCGGCCCGGCCCAACAAACAAAGCTGCCAGAAAACTTGCTGCATCCTCAAAAGACTGAGCGGCCTTAAAAAGACCTTTATTCTGCAATAGCTGGCTGCTGAAGGCCACCAACAGATTCACACACAAAAATAAAGCTGCTGCCCGATAGAATAAACCCAGTAAAATCAAAAGGCCGCCCAAAAACTCGCTGGCCCCGGATAAAAAGCCAAAAAGTTCCGGAGCAAAATATAAGCCGAACACTTCCATCGTCTGACCGAGCACCGCCCATTTCTCTGGCCCGCCCAGTAATTTTGGCAGACCATGCCACATAAACATACCGCCAATCGCCAAACGAAATAGCAAAAGACCTAAATCGCGCTGCGAAAATAAAAAACGGTTCAAACACTGTACAAAAGCTTTCATGCTTCTTCCTTCTTTCCCCTCAAGATACAAAGAACATAAAAACAGTTTCTTGTTAATATAGATTCTAGCATACTATAGCATACTATTCAAGTAGAAAAAATACGAAACCATTTGTACAAAAAAAGACCGTCGCCACTATACCCTGACAGCAGCAGACGATCTTTTTTCAGCATTATGCAGCAATTTAGTCAACCAAAAACTTATTTTTTTTCGTCCAATAATCCAATCCGAGTTCGGTCATGATCTGTACGGCTTCATCATATACCCCGATATACTCCGGTGTTGGACGAAGCGTACTGGTATCATAGCACTCCTGATAAGGTTTCCCCTTGGGCGCTGTTTTATAGTTTTTTTCATACATAGCAATGAGTTTATCCAGCAGCACATTGACGGCGTCCGTAGACATTCCAGCGACAGCATGTGCGCATTCGCCCATGAATCTGGCCTCCATGCCCGTAGTGTAATTCGTTGTAACGCCCTTGCTGGCGGCTACGCCGGAAAGAACCTCACGCCCACTGCAGGTATCGGTAATCGCCTGGGCCGCCGTCTCCAAAAGACACATGACGGTACAAGGCCCGGCCATCGTATAATATTGGTTGCCCATCATGAGATCATAATGCGACTCAACCGCCATGCAGGCATGCGCAGCGATGGCGAGCGTCTCGCGCGCCGTCGTAATGCCCCAGCGAACATGGGTTGGTCCATCGAGATGCCAGGTAGCCTGCGCCATGACAAAGGAATTCAGCGTTGTCGCGACATCGACAATGGTTGTTTCCTCCAAGCCGCCGGCATAACCGCCGTAAATTGGCATTTGTTCACACATGATCATATCACCGGCCAGAACATAATAAGCATCAAAAGTGAGTGCACTGACATCAATTTTAAGCTCGTTAAGCTGGGATACTTCATGTGCATCCGTCGGCCGCATGCCGCCGGGAAAATCCGCGGCGATAACGCCCGCTGCGGAGAGCGAAGTTTCATTCCCCTAAAGCCCCATGCCACAACGGCCGGCACGATCCTGCGCCGCCCGAACCATAATGGCCTCCGAGCGCACCGCCGCAATTTCCCACGGCGTGAGCGGCAGGGGATCATGACCGCGCGTTGTCTGCAGTACGCCATCGACGATAGTGTCCACAATCGGCTCCTGCGCATAACTCTGATGAATAGCCAGAAAATGTTCTTCTGAGCAGGGAGCGCCGGTTGGTCCTCCCTGAATAATTGGCGCCCGTTTATCATCATGCTTACGGCACTTGATAAGACGCCCATGTTTGCCAATTTCGCCAAACTGCGCCTCTTTCGGCGCCGCCGCCAATGAAGCAAGAATTTCTTCTTCGGTATATTGAATGACACGCTTGGTATCAATGCAATAGACGCCGCAGGTCAGAAGCAGCTCAAACCCGGCGCGGAAAAGTCCGTCCATGAGCTGGGGATCGGTCGGAATGATCTGTTTCTTATCCATTTTTATGTTATATTTCTTTTTTAGCATCGACGCCGTCTGCGGTATAATCTTAAAATCCCAATCCTTTTCATCGGTTTTCGGACCGCTTTTAGCCCGATCATAAATATCACCAATTGACAAAGTTTTTGTTAATGTCATAATTTCACCCCCGGATTTCTGCCATCAGCGCGTTGGCCTTGGCAATAGCTTCTGCGGCATTTTCGGCATAGGCATCGGCGCCGATGGATTTGACCCAGTCCTCAGATACCGGCGCGCCCCCAAACATGCATTTAAACTGACCGCGAATTCCTTCTTCTTTCAAAAGATTAACAATTTCGCGCTGCGCCGGCATCGTGGTGGTCATCAACGCTGCGCCGGCAATAATATCAACATGTTCTTTTTTCGCTGTTTCAACCACATCGCTGACCGAAACGTCTCGTCCCATATCAATGACCTCAAAGCCGCTGGCTGCCAGCATCGTCTTGACAATATTTTTGCCAATATCATGAATATCACTTTCCACCGTATGAATAAGAACCTTTCCCTTGCTGGAAGCCGCCTTATCTTCGTCCGACAAATTGGCGGTCATAATGGCCACGGCATTTTCAAAAATATCCGCAGCTACCACCAACTGCGGTACAAAGACTTCGCCTTCATCAAAAAGATCGCTTTGCACCTGCATGCCGGCCCCCAGCCCATCACTGATCGCGTGAATCGGGTCCATACCGAGCGCTACCGCTTCTTTGGCGGCCGCTGTTCCCAGATCTTCATCCAGCTCTATGATCGCTGTCTTGAGTTTTTCCAACACTTCTGCTTCTGTACTCATTGCCTTGTCCCTCCTTCAACTTCCGACAAACAAAAAAGCTCATGCCGCTATTTTGCTGCACAAGCTTCATCGCTCAGTCGTACGTCCCTTTAACGGAACTTTTTTATTTGTATTACAACCCTGATTATAACACGCGCTTTTCCTGATTTCAATAGCTTTTACCAAAAAATATATTCCGTTATAAATTAAAATTTAGAGTAGGCATTTTCTCCGTGTTCATTGAGATCCAGCCCTTCTTTTTCCTCGGTCTCAGAAACACGAATCGGCGTGAAAACGCTGATGAGCTTCAATAAAATGATCGTAACAATCGTTGCGACAAAAATTGTCGTTATCACGCCGGTGAGCTGAGGAATGAGCTGTCCGGCATTACCATACACCAACCCATCGGATGCCAACGGATTGACGGCCTTGCAGGCAAAGACACCAGTAACCAAAGCGCCCCACATACCACCCACGCCATGGCAGCCAAAAGCATCCAGTGAATCATCATAACCAAGTTTTTTCTTGACAAATGTAATGGCAAAGAAGCAAACGGCACTGGTTGTCATGCCGATGGGAATAGCGGCCCAGTTTTCCACAAAACCGGCTCCCGGCGTAATACCGACCAAACCGGCAATAGCGCCGGTAATCGCGCCAAAGAGAGTTGCTTTTCCATGGAACGTATAATCAAGCAGCACCCACATGAGCATCGCTGCCGCGGAGGCAATCCCGGTATTGGTAAAAGCGAGCACCATGATTTCATTGGCTCCCAGCGCGCAGCCGGAATTAAACCCGAACCACCCCATCCAGACAACCGAGGCGCCAAAGAGAATATACGGCACATTGTGCGGCACAAAACTCTGGCTGCCATACCCATACCGCCGTCCAATCACCAAAGCAGCCACCAGGCCTGAAACGCCGGAAGAAATATGAATGACCGTGCCGCCGGCAAAATCAAGTGCACCAAGACCGGCAAGCAGCCCGCCGGGCCCCCATACCATATGACACATCGGATCGTAAACAAAGGTTGCCCAAAGCAAAATAAAAAGCATATAGGCCTTGAAGGGGATGCGCTCCGCTACTGATCCTGAAATAATCGCCGGAGTAATAACGGCAAACATCATTTGAAATACGGCAAATTCCATATGAGGAATGGTTTCCGAAAAAGCCGGATTAGGCGTCAGTCCGACTCCCTGAAAACCAGCGAAATTCAATCCTCCGATAACGCCGCCTATATCATCACCAAAAGATAAGGAATATCCATAAAGCACCCATTGGATCACTATAATGCCGCAGGCAATAAACGACATCATCAGGGTATTCAAAACATTTTTGCGGCGCACCATTCCACTGTAAAAAATCCCCAATGTCGGCGTCATGAAAAATACCATCAGACCAGCAAAAGCAACATAAGCCATATCGGCGGGCACCAAAGTTGACGGTGCTGCCGTATCAGCGGCAAAAGCCACCGATGGTAACATCAGTAAGGTCAGGGTAAAAATACAACGGCTCCATTTTTTCATTTGGCTCATCCCCTCATTCATTTTCAGCCTGCCTGCGGCAACAACGCTTGTGCGCACAAAACGCTGCCAAACAAAAAGGCCCACCCCCTGTACCATATCTGATACAGCGGGGCAAGCCTCGTCGCGTCCCGCATTCCGTTGCATAACGGAACTTTTTAATTTGCAAGCTATGGTTACATAGTAACATACAGATCGATACTTTGCAACCATAGAAATCCGTTATTTTCGCCGCTTGCCAGACTATGCTATAATTTAGAAAAAAGGTTTTTTAGGAGGAATACCATGAACCATAATGACTTTCATCAGCTGATACATGTTGTATTGGATGGCAAAAATCCGCCGCCGGCAGCCATCTTCGCGAAAGGATTTGACGACTGGCACTGCCGCGCCCGCCTAGCCCATTTTCTGGCTATGCCGGAATATGACCGCAAAGATGAATCTGTCGAACTTTTCCGCTCGATTGTTGAAACGGATATTGACGAAGAAAATGCCGAAGAAGTCGAAGAAAAGGTGTTCGCTCTGCAAAAGCTGAGTCTGGTTGAACGCGAACAGGAACATTTTGATATGTCGCTGCAACATATTGGTCTGGCTATTGAGCTGGCTGAATCAACCGATTTTCTCTATAAATTCATTCTGCGGGGCGAGCTCTGGGCTGATCGCTGGACAACGATGCACTGTATGGGACAGGGCCATGAGGCCGAGCATGAGGCCGATGAACGCATTGCCGTATACGAGGACATACCCGTACCGCACAACAGCTATCTCTACTACGGTTACCGCTTCAAGGCGCAGTTGGCGGCGGAACGTGAAGTCCCGCTTGTTGCCAAAGACTACATGCACATGGCGTTGAAATTTATGGATGTGCCCAATGATTATCGGGCAGCGCTCAACGAAGCCTTCAATCAGCAGCATGAAAATGTCGCCTGGATTCTCAACTGCATTGACCATGCCACCCCGAACCCGGACCAGATCCACTGGGATATATGAAAAAAAGCCGCTTCAGCAGCGGCTTTTTTTGTTTCAAAGAGAAAACACGCGATCCAGTTTTCCCACCCATTCGCCTGTTTTATGATTAAAGGTGCGTACTTCAATCCGATCCCTATAAAGATAAAGCGAATTCGTCCAAAGTGTTGCGGCATCCAGTGTTGGATTATGAATATCGACCACATTGCCCACATACGTATTAACGTCCGTATCCGCATACCCGGGATTGGTCGCCGGCGTATGCGTATGGCCCGAAACCCAGAGCCGGACCTGCGGATTGGCTTCCAGCAGCCAACGGATAGACGATTCCGGCTGCGCAATAAAATCCGGCGTATTAATATTTTTTTGATAGGTCGGCAGCGTCCCCGCCAGCGGCGCATGAAAGAATACAATCGTCGGCAGATCGCGATGCTGTACTAACTGATCCGCAAACCAATGGAGCTGCCTTTCACTCATCTCGGTCAGATAACTGCCCAGTGCGTCCGGCGTTAGGAAAATCAAAAAATACGATCCCAACCGCCGCGTATAAAAAAGCTGCTCCAATCCCATCACCGTTTGAAAATGCGCCAGTTTCGCCGCCCGGCCCGCCGCATCATTTTTTTGCAGATGGCCGGCAGCCGATGGCTCATCCCGATATACATAATCATGGTTCCCACCCATGATACAGACCGGCGCTTGAAAGCGAGAAAAATAAGCTTTTGCATCGGCATATTCGCTGTCAATCCCATAGCGGGCGGCAATATCGCCAAGGACAGCAACTAACGTGACGTCATCCCAGGCATTCACATCTGTCGGCAATTTTGTCTTCAACTGCAGAATCGGGTCCTGCGCCGCTGGCGTCGTATACTTTTCCCGGCGCACCGGCAAATGAGGGTCTCCCAGCACAACAATACGCTGGCAAGCTTCCTCTAAGCTGCCGCCAGATTCTGCCCGCGGCAGGGAAAACCACCGTTCAAAACCATACCAGCCGCCGGCTCCCAATGCCAGGCCTGTGCCGGCGAGATATTTTAAAAAACTGCGACGATCCATAGGTTTATGCCTCCCCACCCATGATGTTACAGCGCAGCAATGCGATGCAGCGTTTCATCCATCAGACGAACCTGCGGCGCTACCGTTGCCAGCACCAGCCGCTCCTTGGGACTATGAATATCCTTCGTAGTAACGCCAATCGAAACCATATCCAGCGCCGGATTCTTTTTGATATGCCAGCCGCATTCCAAACCAGCATGAATAGTAACCACCGACATCGGCTTCCCGTTTTGTTCCTCAAAGCTCCTCGTCATCATCGGTGTCAGGCGGCTTTCGGTACGTTCTTTCCAGCCCGGCGCCGGTTCTCCGGTCTCAACGGCGAAACCGCTCCAGCGGCCCAGTATACGTGCCGTCTGCTGAAATTCCCGCAGCTTGCTGTCCACCGTGGAACGCGGATAAAACGTGACTGTCAGCACACCGTCCTTCACAAACGCCATGCCGATATTGGCCGAGGTTTCGACCAACCCCGGAATCGCCGGTTCCATAGCATAGACTCCGGTATGAAGACTTGTTACCAGCTGCCAGAACGCTTCCATATCCGCCGAGGAAAAAATCTGCTGGGGAAGCGGCGTTTCCGTCAAAAAAATATGCATAGCGGGGTCCACGCTGCCATAAGCCGTCAGGAATCGCTGCTGAGCTTCGTCCAACACCGCACGAAGCGCCTGCTCATCCGCCGTTGATACAATAGCGGCTTCTGCAGATGCCGGAATCGCATTGCGCGCTTTTCCTCCCTGCAGCCCGGCCAGCCGAAACGAAATCTGATGCTCCTGAAAACTCGCCAGCAGCAACGCCAGCGTGCGAATCGCATTGCCGCGCCCGTCGCCGATTCTTTC
>DCFR01000043.1:0-11045 GCA_002319815.1 Megamonas sp. UBA1799
TTGAACTGCTTTTTCAGCAGCCTCCTGTTTTGTGCCGGTCCTTTTTGTTCTATCCATTATTTTATAAAATTTTTAGCATATAGCCGTGTTGAGAGCAAGGCTGATCATGTCGTTAAAGGAGGTTTCGCGTTCCTGTATGGTGGTTTCTTCGCCGGTCAGAATATGGTTGCTTACCGTGAAGAGCGCCAGGGCCTGTACATGGTATTTGGCGGCGATCATGTATAGGGCAGCTGCTTCCATTTCCGCGGCGAGAACACCATAGGCGGCTAGCTTTTTCAGATCAATTTCATCATCGTAGAGACGATCCTGTGAGAGCACATTGCCGACATGAACGGGCAGACGGAGCTCACGACCCGCCGCAACGGCGTTTTCCAGCAGTGCATAATCGGCCGTCGGGGCAAAGTTGATGGCCGGACCGAAGGTGTTATGTACCATGCTGGAATCCGTGGTTGTCGCCTGAGCTATGACAATGTCTCGGACGTGGATATTCATATGCAGGGCACCGCAGGTTCCGACGCGGAACAAATTTTTGACACCGTAGTCACGAATAAGTTCATTGGCATAAATGGAGATGGACGGCATGCCCATACCGGTTCCCTGAACGGAAATACGATGGTCCTTATAGGTTCCTGTATAACCGAGAATATTGCGGACGCTGGTGTATTCATGGGCGTCTTCGAGAAATGTTTCGGCGATGTATTTTGCCCGGAGCGGATCTCCTGGCAGCAGGATGCGATCAGCAATTTCTCCGGATTTTGCGGCAATGTGTAAACTCATAATATAAAATCCCTCCATTTTTCAGGTACTGCTTTTATTATAACTTTTTGAGAAGAGTTTGAAAAGATAAAAGTCTTTTTAAGTTGACGTCGTTTCCAATTTCATGTAGGATAATAGCAGGTAGTTTACAAAACTTTATCGGGAAACTATGGAAATAGCGATAGAGTACGTGACAGGGGGAACGAATGGTGAAAATTTCAACGCGGGGCAGATATGCACTGCGCCTGATGATTGATGTGGCTATGCATGATACAGAGGCGCCGGTGCGGATTAAGGATATTGCACGCCGGCAGGAAATTTCCGAAAAGTATCTGGAGCAGATTGTTTCGGTGCTGAATAAAGCGGGTTTTGTACGCAGCAGCCGTGGCCCACAGGGGGGGTACCGTTTGATGAAGCGTCCGGAGGAATACACGGCCGGGATGATTTTGAAGCTTATTGAAGGCAGTCTGGCTCCGGTGGCTTGTATGGATAGTGACGTCAATGATTGTCCGCGGCAGGAGAAGTGTGCAACCTTGCGCTTGTGGCGCGAGATTGATGAGGCGATCAGCGGCGTTGTCAATCGGGTAACGCTGGCTGATTTGGTAGCATGGCAAAAAGATCTGACGAAAACGGAATGACAAATGTAGGTGAATGTAGTAAACTGATACAGTCAGAAAAATTTTCGTGCAGGTGATGGATTTGGCAAAGGCCATGTTTGGTGTGATACAAGACGATTTAGTGGCATTGGAAAAGGAACTGCTGCAGGCAGTTATATCTCCGATCCCATTGATTACCGAGATCGGAACACATTTGGTGCAGTCGGGAGGCAAGCGTCTTCGACCAGCGCTGTATTTTTTGGCGGCGCGCAGCGGGCCGCAGTTTGATCGTGCGTATGCGATGCCGCTGGCGATCGCAATTGAAGTCATTCATATGGCTTCTTTAGTGCATGATGATGTGATTGATGAGGCCGGAACCCGGCGGGGAACGGCGACGGCGAATTCGAAGTGGGGGAATCAGCTGGCGATTCTGAGCGGCGATTATCTTTTTGCGCATGCTTTTTCGCTGGTGGCCAGTAACCATTATGAAGAGGGTATTGCCCTGCGGCTTTCGGAGCTGGTGTGCGGACTCAGTTCGGGTGAAATTATTCAGGATGCCTCGGCTTATCAGGCCGCTCGGAGCATGCCGGATTATTACCGGCGCATTGAGCAGAAAACGGCTGATTTTTTAGCGCTTTGCTGCGAGATGGGCGCGTTGGTTTCCAAAGCTGATGACCGAATATCGAAGGCGCTTTATACTTATGGTCATTCAATCGGCATGGCTTTTCAGATCACGGATGATTTGCTGGATGTGATGGCTGAGGCAGCGAAAATCGGCAAGCCTGCCGGGAATGATATCCGGCAGGGCATCGTTACGCTGCCGGTCATCCGGGCGCTGGATACCAGCCCGGACCGGGCAGAACTTATGGATATTGTAACCAATCCGGAGATGACGGATGCTATGGTTGCCAGAGCGCTGGCAATTGTCCGTGCTTCCGATGGGATTGTGTTCGCTCAGGCGCAGGCGGACGAATTTTTACAGCTGGCGAAACGCGTTCTGCCGGCAGGGTTGCCGACGGAAGCGGAGCAGGCATTTTTGGCAGCCGCAGATTTTATCGGTCGTCGGGAATTTTAGCGTATGGTTGATCGTGAGCAAACAGCTCAGATGAATAACAGATCAATAACAGAATGGGGGAAGACAAATGTTTGGAATTGGCGTACCGGAGTTAGTGCTTATTTTGATTATCGGGTTGGTGGTGTTTGGGCCGGGAAAGCTTCCAGAAATCGGAAAGGCAATTGGCAAGAGTTTGAATGAGTTTAAAAAAGCCACGTCGGATATATCGGCAACTGAAGAAGCAAAGCCGGAGATTCAGCAGACGGCTAAGACGATTGACGTGAAACCGGAAGTTCAGCAGACAGCCAAAACTATTGATGTCAAGCCGGAGGAAAAGAAATGATGGACAAAAATCGTCTTTGCCAGTGCAAGGGCGATTTTTGTATCATGTCCTGTTGCAGCCGTAATATGCTGGTCGCATAGGGTTTTATTTCCGTGATAAATTTGAATGAGAAAAGGGCAGGGGTTTGTTGTATGGCAGACGAACGTACCGGGACGGAGATCACAAATCAGGCAGAGGTGGACGCGGACGCGGCTGAAACAACCGTGACGGAAGTGACAGGCGGCAATATGTCGCTGATTGCGCATCTGGAAGAGCTTCGCCGGCGAATTATCTGGGCCCTGGCTGCGATTGCAGTCGGCAGCGGTATTTGTTGGTATTTTATTGATGAGATTATGCATTATATAGCTTTGCCGGCCGGAAAACTGTATTACATGCAGCCGGGCGAGGCATTTTTTACTTATATAAAAATTGCCATTTTTGCGGGATTTCTGCTGGCACTGCCGGTGGTGTTTTATGAGATATGGCGTTTTGCCCTGCCGGCGCTGACGATACGGGAACGAACCGTATTGGCGCTGGTGGTGCCGTCATCGGTGCTGCTGTTTTTTGCGGGACTGACCTTTTCGTTTTTTCTGGTCATGCCGGCGGCCATTGGCTTTTTTATGAATTTTGGCGGGGTGGATATTCAGCCGCTCTTATCAATAGATAAATACTTTGATTTTGTGATTGCTTTTATTCTGCCGTTTGGTGCAATTTTTGAGGTTCCACTGGTCATTGTTATTCTGGCTAAAATGGGATTGGTGACGTCAAAATTTTTGCAGCGGAAACAGCGGGTTGTCATTTTTATGTCTTTTGTAGTCGGCGCAATCATTTCACCAACGCCGGATGTATTTACACAGTCGATGATTGCTGTTCCACTGCTTTTCTTATATGAAGCGGCTTATTTGATTGTGCGGTTTATTTTGCGGAAGTAGCAGGGGGGAATTTCTTTGGCATTCAGGGATTTGCGCGAGTTTATGGCCGAGCTGGAACGGCGCGGTCTTTTAAAGAGAATTCATACCGAGGTCGATCCGGAACTGGAAATAACGGAAATTACGGATCGCGTATCCAAGATGGAAGGCGCGAAAAATGTCGCCTTGCTGTTTGAGAATGTCAAGGGGCATACCACACCGGTGTTGATGAATGCTTTTGGCAGCATGGAACGCATGGCTATTGCTTTTGGCGTGGATAAAGTTGAAGATGTGGCCGACGAGATTCGTCAATTGCTGCGGTTGCCGTATATTTCTCTGGCACATAAAATGGACGTGCTATCGATTTTGCCGTTGTTCAAACGGGCAATCCATTTTCCTAAATATGTAAAGAATGCGCCTTGTCAGGAAGTCGTGGAACAAGAGCATCCGTCGTTGGATGATATTCCTATTCTGAAATGCTGGCCGCAGGATGGCGGCCCTTTTATTACGCTGCCGCTGGTATTCACTAAAAATCCGGTGACCGGTAAGCGCAACGTCGGTATGTACCGGCTGCAGAAGTATGACGCCCAGACGACGGGTATGCATTGGCATATCCATAAGAACGGTGCGGAAAATTATCGCGATGCCAAAGCACAGGGGATGACGCGGCTGGAGGCGGCAGTGGCTATCGGTACGGACCCCGTGCTGACTTATGCGGCGACGGCGCCGCTGCCGCGGGATATTGACGAGATGGTGTTCGCCGGTTTTCTGCGGCATCAATCGGTTGAGCTGACGAAATGCGTGACGGTAGATCTCGAGGTGCCGGCAGCCAGTGAGTTTGTTCTGGAAGGCTATGTCGATGTAGATGAATCGCGTCGGGAAGGGCCGTTTGGCGACCATACGGGCTATTATTCACTGGCTGACGAGTATCCGGTTTTTCACATCACTTGTATTACGCACCGAAAAAATCCGGTTTATCCGGCGACGGTTGTCGGAAAACCGCCGATGGAGGACTGCTATCTGGCCAAGGCAACCGAGCGTATTTTTTTGCCGATTTTGCAGCAGATGATTCCGGAAATTGTGGATATTAATTTGCCGTTGAGTGGTGTTTTTCATAACTGCGCTATGGTTTCTATCAAAAAATCGTACCCGCAGCAAGCCAAGAAAGTTATGCAGGCGATTTGGGGCATGGGGCAGATGATGTTCACAAAGATGATTATTGTCGTGGATGCCCATGTGGATGTGCAGGATGAAAAAGAAGTCTGGTGGCGCGTATTCAATAATATTGATGCCAAACAGGATCTGGTGTTGGTGGACGGACCGCTGGATGTGCTGGACCATTCTTCGCCTATGGCCAAATGGGGAACGAAAATTGGCATTGATGCGACAAAATCATGGCCAGAGGAAGGCCATACGCGCGAATGGCCGGATGAAATTACAATGACGGATGAGATTAAACGGCGGGTTGACGTGAAATGGAAGGAGCTTGACCTTGAGTAAACTGGCGGCGCATGCGAAAAATATTGCGCTGCATCATTCGGTTTTTGCGCTGCCTTTTGCTTATACCGGCGCTTTCTTGGCCGGCGGCGGACCGCCGGACTGGCAGACGCTGCTCTGGATCACGGTGGCCATGGTCGGAGCCCGCAGTGCCGCTTTGGCGCTCGATAATCTGATTGATCTGAAATATGATCGCCAGCATCCCCGTTTTACCGATCGGCCGATGGTCACGGGAGCGGTTCGCCGCTGGGAAGTTATCGTGATGATCGTATTGAATCTGGCAGCGCTGTTTTATGCGGTGTTGCAGCTGAAACCAGTTTGTCTGGAGCTGCTGCCTTTGGCGGCTTTGCCATTTTTGATTTATCCCTATATGAAACGCATTACGTTTGCCTGTCATGGGGTTTTGGGGCTGGCGATTGCCATGGCGCCGGCAGGCGGCTGGGTGGCGGTGCGCGGGACGATTGATGCGCCGATGCTGGTGCTTTGCCTGGCGGTTGGCATATGGATCGGCGCTTTTGATGCCGTGTACGGCGCACAGGATGAAGCGTTTGACCGGGCGCATGGGCTGCATTCGCTGGCCACGCAGTTTACGGCGGGCGGAGCTTTGCGTATAGCCCGATGGTGCCATGTCCTCTGCATCCTTTGCTTCGTTGTCGTGGGGATGATGCTTCGGCTACACTGGCCATATTTTGTCGGGGTAGCGATGGCGGCTGTTACGCTTGTGTATCAGCATCATATTGTGAGTGCGTCCGACTTTCACCGGTTGACGCAGGTTTATTTTATGCGGAATGGCATTGTGTCGATTGCGATGTTTTTGTTTACTTGGATGAGTTTTCTCTGACCATAGTTTTTATAAAATAATGAGGTGGATGCATGACAGCGAGAATTTTGGCAGGCAAGGATTTTGCCGCACAGATTAAGGAAGAGGCCAAGAAGCAGGCTGAGGCTATTAAAGAACAATATGGAGTGACGCCGGGGCTGGCCGTAGTGATTGTTGGCAGTGATCCGGCTTCGCAGGTTTATGTCCGCAACAAACATAAAGCCTGCGAGGCGCTGGGGATTTACTCCGAGGTCATTGTTTTGCCGGAGGATACAACCAAGGAAGCTTTGCTGGCGCAAATTGATGCGCTGAACAGCAGCCGTAAGATCCATGGTATTCTGGTGCAGCTGCCGCTGCCGGCAGCGCTTGGCAGCGCGGAAGCTGAGATTCTGGACCGCATTGATCCAAAGAAGGATGTGGATGGGTTTCATCCGGTCAATGTCGGCCGCCTGGTGACCGGACAACCGGCTTTGGTTCCTTGTACGCCGGCCGGTTGTATCCGCATGCTGGAGCTGGCGGCTATTCCGATGGACGGCGCGCATGCCGTGATTATCGGGCGCAGCAATATTGTCGGCAAGCCGATGATGAATTTGTTGCTGCAAAAGAATGCCACGGTTACGGTCTGCCATTCGCATACAAAAAATCTGGCGGAAATCACCCGGACGGCTGATATTCTGGTGGCTGCTGTCGGTCGGCCGCGTTTTGTGACGGCGGATATGGTGAAACCGGGAGCGGCGGTTATTGATGTCGGTATCAACCGCATTGCCCCGAAACAGCTGGTCGGCGATGTTGATTTTACGGCGGTGCAGGAAGTTGCCGGGGCGATTACGCCGGTTCCGGGCGGCGTGGGCTTGTTGACCATTGCGATGCTTATGCAAAATACGATTACTGCAGCGCTTATGCAGCTGGCTTAATAAATTTATAGTTAAAACAGGGAGGATACTGCACATGAAAACTGACGTAGAAATTGCCCAGGAGGCCGCTATCCGGCCAATTCGTGAGATTGCGGAGAAACTTGGCATTCCGGAAGACGAACTGGAGCTTTATGGAAAATACAAAGCGAAGATTACCCTGGATGCCTGGCAGCGGGTCAAAGACCAGCCCAATGGCAAATTGATTCTGGTGACAGCCATCAACCCGACGCCGGCAGGGGAAGGCAAAACAACGACGAGCGTCGGGCTGGCGGATGCTTTTCATGAGCAGGGTAAAAAGACCGCAGTTGCTCTGCGTGAGCCTTCACTGGGGCCTTGCTTCGGATTGAAGGGCGGCGCTGCCGGCGGCGGGTATTCTCAGGTCGTGCCGATGGAAGATATCAATCTGCATTTTACGGGCGATTTCCATGCGATTACGACGGCGCACAATCTGCTGGCTGCGATTATCGATAATCATATCCAGCAGGGGAATGCGCTGGATCTTGATGTGCGCCGTATTGTCTGGAAGCGCGTGCTCGATTTGAATGACCGGGCGCTGCGCCATGTTGTCATTGGTCTTGGCGGCAAGCCGCATGGCATGCCGCGGGAGACAGGTTTTGATATCACGGTGGCATCCGAGATGATGGCGATTCTTTGCCTGGCGGACGGGCTGGAGGATATGAAGAAACGTTTGGGCCGGATCGTGGTGGCCTATACGCGGGATGGCCGGGCCGTGCGTGCGGAAGAGCTGCATGTGACCGGTGCGCTGACGCTTTTGTTCAAGGATGCGATCAAACCAAATCTTGTGCAGACCTTAGAGGGAACGCCGGCATTTATTCATGGCGGTCCGTTTGCTAATATTGCGCATGGCTGCAATAGTATCATGGCAACCAAATTCGCGTTGAAGTTCGCGGATTATGTAGTTACAGAAGCCGGTTTCGGCGCTGATCTCGGAGCTGAGAAGTTCTTGGATATTAAATGTCGGTTTGCCGGGTTCCATCCGGATGCGGTGGTTATCGTCGCCACGGTCCGGGCACTTAAAATGCATGGCGGCTTGCCGAAAACGGAGCTGAGCAAGGTCGATATGACGGCGCTGGAGAAGGGGCTGGCCAATCTTACCAAGCATATTGAAAACATTCATAAGTTCGGCTTACCAGCCGTGGTGGCAATTAATGCGTTTCCAACGGATACGCCGGAAGAGCTGGCATTTGTGGAGAAGAAATGTCAGGAGCTCGGCGCGGAAGTGGCTTTGTCCGAAGTTTGGGCTAAGGGCGGCAAGGGCGGTTTGAAACTGGCGGAAAAAGTAGAAGCTGCGATGGAGAAACCGAATAATTTCCGGTTGCTTTATGATGTCAATGCCAGCGTCCCTGATAAAATTGCTACGATTGCGCGGGAAATTTATGGCGCAGACGGGGTAGATTTTACAGATGCAGCCAGGAAGAATCTTCAGGAGATCGAGACGCTGGGCTTTGATAAAATGCCGGTCTGCATGGCCAAAACGCAGTATTCGCTGAGTGACGATGCCGCCAAGTTGGGGCGCCCAACCGGGTTCCGTATTACGGTCCGGGAACTCAAAATTTCGGCCGGAGCTGGTTTTATCGTGGCCATGACCGGCAACATTCTCACCATGCCGGGCTTGCCAAAACATCCGGCGGCAGAAAATATGGATATTGATGAGCAGGGAAAAATTACCGGACTTTTTTAATGTCAGGCAGGGGGCGTTCTGGATGAAACGAATGTCGGTAGAACTGGTTCCGCGCAGTGAAGAAGAATTGCGCGCGGATCTTCAGCTTTTAAAAGATAATACGGCAGGAATTGGTTTGATTAATGTTCCTGATCTGCTGCGCTGTGCGATGCGCAGTTGGGAAGGGGCCGCTTTGGCGCAGACGGTTTATCCGGCGGCAATGCCGCACATCCGGGCGATGGATGTGGATCTCGATCAGCCGCTCCGAATGGCCGGCTTTCTGCGGGAACATCATATTCGGGAGGTTTTAGTCATTGAAGGGGATCCGCCGCAGGATATGACGCATACTGTTTATCCGACCGTGAGCACTGATGTCATTCGCAAATTCCGTGAAGAAATGCCGGACATTAAGGTGTATGCCGGCATTGATCAATATCGCGGCAGTATGCGGCAGGAGCAATATCAGATTCGCCGTAAGCTGCAGGCCGGAGCCGCCGGATTCTTTACGCAGCCGTTTTTTGACATGCGTTTTTTGGCCATGTATGCAGAATTGTTGGACGGACTTGAGGTATATTGGGGTGTGTCGCCGATTTTTTCCGTGCGTTCGCAAAGCTATTGGGAACTAAAAAATAATGTTGTTTTTCCTAAGGATTTTGCACCCACGCTGGAGTGGAGCATTTCTTTCGCCCGCCGGGTGATGGAGTTTGTTTCGAAGACCGACGACGGGCTTTATCTCATGCCGATTAAGTCTAATTTGGCCGCCTATCTCAATGGAGTATTGGCGAAATAAACTGTTTAGTTTCATATAGAGGAGACTATGTTATGTTTAAAGTACTGAAAAAAAAGCTTCTTTCTCCCGGCGTTTTTCGCTTTGATGTGGAGGCGCCGCGGATTGCGAAAAAAACGCAGCCGGGACAATTTATTATTCTGCGGGTCAATGAGGAGGGTGAACGCATTCCGCTGACCGTAGCTGATTTTGACCGTGAACAAGGCGTTATTACGATTATTTTCCAGGTGGTGGGCGCGTCCACGCAGCTTTTGAGCGAGCTTAATGAGGGCGAGGCAATTCTTGATTTTGTCGGTCCGCTCGGTAAAAAATCGGATGTGCGGCCGGGACTCGGGACCGTTGTCTGTATTGGCGGCGGCATCGGCGTGGCGCCGGTTTATCCGATTGCCCGCGGGATGAAACAGGCCGGCAATCATGTGATTTCCATTATGGGCGCCCGCAGCCGGGAGATTTTGATCATGGAATCGGAAATGCAGGCGGTCAGCGATGAACTTCTTGTTGCTACGGATGATGGCAGCTACGGCATTCATGGTTTCGTGACGACAGCATTGCAGCAGCTGATGGATCGCGGCGTGCAGCCGGATCTGATTTATGCGATCGGACCGGTGGTTATGATGCGCAGTGTGGTTGAGGCAACTCGTCCTTTGGGAATTAAGACGATTGTGAGCCTGAATCCGGTCATGGTTGACGGCACTGGCATGTGCGGCGGCTGCCGCGTTCTGCTCGGCAACCAAAGCAAGTTTGCATCTGTGGACGGCCCCGAATTCGATGCATCGCAGGTCGATTTCGAAGTTCTGATGCAGAGAAATGCGATGTATCGGGAAAAAGAGTGCCAGTCCCTGAAAGACTTCAGCGAACACAAAGACGAAGAAATTGCCGATCTGCGCGCGGAGTTGGCGGCGCGCCGGCAAGCTGAGCAAAAGATACAGGCAGAGCTGGATGCAAAGGAGAAACACTATGTCTGACATCGGCCTGCATACCAACTCTGAACGCAACTCCATCTCGCTCAAGGAGCGGATGAAGATTGCCCGCGCCCCCATGCCGGAGCTTGATCCGCAGGTGCGGAGCCGCAATTTCGAAGAAGTGAATCTTGGCCTTCCGCAGGCCGATGCGCTTACTGAGGCCTCGCGCTGTATTGAGTGCGCAAAGCCCGGATGCGTTGTTGAGTGTCCGGTTGGCGTCAAGATCAAGGAAGTGGTAGCACTCATCCGCTCAGGCGACTACCTTGCCGCTGCATCCAAAATGCGCGAAGACAACGCGCTGCCCGCCATCACCGGCCGCGTCTGCCCGCNNGTGTCGACGGGCCGGAGTTTGACGGACATCTGGTCGATTTTCCTGGGCTGATGGCGCGTCAGGGCATGTACCGGGAACAGGAAGCAGCAGAAAAGAAACATGTCTGCCGGATTGGTCTGGGGGGAAATAAATAATGGCGCTTTCATTGGAAAAACATAAAATGCCGGAGCAGGATGCTGCAGTTCGGGCGCATAATTTTCAGGAAGTAGCTTTGGGGTATGATGCGGATACGGCCGTTGCGGAAGCGGAACGTTGTCTGCAATGCAAGATCCCGCAGTGCCGTAAGGGATGCCCGGTGGGGATTGATATTCCTGCCTTTATCGGCAAGCTCAAGGAACGCGATTTTGATGCGGCGATTGCGGTTATTAAAGAAGCTAATTCCCTGCCGGCAGTCTGCGGCCGCGTGTGTCCGCAGGA
>DCFR01000043.1:11284-11583 GCA_002319815.1 Megamonas sp. UBA1799
CTGCGGCCGCGTGTGTCCGCAGGAAAGCCAGTGCGAGAAACATTGTGTGCTGGCCAAGCGGGGCGAATCGGTAGCCATCGGACGCCTGGAACGGTTTGCGGCCGATTATGAAATGGCGCAGGATAAGGAGATCGTGCCAATTCCGTATGCGCCGGATGCAGAAAAAGTAGCGGTCATTGGCGCTGGACCGGCTGGATTATCGGCGGCCGGCGAACTGGCAAAACGCGGTTACCGCGTGACGGTTTTTGAGGCTTTGCATACGGCGGGCGGCGTGCTGTCTTATGGCATTCCGGAGTTTC
>DCFR01000017.1 GCA_002319815.1 Megamonas sp. UBA1799
GCCGATTTATATTGAATTTTCAAGGCTCACAGTATGTTTTTCGTGTGCGAAGTTTGAGTTAGAAAAATAAAAAGCGGGCTGTGGTAACGTTCGCCACAACCCGCTTTTTATTTTTCCTCCTGCAAATGCGCCAGGACCTTATACAATAGTCCATATAAAGCGGCGGCTTCCGACTCGTTTAACGCCACCTTACAGCCCATACATTTAGGAACATCCACCGCTTCCTGCTGAAGCAGCCTCCCCGCTTCGGTCAGACTGACCAACACACATCGTTCATCAACCGCAGATCGCGCCCGCTGCAAATATCCCTTGGCTTCCATCTTTTTCAGCAAAGGCGTCAGCGTTCCCGAATCCAGATACAATAGCTCACCTAACTCCTTGACCCCAATGCTTGACCGATCCCAGAGCACCATCATCACAATATACTGCGTATACGTGAGATTCAGCTTCTGCAGATACGGATGGTATGCCTTGATGATCTCGCGCGAACAAGCGTAAATTGGAAAACACAACTGATTTTCCAGTTTCAGCCGATCTGTATCCCTCATAAAAGTTTCAAGACCTCGCCTTCCATAGCCAGCGGCGTCGTTGTCGGCTCAAAACGGCCGATCACGTCGCCTTCCCGATTGATTAAAAACTTTGTGAAATTCCATTTGATCGAATCGCCGACCAAATATTCCGGAAAATTCTTCTTCAGCGCTTCCATAAGCGGTTTCGCTACCGGATGCGTTTTGTCGAACCCCTGGAAACCTTTTTGCGCCGTCAAATACTGAAAAAGCGGCTGCGCTGTTTCCCCACGCACATCACCCTTGGCAAACAAAGGAAAAGTCACGCCATAATTCAAGCGGCAGAACTTCTGCACCTCATCATTGGTCCCCGGCTCCTGCTCCGCAAACTGATTACTGGGAAAACCGAGAATCACCAGCCCGCGCTCCTTATACTTCAAATAGAGCTCCTGCAGTTCTTTATACTGCGGCGTGAATCCGCATTTGCTCGCTGTGTTGACAATAATCAGCACCTGACCCTTGTATTCGGACAGCTCATGTTCCACACCACGAATATCCTGTACCTTAAAATCATATACGCCCATCATGTTCATCCTCCTCTTTCTTATAAACCTAACATAGCGTCCAGTTTTTCTTTATCAAAACTCAAAACATAATCCTTACCATTCACCGTCGTAATCGGAACCGTCAGATCGCCCGAAATCCGATAGCATTCATCCCGCGCTGCATCATCCGTTTCAATATTCAGTTCCTCAAACGCCACATTTTTCGATTTCAAATATTTTTTAACCTTGGCACACCAAGGGCAAGTCGTAATCGTATAAACTTTTACCATATTTATTTTTCCTCCTTCAACTGATTCAGATACTTCTCTGCTAAAAGCGCCGCCACCGTCCCATCCGCCGCCGCAGTGGTCAGCTGACGAATCGGTTTGGTCCGCACATCCCCGGCGGCAAACACACCCGGCACATTGGTCCGGCAGTCCTCACCGGCCACAACATTTCCCGCTGCGTCGAGCTGCAGTACCTCCCGAAACATTTCCGTATTCGGCACGACGCCGATATTCACAAACACGCCATCCACCGGCAGCGTACGTGCCATCGACGTCTTTTTATCCACGACATCGACCGCATCCAGATGACCGTCGCCATGAAGCGCCTGAAGCTCTGTGTTGAGCAGCACCTCAACCTCCGGATGCGACAGCAGCCGCTTCTTGCTGATCTCATCCGCCTGCAGACTTTCTGACCGATGTATCACATACAACCTATGCGCATATTTCGTCAAAAAATTTGCAGCGTCAACGGCCGCATTGCCGCCGCCAATCACAGCAATTGTCTTCCCGTCATACATATAACCGTCGCACAACTCACAATAATGAATTCCCTTGCCTTCGTAACGCGAAACCTCCGGCAATACCAGTTTGCGCCGCATCATCCCGCTCGCAATAATCACCGCGCCGGCCTCATAAACAGCGCTGTCGGTCTCGATCACCTTCGGTTGCGCATTCAGATCCACGCGCTGAATGCCATCGAATTCATCAATGACAGCGCCAAAATGCTCCGCCTGCTGCTGCACCGAATCCACTAACTCACTGCCCTTGATCGCAGCAAACCCCGGATAATTCTCGATCGCCGTTGCATTGACAATCTGACCGCCAACCAGCGCCGATTCAAGCACCAGCACCGACAAGTTCATCCGCCCCGCATACAATGCAGCGGTAAGTCCGGCTAAACCGCCGCCAATAATAATAACATCCCGCTGCCGTCGCTCTTTCGCCATTGCCTCAACTCCTCTCGACAACTCATCATCCACACTTCACTTGCTAAATACATTGTATGCAATTTAATTGTGCATGTCAAGTCTTTATAAAAAGATTTTTTTAACAGCACTCGCACAGAAAACGCAGAAAGCTTGACACTGCAGCCCCGGTACTGCTATAATAATTTATGTTGCGGAGAGGTGTCCGAGTGGTTTAAGGAGCTGGTCTTGAAAACCAGTGATGCCTCCGGGTACCGTGGGTTCGAATCCCACCCTCTCCGCCACGGAGTGGTACTCAAGCGGCTAAAGAGGACGGTTTGCTAAATCGTTAGACTGGGTAACCGGTGCGAGAGTTCGAATCTCTCCCACTCCGCCATTGAAAATAGTTAGAGACTTTGGAGAAATTCCAAAGTCTCTTTTTGTTTTGCCATAGGATTTAATTTAATTTATCCGCAAGGTCTATTAGAAGTGGTAAGGACATCGACTTTTGTTCCAAGCCGCATTCTATTTGCGCATATTTTTTACTGATTTTAAGCAAAAGAAATCCCCAGGTCATTTAGCCTGAGGATTTCTATGTTCCTATGATCCTTTGCAAGGGCTTGCGGTATATCGGCAAGGATTGTTACAGTTCATATTGATAATATATAATTGAAAATTGGAAATTTAGCATTACTAAACTACTCAACTTTCCCAGCACAAATCGGCAAATAAAGCCTGAATAAATCTAGTTTGAGAGGTCATCCAATCCCTCAGTT
>DCFR01000044.1 GCA_002319815.1 Megamonas sp. UBA1799
ACACAGTTTATTATACACTCCCTTATTTGCCGATTTGTGCTGGGAAAGTTGAGTTTTAATATAATCGAAATAAACTGCCTTGCGGCGCACCGACATCCATATATTAACCTATTGTTAACAATGCCCTGGGGAAAATTAGTGTAAAATTAGATAGCAGATTAGAATCTGTTGATCAAAACACTTGTTTTTTTGTGCAAAGTGATAAATACTTTAAGGGGCGATATTTTGTTTAACAATATGAAAATCCGGCATCAAATCATTGCCGGGTATGCACTGCTTGCCTTCCTGTTTTTTCTCGGAGCCAGCGGAGCCGCATATGGATTATATCAGGTGCAAAATAAGTATGAGAAAATCGTTAATGAAGCCGATATTTCTATTATGGGCCTTCAAGAGATTGAGTTTTATTTTGGCGGACAAGCCAATGATGAGCGCGGCGGTATTATTACCGGTAAGCCGGAGTTTCGTCAGGAAATAGCCGAAAAATCGCAAAAGGTGAAAGATAATATTGAAAAGATCAGGCCCTTTATGATGTCAGCAGAAGAGCGGGATCTTTTAAAGCGGATTGATGAAACCCATACAGCTTTTACGGATATTAACAATCGCGTACTGACGTATTGTGAACAAGGCAATATGGCAGCGGCACAGGCATTGTCTTTTGGCGAGGGCCGTGTGCAAAGGAAGAATCTTACCACGGCATTTGATCAATTGATCAATTTGCAGCAGGCGAAAGCAGACCAGTATCGTCAGGATGCGCAGAAATTCATACAGATGTTTAAGGTGGCTGCCGTTTTGATTTTGCTTGGCATGATTATATTTTGTCTGATATTTGCCGTATTACAGGCGAGAAATATTTTGCAGCCGATTGAGCGGATGACGAAAGACCTGACCGAAAACAATGGCGATCAAAAACGAACGGTGGAAAGTTTTTCGGCGAATGAAATTGGCGCCTTGCTGCAGGCTTTTTATTATTTGGAAGAAAAGCTGCGGCAAATGGTGCAGCAAATACAAGAGGCCGCTGAGCAGACGGCATCGGCATCGGAAGAACTTACTGCCAGCGCGGCATCTTCCCTGGAAATGACAAAGGCAGTCAATGATTCGTCTTCCGGTGTGGTCGTCGCTGTGCGGCAGCAACAACAAGAAGTGGATCATCTGGATCAAAGTGTACAGCAGATTATGGACAATACACGTGCGATGGCGGGCAGCGCTGAGATTTCGGCTACACATGCCGGCCGGGCCTTTGCTGCGGTACAGCAAGGCAAGCAATCCATTGAAAAAGCCATGGAACAAATGGCTATGATACAGCGGACTACAGAAAATTCGGTTCAGTCGATTCAGGAATTAGGAACCAGCTCCCGAGAAATTGGTCAGATTGTCGATACGATTACCGCGATTGCCGGGCAGACCAATCTATTGGCGCTTAATGCAGCCATTGAAGCTGCTCGGGCGGGCGAGCATGGCATGGGATTTGCGGTTGTAGCTGAAGAGGTCCGTAAGCTGGCCGAACAATCGGAACAGTCCGCTGGGAAAATTTCTGCTTTGATTGAAAGTATTCAAAGGCAAATAGAAGAAGTGGTTCAAGATGTACAGGCGGGCAAAGAAGCGGTTGCTGTTGGCGCGACGCTTCTGGGGGAAACTGGCGGGGCCATCCATAGCCTGCAGGAGAGCAGTGAGGCTGCCAATAGCGTAGCAGATAAAATGAAAGAAGCGGTACAAAATATTGTGGCTAAGGTCGAAGATGTCATGAGATCGATTCACGTGTTTAAAAATGAATCCAACCGGGTGAAAAATGAAATGGAGCATGTTGCAGAATCCATACAAAGTGAGACGACAGCGGTTCATGAAGTATCGGAAAGCAGTCAGGTACTGGCCAATATTGCCGATACGCTGCAGCAGTCCGTGCAGATTTTCATGAAGGGTAAATAAGCGGAGTCTCGGGGTGTGATAAGATGGAATATAAACGTGTTTTAGCCATTGGCGATATTCATGGCAATTTTCAGCGGCTTTTATCTTTATATGCAAAAATTCATTTTAATCCGGCAGAAGATCTGTTGATTTTTTTGGGTGACTACATTGATCGGGGGCCGAAAAGCCTGTCGGTTCTACATTGGATGATGAAAAAATGTCAGGAGAAAAACGTAGTGGCGCTGCGCGGCAATCATGAGCAGCTTTTTTGGCAGTATTTTGCCGATGGCGGGGACGGTGCGCTTTGGCACAGAAATGGCGGCGAAGCAACGTGTCAGGCAATTCGGGCGGCTTCTGTGGAGGAACCAGCGCTTTTGGACCGCTGTCTGGCCTTTATTGCGGATCGCCCATGTTCTTTTTCGCTGACCGTTCAGCAGCAGAATTTCTTTTTTTGCCATGCCGGAGTTGAGCCGACAATCCCACTTCACTTGCAGCAGCCGAAAGATTTGCTCTGGATACGCGGTCGTTTTTATCGGGAATATCGAGGCGCGGTACTGATAGTTGTTGGGCATACGCCTACCGAACGGTTTCCTTTCGGCGGCAATGCGCCGCTCTGGTTAAAAAATCGTATTTTGCTGTTGGATACGGGTTCTTATCTGCCGGAGGGAAAAATTTCCTGTGTGGATGTGTTGACCGGAACCTGTTGGCAAAGCGATGACGATGCTGGAGAAGCCCGTATCTTCGGTAGGGAACAGGAAAAAATCAATAATTAGTCAAAAAATCAAAAAAAACACTTGCTTTTTTTCTCAAAAGTATATATTATAAGAAATGTAGTTAGCACTCACGACTAACGAGTGCTAACAAAACGAAATTTACATGGGAGGAAGATACAAATGATTAAGCCATTGGGCGAGAGAATCGTCGTGAAAGTTTCGGAAAGTGATCTTAAGACGGCCAGCGGGATTGTGCTGCCGGATTCAGCTAAGGAAAAACCGCAGCAGGGTGAAGTCCTGGCTATAGGCGCAGGCAAAGTATTGGAGAGCGGCCAGGTTGCACCGATGGAAATCAAGGTTGGCGATCAAGTGCTGTTTGCGAAGTATTCTGGTTCTGAGGTCAAGGTTGACGATCAGAATTTGCTGATCATTCGTCAGAGTGATGTTCTCGCAGTTCTTTAATCGCGACGGTAAATATAGAGAGATATTGGGAGGTTTATAGAAATGGCAAAACAGATTTTATTTGATGAAGAAGCACGCCGTGCACTTGGCAGAGGCGTTGACGCGCTGGCTAATGCAGTAAAGGTAACGTTGGGGCCAAAGGGCCGTAATGTTGTGTTAGATAAAAAGTTTGGGGCTCCGACGATCACGAATGACGGTGTAACAATTGCGCGCGATATCGAGTTGGAAGATCCGTTTGAGAATATGGGAGCCCAGTTGGTTAAGGAAGTTGCTACGAAGACCAATGATATTGCCGGTGATGGCACCACCACATCCA
>DCFR01000049.1:0-27615 GCA_002319815.1 Megamonas sp. UBA1799
CCGAGAACAAAAAAAGAGAACAGCGCCATAAAGACCGGCGTGGTTCCGGTCAGCGTTCCGGCATTGATGGCGGAAGTATAGCGTAAGCCCAGCAGCAGGAGCAGCGTGAAAAGAATCTGCCCGCAAAAAGCCATCAGGGACAATCGTATCCAGTCCTGCCGCGGCAGACAAAAAAGCGAACGATGGTAAACGCCCAGCGGAAGAAAAAAAGCGGCGGCAATCAAAAAGCGCAGTTCTGATGCCAGAAACAGGGGAAAATCCTGCGTGATGGTTTTGCCGCAGACAACGGAACTGCCGACGATGATCATCGCCGCCGCCAGATTGCAGGCCGCGCTGTTAAAAAGCTTTTTGAATACAGATGACATAACAAGGCTCCTTTGAAAAAATGGACTTTAATACTTTTTCAGTATAGAGCCTATGCCGGTCGTCTGTATTGTATAAAATTGCGGTATTTCCTACAATGGTTTTTTGTTAGGGTTGCGGCGCATCGATCGTTTTTTTAGTTCATGGTGCGGGAGAATTTTTTCATGGCCAGGCCAAAGGTGACGATGATCAAAGTGAGAAGGGCAAATACCTGCGGCCACAGCAACGCCAGCGTATTGCCGCGGAGCAAAATGCCGCGCAGAATCTGTACATAATAGGTCATGGGCATCAGGCTGCTGATAGCGTAGAAGATAGCGGCCATGGATTCACGCGGGAAAATAAAACCGGAGAGAAGCACGCTGGGCATAAAAATCAGAAATGACATCTGCATGGCCTGCATTTGTGTGCGCGCCATCGTTGAGATCAGGAGTCCCAGCGTCAGCGAGGCGATGATAAAAAAAGTCGTGAGGCCATAGAGAAGCGGAATGCTGCCCCGCATGGGCAGGGAAAAAACAGCGGTGCCGACAAGCAGCGATACCGTTGTCTGCACGTAGCCGACAAGAATATAGGGGATGATTTTGCCCAGCAGCAGTTCCCAGGTGCGCAGCGGCGTTACCAGTAGCTGTTCTAAGGTGCCGCGTTCCCGTTCGCGCACAATGGCCATGGACGTGATCATGACCATGGTCATGGTGAGAATGACGCCCATGATGCCCGGCAGCATATACCAGGCGGTGATAAAATCAGGGTTGTACCAGGCGCGCACCCGCACATCATACAGCTGGGTGCTGTCTTCGCTCAGATGATGTTTTTTTAGCAGCAGACTGCGGGATTTAAGCTGGCCGATGGATTCGGCCGCTGAGATAGCGGACGCTGCTGCTGTAGAATCGGAGGCGTCGACAATGACCTGAATCGGCGCGGCATGTTCGTGTTTCAGACTGGCGGCCAGATCGGGCGGAATAATGATGCCTACTTTGGCCTGTCCGCTGTCGATGCGTTCGTTGACCTCAGCAAAACTCTGTGCCGCATAGCGAATGTCAAAGTATTCGCTGGCGGTAAAACTGGTGAGCAGAGCACGGCTGTCTTCCGTCAGCGACTGATCAAAAACAACGGTAGACTGATGCTTGATATCGGTATGAATCGCAAAACCAAAAATCAGCAGCTGAATCATCGGTAAAAAAAGCATGATCACAAGTGTTACCGAGTCACGGCGCATCTGGATAAATTCTTTGATGAGAACCGCCTTCAAACGGGTCATGAGCGTACCTCCTTTTGCTGACAGTCGTGATAAATAAAGACGTCTTCCATGGTGAGTTCAGCTGGGTTCCAGCAAAGACGGCTGCCAATGTCCGTTTCCGGAGCCAGCAGAACATGATATTGCCGGCCAAATACGTATGCGTCAAGATAAGGAATACCGGAGTCCTGCAGCGCTTGCCCGGCTTCTGTAGGCGAAGCGTAATCAAGGGTAATCAGGCGGGCGGGCAGATCCGCTTTGAGGGCGGCGGGTGAACCGTTGGCAATCAGGCGTCCGTCTTTTAGAAAGCCAATGCGGTCGCAGTGTTCCGCTTCATCCATAAAATGCGTTGTCACAAGCAGGCTGGTACCGCCGGCTGCAAGACTGGCCAGCAGATTCCAGAACATGCGGCGTGAAGTCGGGTCTACGGCGGAAGTGGGCTCATCAAGAATCAAAAGATCGGGATGATGGAGAATCGCACAGCCGAGCGCCAGCCGCTGCCGCTGCCCGCCGGAAAGGCCGCCGGCAAGTACCGGACGCTTGTCCGTAAGCAACATGAGATTAAGGACTTCTGCCATGCGCGTTTTTTGCGCAGCGACGGTAAGTCCATACAGGCCGGCATAAAAAGCGAGATTTTCTTCACAGGTCAAATCGTGGTAGAGGCTAAATTTTTGCGACATGTACCCAATGCGTTGTTTTACCTGATCCGGCGCCTGGGCGGTATCATAGCCAAGGACCCGGGCCCAGCCTTCGGTTGGACGCAGCAGGCCGCAGAGCATGCGGATGGTGGTGGATTTGCCGGACCCGTTGGAGCCAATGAATCCATAAATGATCCCGCGCGGCACCGTAATCGTCAGGTGATCAACAGCAGTAAAACTGCCAAAGCGGCAGGTCAGATCGTTGGTTTCAATCACGGCGCGTTCATTCATGAAAAATCACATCCGCCGGCATGCCGGGCTTTACCAGCCCGTCGCCGTTATCAATTGCTACTTTGACGGCGAATACAAGATTAGCCCGTTCATTTTTCGTGATGCTTTGGCGCGGCGTAAACTCAGCCCGGTCACTGATTTCACGCACCTGTCCGCGGAGCGGCTGATCAGGACGGGCATCAATATAAACATCGGCCGGGCTGCCAATCCGGATATTGGCGAGATCCGGCGAAGCGATGTAGACGCGCACCCAGCAATCGCTGAGGTCAGCTACCGTAGCGATCGGCGTTCCAGCGGTGACATATTCACCCGGCTCATAATTTTTTGTCAGAATAAAGCCGTTGAGCGGGCAAAGGACGGTGAGATCGTTTACGGCGGAACGGGACATAGCCAGAATGGCGTCGGTCCGGCGCAGTTCATCCCGCGCGGCATCGATATCTTCCGTGCGGGTGCCGGCTGTCAGTAAATTTTCCTGTTCCTGAGCTGCGGCGCAGCGGGCGGCGGTTGCGTCCCGGTTGGCCGACGCTTCGTCGTAAGCGGCGCGGGAGATTGCGCCTTCGCTGTAGAGTGCGGTCGCCCGGGTGTAATCCTGCGCGGCTTTTTCAGCTGCGGCGCGAGCTGCTTCTGTGTTGGCGGCAGCCGCACGGCGTTCCTCCGGCCGAGCACCGTTTTCCAGGGCGGCGAGCTGCGCTTGGGCTTTTTGCCGGGCGGCTTCATCGCGCAGCAGCGCGGCGGCAAGATCCTGCCGGTCAAGCACGGCGGCTGTCATGCCTTTCTGTACGGAATCGCCTTCTTTAATAGACAACTGCTGCAGATACCCGTTGGTTTTAGCCGTGATATCGGCTTTGGTGACTTCAACCGTACCGGTGAGACGACGGGCTGCCGCCTGCTGGCTGTGGTATTCATGAAAAGAACCTACAGCAAGCGCGCACAGCAGCGCGGCAATAAAAAACCAACGCAGCTTTTTTGTCTGGGTCATGGCGCGGGTCTCCTTTCGATGCCGGCAAAGAATATTTTGCAGGCATGCTCCATGTAGGCCGCTTCACTGCAGGCTTGTGCTTCCGGGGAAATGCGCTGATGCAGATTGCGGCTCAGATAGTAAAAATTTACCATGCCGGCCCAGAGGACAAGCGTGGGAACAATTTCAATGTCCGGGCGGAAAATCCCCTCGTCAATGCCGCGCTGCAAAGCATCGGCCAGTAAAAGAAATACCTGATGCAGGCGTTTTTGAATGAAGGTTTCAAAGTGCGCAGACGGGGCGGCAAATTCACGGCAGATGAACTGCAGTAAGGTTGGATTACAGACATGAATTTTTTGCAGCGTGTGCGCATAGCGCAGGAACACTTCCTGCGGGGTCAATTCGGCCGTTTTCGGCGTAAGAAATTCATGCAGGGCCGCGGCCTGCGCGTCAATGGCCGCTTCGTAAAGTTTTTGCTTGCTGCCAAAATAATACGAAATCATGGCGCTGTTGGTTTCTGCCTCTTTGGCAATTTGCCGGATGGAAACGCTTTCAAAGCCATGTGCGGCAAAAAGTTGAATGGCGGCTTGCAGCAGGCGCTGTTTGCTGTCGTCTTCCATAAAATCACCTTCTAATCGATTGATTTAATCGTTTGATTAATTACTTGTAGTATACAGCGTTTTTTTCTTGCTGACAATAGGGAAAATAAAAATGAGATTGATAACCGTTTTTTCACTTACGCACCGAACATACAGTGGATATGTGGATAAAATCTGTGGATAACTGTGGAAAAGTATATTTTATAGGCAAGTCCCTGTTGATAAACGAATTTAGTTGCAGGGATATTCAAAAGGGAATATTGGCTGAGAATGAAATCTGATTTTGCAAGCGAACAATTTCCGTACGGTTGCTGGAATTGTTAAAAAAGTCGTATGAAAGCGCAACCTAATCTTAACCAGATGATAATCGTACGCCAGTAACGCTATGCTATACTGAATTTGCAAAAGAAGGGGGAGAGTTGCAGCGATGAAAAAGAATCAATGGCTTATTACGATCGGGTTGATAAGTACGTTGCTGCTGGGCGGATGCAGCAGCGGAGGGACAGATACCGCGCAGCAGGGAGCGCAGCAAAAAGTTAAGATTGAATATTGGCACTGCAATGCGGAAACACAGGGAGGAAAAACGGTTGAGCAATTGGTCAATGATTTTAATGCGCAGAGCAAAGATGTGGAAGTTGTAGCGCGTTACAATCCAGATATGTATAAAGGACTTATGCAAAATCTGCAGGCAGAAGCTGCCGCTGGAAAAGCGCCGGCCGTGGTGCAGATTGGCTGGGCATTTCTTGATTATTTTTCTAATAATTTCAAGTATATGGAGCCGCAAAAGGCGATTGATGCTTATGATGCGGGCGACAAGAATTTTTTGCAGGATAAATTTCTGCCGAATGTAATGGCGCTGGCAAAAAACAGCCAGGGCGTACAAGTCGGCATTCCTTATTCTTTAAGTACGCCGGTGCTTTATATCAACCGGGATATTTTGCGGCAGGCGGGACTGGATGAAAATGGCCCGAAAACCTGGGAAGATGTCAGCCGGTTTGCTAAAATCATCAAAGAAAAAACGGGAAAGTATGGCTTCTATATGCAGGAACCGGCGGATAACTGGGCGCAGCAGGCGCTGCTGGAAAGCAATGGCGCGCGTATGCTGCAGGATGGCAGGGCTGCTTTTGCTTCGCCGGAGGGAATTCAGGCGTACCAGCTGTATGCGGATATGGTGACAAAAGATCAATCGGCGCTTCATATTTCCTGGAGCGAGGGCGTACAGTCGTTCATCAATGGGAACACCGCCATGCTTTATACGACGATTGCCCAGCGCGCGAATGTTCAAAAGGGCGCAAAGTTTGATGTGGCAGCGGTCAGCTCACCAGCCTGGCAGGGAAAACAAAAGCGGCTGCCGGCGGGGGGCTGCTTCCTGGCGATTACCGCTCAGTCAGAAAAAGAGCAGCAAGCTGCTTGGGAATTTATGAAATATCTTTACAGCGTCGGGGCGATGTCCGAATGGACGAAGGGAACCGGGTATGTGCCGCCGCGCAAAGATGTAGCGGAAGCGGAGAACGGGCTGAAAGGTTTTTTGGCGGAGAACAAAATGATGGAGGCAGCGGTTTTGCAGATGGACAGCGTCGTTCCCTGGGCGTCGTTCCCGGGCGATGCGGGGCTGCAGGCCGAACAACTGTTGCTTGAGACGCGCGATCGTATTTTGGCCGGCAGTTCGGTAGGCAGTGAGCTTATGGCAACGCAGACAAAAATTAACGCGCTGCTGCAATAAAATTAGATAGATACGTATATAGTAAAGATGCCTAAGGCAGAAGGGAAGCCATTCTGCCTTAGGCATCGGCTTTCGCTGAGGTGACAATATGAAGTATGTAAATTGGGCAAGCAAAGAGCACTGGCTGCCTTATGCGCTGGTTCTGCCCGCGCTGTTGATTTTTACGATATTTGTTTTTATCCCGTTTTTCTATACGGTTTATCTAAGTTTTTTTGATTGGAATATGATAAAACCGGTTAAAAACTTTGTTGGTTGGAAAAATTACCTTCATATCCTTCAGGATCCGCTGACCTGGGTGATTTTGAAAAATACAGCGGCGTATCTGGGGATCCTGCTGGTTTTTAACTGTGCGGCGCCATATGGATTAGCGTTTGTGTTGTCGTTTGTCATAAAACGCGGGCAGGGTTTTTATAAAGGCGCGTTTTTCTTGCCAAGCGTTATATCTTTGGTCGTGGGATCTATTTTATATTTGTGGATTTTAAATCCCGTGTCCGGTCCGGCAGCAGTGGTTGCTCATTATCTGGGAATTGTTCTGCCCGTCTGGAGTATAACGCAGGGCTGGGTGATTGTTGTTTTGAGCTTGATTACGACCTGGAAGGTTTTTGGTTACAATTTTATTGTCATCTTAGGCGGCGTGGCGGGTGTGCCGCAGGAGATCATCGAAGCGGCAAAAATTGACGATGTTCCGCTGTATCGGATTTTTTGGGATTTGGTTTTGCCGATGAGCAGCGCGACGGGTGTTTATATCTTGATCATGACGATCGTGCAGGGATTGCAGTATGTTTTTGCGCCGATCAAAGTCATTACGCAGGGCGGACCGGATAATGGCAGCTCCAATATTGTTTATGCGGTTTATCAGGAAGCTTTCGTTTTGTATCATACCGGGCCAGCCGCCGCTTTGTCGATTTTGAGCATGGGGCTTTTTCTGCTGCTGTTTTTTCTCGAATTCAAATATGTAGAAAAGGGCGTATATTATGAGCATTGATCGGGATTTTAAGTGGCATGTACTTCTTAGCGGCATTCTGCTCATTTCTTTGCTGCCGATCGTTTTTGCCGTTTCTACTTCTTTTAAAGATCTGAGTGAAGCATACAGTAATGTCATGGGGCTGATTCCCTGGGCACCGACGTTGGGAAATTATCAACAAGTATTTTCCCGGCTGCCGCTGCTGCAGATTATCCTGAATACTTTTACCATTGCAGCGGCGGTGACTGCCTGTAAGCTGATAACCAGTATTTTGGCGGCGTATGCTTTTGTTTATCTGGAGTTTCGCGGCAAAAATGTTTTGTATTTTCTTCTGGTAAGCACGATTTTTGTTCCCTTTACAATTACCATGATACCAAATTACCTGACAATTTCTTCACTGGGCCTGCGCAATCATATCCTGGGCGTCATTTTGCCGGAGCTGGGCGATGCGACGGGAATTTTTTTGATCCGGCAGGCCATGCGGTCTATCCCGTATTCTTTGATTGAGGCGGCCCGTCTGGAAGATATCGGTCCGCTTCGGATTCTGCGGCAAATTGTACTGCCGTTGGTAAAGCCGGCCGTTGTTTCTACCGGGATTATGTTTTTTATCAATTCGTGGAATGAATATGTCTGGCCGGTGCTCATTTTGCAGGATAAGGCGCATTATACACTGCCGCTGGCGCTGCAGCTTTTTATCAGCTCGGAAGGCGGGACGGATATTACAATTGCCATGGCGGTGTCCGTGTTGACGATGCTGATTCCCCTGGCGCTTTATCTGGTGTTTCAGCGCTATATCATCAGTACGTTTACTTCTTCGGGAATTAAAGGCTGAAAGTTTTTAGGGAGGGAAAGCATGATGAAAGATATTGTTTTTGAGCATGTAAGCAAGGCATATGGAAAAACAAGAATTTTGCAGGATCTCAATTTCCGTATAGAACCCGGCGAGCGCTTGATTTTGCTGGGGGCCTCCGGATGCGGTAAATCAACGACGCTGCGGCTGGTAGCCGGGTTGGAGCAGATAACGTCCGGGTCTTTGTATATGGGCGGGCAGTGCGTAAATTCTTGTCCCAGCGGCAAACGCAATGTGAGTATGGTATTTCAGAATTACGCGCTGTTTCCGCATATGACCGTGGCCGAAAATATTGTTTACGGGCTGTATGTCAAAAAGCTGCCGGATGATGAAATCCGCACACGGCTGGCAGCGGCGCTGCATATGCTTCATCTTGATGGGCTGGAAAATAGAAAACCGCGGGATTTATCAGGCGGACAGCGGCAGCGGGTGGCTCTGGCGCGCGCCGTGGTGAAACGCAGCGATGTTTTGCTGCTGGATGAGCCGCTGTCCAATCTTGACGCGCAGCTGCGGGTCCACGCGCGCAAAGAACTGGTCCGCGTTCATGAGGAATATGGACAGACTTTTGTTTATGTAACGCATGACCAGGTTGAGGCAATGACCGTCGGCAACCGCATTGCCATTATGCATGACGGTGCTGTTGAGATGCTTGATACGCCGTATAATGTTTATCATCGGCCGGTGAATATTTTTACCGCCCGCTTTATCGGCTCGCCGTCAATGAATATTTTTCCGCTGGTTTTGGCAGAACAGGCAGCCTGCATTGGCGATCAGCTGATTTGTCTGCCGGAGGAATGGCGGGATTATCTGGCGGCTGTCGGAGGAAAAGCTTTTTACCTGGGGATCCGGCCGGAAGATTTGCGCATCGTTGCCGGCGAAGCCGGCAATACGCTGGCGGTGCGCGTAAAATATGTGGAAGTGTACGGGAAAATGAATGGCGTTTATTTTGATCTTGCCGGGCATGAAGGCGTTGTGTTGACGCCGCTGGAGAATATACAGCCGGGCATGACGCTTTATGTATCGCTGGCGGCGGGCGAGCTGCACATATTTGATCAGGCTACCGAAAATAATATTGGCTATCCGGAGGTGTATGCAGATGTTGTCGATCAGTACCAATCTGTATAAAACAGAAGATTTACCGGCAATTTTTACGTTGTTGGAACAAATGCATCGAAATGATATTGGAATCGAATTGTTTCCCGCCTGGCAGACACCGGCATTTGCGGCTTTTTTGCACGAATATGGCAGTTTACTCGTCCGGCAGCCGCTGTCGCTGCATGGGCCTTATGTGGATACGGAACATTCGGCGCCGGAGGGAAGCAAAGAATATGTGCGGTCTATGGCTTATTTTGAGAAAACGCTGGCGCTGTCTCAAAAATTACAAGCCCGCTATATTGTGTATCATCATAATAATTGCCGCGTCTCTTCGGAAAACCGCAGTGCAATGCTGGCGGCATCGATGCGTAATCTGGCGGCGTTAAGAAGTCGGGCCGCTAGTTTTCAGGCGCAGATTGTCATTGAAAATGCCGGCGTTCATCAGCGCGGTAATGTGCTGTTTGAGGAAGAGGAGTTTGTCCGGATGGCGCAATCTGTACCAGAAAAGATTTTGGTGGATATCGGTCATGCGCATGCCAATGGCTGGGATCTGGAAAGGCTGATCCGCTGTCTGGCCGGAAAAATTACGGCGTACCATGTGCATAACAACAATGGTGTTGAGGATCAGCACAATCGGATAAGCGACGGGACGCTCGATATGGAACGCTTTTTGGCAAGTTGCCATCGGTATACGCCGACGGCAGATCTGGTGCTGGAATACGGCCCGCAGTGCGCTGCCGATACCGTGGGCATTCTGGATGATGTCGAAACGCTGCTTGCTTGTATGTGAGGACAGGTAAGCGCGGATGGATGGAGCTGTCGGGAAAATGTTTTCCGGCAGCGTTTTTGTTTGTCAGGCCGCCGACTGGCAGGTGTTTTGTCAGTCAGGCCCACCGGGGTTCGGGCAGGAATTTTTTGGGAAAAAGCGAATAAGCATAGTAAAGGTTTTTGTAAAGGCTCGGTGGCGCAGACAAAAATTTGGGCAGGGGCTTTTTTACGGGCTGGAACCGGAGTGATTACGTTGATAGCTATAGCAAAGGAGATGATGGAATGCAGGCAGAGGTCTTGCAGGCGTTGGCGGCGAGTCCTTTAACGACCGGGATTTCCCGAAAAGAATTGGCCGGACTTTTTGCTTCCAGCCAGGTACAGCTGCGGTCTTATGCGCGGGGCGAGCTGATTTTTCATGCCGGGGATGTACCGGAACGGCTTTATGTACTGGTCAGGGGCGTGGTGCATATTTTGCAGGATACGCTTTCGGGGCGGCAGATTTTTATTACGGAGATTGCCGCTGCCGGGGATATGTTCGGAGAAGTTTATCTGTTTATGGGAGCAGCGGAGTATGATATGTATGCGCAGGCGGCCGCGGCCGCGCAGGTTCTGGTTTTAGAGGGAAGTTTATTTTCTTTGGCGGAGAACGGGGCCGGGGCGGCTGTTGCCGCCATGCAGCGCAATTTGCTGCGAATTTTTGCCGGCAAAGCCTATTTTCTGAACCGCCGGGTGCGCGTGCTGGCCAGCGGATCGCTGCGCGGCCGCATCGCTCGCTGGCTGCTGCAACTGCCGACGGTGCCGGAGCTGGGGCGTGAGTCTTTGGCGGCCGAACTGGCGGTCGCGAGGCCATCGCTTTCGCGGGAACTCAGCGCCATGCAGGCGGAAGGGCTGCTGCAGCTTGATGGCCGGCGCATTGTGGTGCTGGAGAGAAAAAAATTGGAGATGTATCTCTAAAAACACCGGAAAACCCATTGGATAATTTTTTGACGGTAACATTTGTTACCGTCGGGATAAGAACCTTCTGTTATGATGAATCCATAGTGTTTAGAGGACGATTTGAGGAGGAGATAACAATGGAGACGAAAATGTTTTGCTTTCAGTGTCAGGAAACGGCGGGTTGCACGGGTTGTACCGTTGCCGGTGTTTGCGGCAAGACGCCTGAGGTGGCGGGATTGCAGGATTTGCTTGTTTATGTGACGAAGGGGATCGGCGTGCTGACGACGAAACTGCGGGCCGAAGGCAAGCCGGTGACGGCGGCGGTCAATCATCTGGTGACGGACAATTTATTTATGACGATTACCAATGCAAATTTTGATGCGGCGGCGATCAGCGCCCGCATTGAGATGTCTCTGGCGGTTAAGCGCGGTCTTTTGGCCGAGCTGGCTGCGGCAAATAATGAGACGCTGTCGGATGCGGCGGTTTGGGATGAGCCGGCCGCCGGTTTTGCGGCTAAGGCTCGTACCGTCGGCGTGCTGCGGACGGAGCAGGAAGATATCCGCAGTCTGCGGGAACTCACGCTGTATGGGCTCAAAGGGTTGGCTGCCTATATGAAACATGCGAATGTGCTTGGGCAGGAATCGGAAGCGGTGGATGCGTTTCTGCAAGCAGCGCTGGCAAAACTGCTCGATGATTCGCTGGATGGCGCGGCGCTGACGGCATTGGTGTTGGAGACTGGTAAATACGGCGTAGACGGCATGGCGCTTTTGGATCTCGCCAATACAACGGCTTATGGCAATCCGGAAATTACTTCTGTTGATCTCGGTGTGCGGAACAATCCGGGTATTTTGATTTCCGGGCATGATCTTCGCGATCTGGAGATGCTGCTGGAACAGACGGCCGGAACGGGCGTTGATGTATATACGCATGGCGAGATGCTGCCGGCGCATTACTATCCGGCTTTCAAAAAGTATCCGCATTTTGCCGGTAATTATGGCAATGCCTGGTGGCAGCAGAAGGAAGAATTTGAGGCGTTTCATGGACCGATTCTGATGACGACGAATTGTGTTGTGCCGCCGAAAGCTTCCTATAAGGATCGTTTGTTCACGACTAGTGCGGTTGGCGTATCGGGTTGTCCGCATATTGACGGCGATCATCATCACAAGGATTTTTCCGCGGTTATTGCGATGGCAAAGACTTGTGAACCGCCGGCAGAACTGGAGAAGGGGACTCTTGTCGGAGGGTTTGCCCATGCGCAGGTTTTTGCGCTGGCGGATAAAGTTGTCGCGGCAGTAAAATCGGGCGCTATTCGTAAATTCGTTGTCATGGCTGGCTGCGACGGCCGCATGAAATCGCGTAACTATTATGAAGAGTTTGCGGCGTTGTTGCCGAAGGATACGGTAATTCTGACGGCCGGCTGCGCGAAATATCGTTACATTAAGCTGCCGCTGGGCGACATTGGCGGGATTCCGCGGGTCCTGGATGCCGGTCAGTGCAATGATTCTTATTCGCTGGTACGCATTGCGCTGAAGCTGAAAGAAGTGTTCGGGCTGGAGGATGTCAATGATCTGCCGGTCGTTTATAATATTGCCTGGTATGAACAGAAAGCGGTTATCGTCTTGCTGGCGCTGCTGGCATTGGGCGTGAAAAATATTCATCTCGGACCTACGCTGCCGGCATTTTTGTCGCCGAATGTGGCTAAGGTGCTTGTAGAAACATTTGGAATTGCGGGCATTACCGATGCGGAAACAGATCTCAAAGCGCTGATTGGCTGATTGTGCCGACAGCTGCTGCGGCAGATACAAGGAAAAGGAGAAGCAGGATGATTCGTAAGATTGTTCAGATTGATGAAGCAAAGTGTAATGGCTGTGGTCTTTGTGCAGCGGCTTGCCATGAAAGTGCCATTCAGATGGTGGGCGGCAAGGCGCGGCTGATCAAGGATGACTATTGTGACGGTCTGGGAGATTGTTTGCCGGCCTGTCCGGCCGACGCCATCACGATTGTTGAACGAGAGGCGGCTGCTTATGATGACGCAGCGGTGAAAGCTCGTCAGGCAAAGGTGTCTGAAGAGGAAGCTTTTTGGGATGAGGAAGGGCTGCGCGCCGGACGGGAGCCGTTAGCCTGCGGCTGTCCGGGCAGCGCGGCGCGGACCCTTGCCGGCGCGGCGGCGGCACCGGCTGGGAGCGGCGACCTGGCGGCAATGGAGCAAGTGTCGGTAAGCGAACTGCGGCAGTGGCCGGTGCAGATTCAATTGGTACCCGTGAGAGCACCGTATTTTCAGGGAGCCAAATTGTTGATTGCCGCTGATTGTACGGCATATGCCTACGCGGCGTTTCATCGTGATTTTGTTCGCGGCCATGTCGTGTTGGTGGGCTGCCCCAAACTGGACCCGGTTGATTACCGCGAGAAGCTGACGGAGATTTTGCAGCAAAATGATATCCGCAGCGTAAGGATTGTACGCATGGAAGTTCCTTGCTGCGGTGGGTTGGAAGCAGCGGCGAAGGCAGCGCTGCAGGCCAGCGGCAAGTTTATCCCCTGGCAGGTGACGACGATTTCCTGTGAAGGAAAAATTCTCGATTTTTAAACAGCAATGCAATCGGGTTGGTAAAAATGGTACAAAAAAGCAGCGTCGGGATCAAAAAATGATTCTGGCGCTGCTTTTATTTTATTCCTGGCTAAAGCGTTCAGTGCGGTTGCGTCCGTTATGCTTGCCGTTGTAAATAGCAATGTCGGCTTCTTTCAATACCTGATTGATCGATTTTCCTTCGCTGTACATCGTCATGCCCAGTGTCAGTGTAATATGCAGACGCTTTTTACCGCAGGGGAAATCGTATTCTTCAATGGCCTTCCGGATTTTTTCTGCCTGTGCAAAGGCTGCGTCCGGTGATACATCTGGCAGCAGCAGTAAAAATTCTTCACCGCCCCAGCGGGAGAGACAGGCATTCTTTGGTAAAGCTGTTTGAAACAAATGCGACATATGGCGAAGGACGCAATCGCCGCAGTCATGCCCAAAGGTATCGTTCACTTTTTTAAAAAAATCAATATCTGCCATAAATACGGCAAACCCTCTTTTGTTTACCGCAAAATCGGCAATCGCCTGATTTAATTTCTCCATCATATAGCGGCGGTTAAAAAGGCCAGTCAGAAAGTCGGTTTGCGAGGCATGCTCTAAATTTTCCTTCGCCTCACGCAGCGCCTGATTCTTTTTTTGCAGTTCTTCGGTCCGTTCCGCGACTTTTTGTTCCAGCTCATTGATGAGAACCTCAAGATAAGCCGCCATCTGGTTAAACGCGGCGCTTAGAATACTGATCTCGTTAGCTGCCGTTATTTTGGCCCGGCAGGAGAGATCGCCGCGGGAAAATTGATGTGTGGTATGGATAAGTTCGTCAATTGGCTGAAAGTATTGATCAATTTTTCGGGACCCAATATAGCCGGATATAGAAAGAATCGTGAGGGAAAACAGCAGTATCAGCCAAAAACTGTTATGAATTGCCTTGACATAGCTGTTTTCCGGAATGGCTGTAATGATCAGCCAGTCAAGATCGGCCTCGGTAAAGGCAGACACTTTTAAATGGAAATCGCCGTTTTCGGTAGTTTTTGACGCGGCGGCAGAGTTGATTTCCTGATAGTGTTCATATGCCTGGCGAATCGCCTGATTTTTGATTTCATTGACGTTAAGCCGATGAAATTCACCATGAAGTCCGACCGTAAATGCGGGTTCATGTTCGCTGTTGGCAATGAGACAGCCTGTCTGGCGCTCAAAGATATAAGCCTGGGCACCCTTGCTTTTTACAATTTCAGACAGTTCGCGATTCAGCTTATCCAGCGTGATATGGGTGCCCAGTACGCCGCTCAGCTTTCCGGCTGTGTCCAGAATAGGATAAAAAGCGGAGATCGCCAAATCCTCCATCACAAAGTGCTGATACACATTGGAAAAGCCAGGATAGCGGCTTTCTTCCGCACGGGTATACCAGTCCCGGGTACGGGGGTCAAAATAACTCAGCTGCTGCGTCACCGATCGGATGTTAAACGCGTCATCCAGCGCATAATACACAGAATGATACTGTGTTTCTTTGTCGCTGCGCATGAATTCCAGCTGATTTTGCTTGTTGCGCCGGACGCCGAAATAGCTGCCGTCGGCCCGTCCATAGCTAAAGCTGTAAACATTGCTGTCGGCAGGCTGCATGACGCTGGCAAAAAAACGCGCGGCGGTCTGCGGTTCATCCAGGCTGATTAAATGACTGGCAATAAAGTATTGGTTCGTGGTGTTCATCCGCAGCGGGACATTCATGAAATCAGAAATCTTTTGCACGACTTGTCGGGTTGTTTCTTCCTGTGAAAAGAAAAGAGCTTCATCGATTGAAGATTTCCAATAGTAAAATACAATAAAGCTTAGTAAAAGCATATCGAGGATAAGCCCGATAAAAAATAAATAGCGCAGTTGATTTTTGATTGAGTGACCTGACCGATGCAGCATGGTATTTTGCACTCCTTAGCAATCTGGCGATAATTTTTCATATAATTGAATTAAATTTTGAACACTATTATATAAAAATTATTATTCGCCATTCTAGGAGATTTCTCCTGCTGTCAGTTTGCTTCAGCGGCGGTATTTTGATTCATAAGATAAGGATCTTCCGTTAATTGCTTCTGACCCAGCATGGTCGTCAAAGTATCGCGGTTAAAACGATAGTCCGGCGAGGCAAAATTTTGTCCGGCGTCGTAATGGTTAGACGGCGCATTTAAAATGCCGCATACCGTATCGTAGATCATATCATTGGTAAAAAACTGTTCCTGATTATGGTGTAAAACACGGTTTTGTACGGGTAAGGCCCGTTGGTATTCCGGGGATAAATAAACAAACATAGGAATGCGCACCATATCGAAGCGGAATGCATCCGGGTTGTGGGAAATGTGGAGATCCTCGCCGTGATCGGAATAATAAATCATCGCCTGCAGATGCAGATTCTGCTTGGCGTATTGATAAATTTGCGACAGCACATAATCTGTGTATAAAGTGCTGTTGGCGTATGCTTCTTCAGTAGATTCAGCATCGCCGGTTTTCCAGCGGGTGAAATTTTCCGGGTAGCGATTGTTGTAGTAAATGTGACTGCCCATAAGGTGCAGGACAATAAAATTATTTTTCGTTGCATCCACGGCCGGTAAAAAATTTAATAAATCTTCGTCAAATTTACTGCTCAGTTCATAGGCATCATCGGACCAGCGGGCATGATCAGCTGTTTTGGCCACCAAAGTAATGGCGCTGTCATCCTGACCATATCGTCCCTGGTTGCTGAACCAGTAAGTTTCATAGCCGGCTTTTTTGGCTACATCCAAAATGGAAGTGGAGGCAATAAAATCCTTGTCATGATATTGGCTTTCTTCGGTCAGAGCGCGCTCCAAAACGGGGACGGTCTGCACCCAGCAGGAATAACTGTTGCGGAAAACAACAAAATCAGGATCTTGCATGCACTGCTCGAGCCAGGGGGTGTCTTCATACGCAAAAGAAGGGGTATAGGCCTTCATATAATTGCGGGAAGCCGATTCTCCGATGACCATAATTACGGTGCCGGGCGATTTTTGCGCCAGGGTATCGGCATTGGTCAGTTTCAGATCCTGCATCCGCTGGGCATAGTACTGGCTGTATTTTGCCGTTTCGTGCACATGGGCGGCGACATCCTTCCAGTTTAGCACAATAGAAGTGTGAGGGAATAAGGCAAAAGGAACATAGATAAAGGTCAGAAAAAGCAGCAAGGCCAGCAGGCGCTGCGGTCGCTTACTATAAGAAGAAGCTTGGTTGACCAGCTGCCGGCAAAAACGAAGGTTGCACCGATAAGCAACGGTTAAAAAGACCGTTAAGGTAAGCGCGATACCCAGGACTGCGGGCAGACTAAAGTTGGATTCGATAAAGTCGAGGCTTTCTCTGGGATTGGTCAGGTATAATGCCATCAGCGATGCGGGAGTTAGACAGTGTTGAAATAAAGCATAGTATATGTATTCTGCTAAAGGAATCAGCAGGCACAAAAAATTAAGCACGGCAAATATCATGGCGGTATGGCGCGGTTGTTTCGTATAAAACATGCAGACAGCTTCGGCGCTGCCGAGCAACAAAATCAGTCCAATGCCAAATAAAAAATCGATGCGGATTTCGGAAACGAACCAGCTGCTGCCATAGGACCAAAAATAAAGCAAGGGAAAAGTCAGGCACCAGCCCAGGCCAACCAGTACCGACGGCAGAAAGGCGGGAGAAAACAAGCGGCTGCGGGCGGCGTATTGCAGCAGACACAACAAAACCAGAGCGGTCAGTAAATGTCCGATATACGTTTCTGGTTCAATGGTTTGTCCGATGGTTTCATAAAAAAAAACCACGCCTGCCAGTAAAAGCAGCGAAGATAAAAAAATGCCAATCGGGTTTTTCCGATGGGCTGGGACAGAAATTTGCATAACCATGCGCCTCTTTTGTCATAAGTAATATATCCTATACGCTTATACAACCAAAACTTAACCAGTATATCCCTGCTGTCTGAAAATTAATTGAAAAGAATTTTCAAAATATGACCCGGCTGCCGATAGCAGCCGGGTCATATCCTTTTCTAAAAAACTAATCCGGAGTTATTCAGGTTTTTTCTGGAGGACGTTTTTTGGTCCGTCGATAGTAATGTATAACTCCAATGACAACTAGTGTCAGTAAAATGACGAAAATCAATCGGTGTAAATGTTCCCCAGCCATCATGGCATCATGTCCGATAAAAGCTTCTAAAGCGGTGGACGGCAATTTGCCAATCAAAGAAGAGACCGAATAGTCGATTAAACTGATCTGGCTTACAGCGCCCAGCGCATTCAGCAGGCCGGAAGGAAAATACGGAATCATCCGGGCAATCAGCATTCCCTGAAAACCGTTATGCTCACTGAAACTGTTCATCTTTTGCAGCGCGGCATGTTTGGCAATAATTTTTTGTGCCTGTTCGGAAAAAAAGAATCGCAATAATAAGAAACTCAAGATGACGCCGACAGTTTCCGCCAGCCAGGAAAGCAGTATGCCCGGCACCATGCCAAAGATAAAGGTGTTGGCCACGGAGAGAATAATCGTTGGCGGGAAACCAATCATGTTGACCAGCACTACTAGTATAAAACTAAACAAAACTGCCCAAGAGCCAAAGGATTTAATATAGATGACTGTTTCCTGAATATCGCCGCGACACAGAATCTGCCAGAGCAGTGCAAAAAAATCAGGATTTAAAATATATGTTATGCCACATAAAAGCAGCAGCATAAGCAGCATGGCGCTTTTTATGCCCGGAACGGGCAGGTTCAATTTCATCAAGTATCTTCTCCTCATAAGTCGGACCTTTTCTTAGTATATCTTATTTTAAAGATTTTCGCAGAGAAATTCTCAAACATTATTCTAGCCGATAAGTCTGGAAAATATCAGGGTTGTTTTTTCTCATTAGTTTTCAGAAAAAATGCATATCGTAAACTAAAAATATTTATGAAAAGGCACCTTTTTTTATTTTACAAAAAGGCAATTGTCTTTTTTAAGGACACATTGCCTATGAAAAACCATGGTCTAGGCTTGAAATCTGATGTTATCTATGCTAAAATACCTTATGTTAAGAGAAATAGCGCTTGGCTTTTTTTCTCGGGATGGTAATTTTATTGCTGCAGGTTTGGGGCTTGTTGGGAATGAAAGACTGTCGGGCAGATTCTGACGCATAAAAGACACGGTGAGAGACAAGACAATGGTTCAGCGGAGTCAGATAAGTGGGCAGTTTGCCCGGGCTGTTTGGACACCTGTATCGAAGAGATACAGGTGTCTTTTTGCGTAAATTTGTCTTCAAAGGGCTGCAGGGCGACAGGGGAGGTGCGAACGGTCTGGGCAGGTGTGGAGGTATTCATATTCTGGGCAATGGTTACCATATGCAAAATGAGGAGGAAAGACGTTGCTAAAAAAAAAGTATACCTGCAGTCCTTGAAAAATCTCATAGATTATCATCTGAAGCTGCGGCAGACAATGTGCCGCAAATATCCGTTTGTCTGTTTTTTTGATTTACAGCAGCTGATGGTTTGCCGGCAGGTTGAGATGACGCTTTATGTGGAGCGCTACAGCCAATGGGAAGTAGCGTTGGTCAGCGAGGGCAGAGAATATGTGAAGCTTAAAAAGTATTATCCTTTTTTGGCAGAAGCGACGCGTACTTACGCTTTACCCAGAAAAGAAAAGGAGTATGCATCACGGGCCCGGTATTACCATTTGTTTGAGCCTTATATTGGAAAAAAGCGAAGCTATACGATTTCTCTGACGTTTTATAGTGACAGTATCTTTAAATCGCTGGGAGGTGGCCCGAACAAATATGATGAGGCAATTGCCGCCGATATATCAAAGTACTATCGGCAGCAGAATGTGCGCGGTCCGGAAGCGGTGATGGTAGTACTGATGGAGTCGGTCTTTGCCGTTATCATCATTCGCGGCGTCACCTCGGCTTTTTGGCGGCGGTACCAAAAAGATTCGTCGGAGGCGCAGGCATTTTTTGCCAAGGCGACGAAATGTCTGGCGCAGGAAGCCGTTGAGTTTGCGTTTCTCAATCAGCGGTATCCTTGGGATCGGGTTTTATTGTCGGATTTTCAGTGGGAGCAGGATGTGCTTTATATGGTTGTTCTGTGCGACGGATTTGCTTGGCGGCAGATTATGGCGACGCCGCCGTTGGCAGCCGAACCAGAAAAATAAAAGAATTTTTCGTTATTTGTAAAGGGAGGATTTTATGGATTTGTTAAATAATTTAAAGGTACGGACAAAATTGTTTTTGCTGGTGTTTCTGGCAATGGCGGCTTTGTTTGGCCTAGCAGGAACGGCGTATTACTTTTTGGGAGTCACGCATCAGACCGTAGAAGATCTTTACAAGGAAAAATTGCTGGCGATAGAATATATTAATGATGGGCGGGCGCAGATCCGGAAAGCGGAAGCCGATATGTATGCGCTGATGGCGACGGATGATCCGCAGGCGACGCAGCTGGCGCTGAAGGATCTGGAGCAGCGAAGCAAAGCCTTTGACACGGATATGGAAAAGTTTTCCCAGCTGCCGATGGCTGATGCGGATCGGGCAAAATTTCAAACCATTCAGAAGGAAATGAGCGAGTATCGGGTCGCGCGGGATAAGGTCGTGGCGCTGGCTGCGAATAATCAGGATAAAGAAGCGTTTGCGTTGTTTTTGAAAGACGGCAAGGCAAAAGCGGATCAGGCAACGGATGATTTAAGCGATTTTTCCAAAAATATTCAGCGGCAAGCAGAGCAGATGTATCAGGAAAGCGGCGAAAAATTTGCTTTCTGCGGTAAAACCTTTGCCGGAGTTTTCATTGTTATGGCCATACTTTTGGTTCTGGCCGGCTGGATTATTGTGCGACAGATTTCCGGGCGTCTGGATGATTTCGTGCAGTATTTCAACATTTTAGCGACGGGAGACTTTTCTCAGAAGGTCAGCCAGAGCAGTCTGGATGATCAAAGTGAATTTGGAACGGTATCCCGCGCAGTAGAAAAAATGAAAGAGCATATCCGCAGCATGACTAAACAGGTGGCGGATACCGCTCAGCAGCTGGCGGCTTCTTCGCAGGAGCTGACGGCCAATTCTGAACAATCGGCGCAGGCGTCGCAGCAGGTGGCTGACTCGGTCGCTAAGGTTGCGGCTGGGGCGGAACGTCAGCTGAAGCTGGCGGACCGTACGGATGAGTCGACGCAGCAGATCACATCGGCTATCCAGCAGGTGGCTGCCAATACGGAGACGGTTTCTCGTTCGGCGGAAAAAACAGCACAGACGGCGAATGACGGCGAAGCTTCGGTGCAGGAAGCTGTCAGCCAGATGACAACCATTAATGATAAAACAAAAGCAACGGCTAATGTGATTGCGGAGCTGGAAGAAAAGTCAAAACAAATCGGGCAAATTGTCGATGTGATTTCCAGTATTGCCGGGCAGACGAATTTGTTGGCGCTCAATGCGGCCATTGAAGCGGCGCGCGCCGGTGAAGCCGGACGCGGGTTTGCCGTTGTGGCGGAAGAGGTGCGTAAGCTGGCGGAACAATCCGAAGGTGCGGCCAAGCAGATTACGGAATTGATTCATGATGTGCAGACCGGAACGGATAAAGCGGTTACCTTTATGAATGACGGCAAAGCTGAAGTGGAAACCGGCACCCAGGTGGTATCGGCCGCCGGTAATAGTTTCCAGACCATTTTGTCGATGGTGCGCAAGATGACGCAGGAAATTCATGCAATTTCGGCCTCAGTGCAGGAGATCAGCAGCGGAGCACAAGGCGTTGTTGAATCCGTGGATAATATGGAAAAAGAAAGCCGGCATACGTCGGAACAGACGCAGACAATTTCGGCGGCAACTGAGGAACAGTCAGCTTCGGTGGAAGAGATTGCTTCAGCTAGTGAACAGTTGGCAAAGATGGCAGAAAATCTGCAGAAGGAGATGCAGAAATTTAAGGTGTAAATTATTCCGTATTTATTTAAGTAGATTTTGAGGGAACGGAAAAAACCGGTTTTTTGCGGCAGCGTTGTAGTTGTCGGCAGAAAACCGGTTTTTTCGCTGGCAAAACGACGGCAGTTGCTTTTTTTATGTCACTGTGACATACTGAAATTATCAATAACGGTGAATGTCAACTGAAAAGGCAGGTGGGTAAAATGCGTCTGACAGCCGGCTGGAGAAATAAAAAGTTTTTTGGTTGGCCTTTGTTTACGTTTTTTGCTGCGTTGCTGTTGGTTTCTTACGGCGTTTTTTTGAGCGAAGTTTATCGGTTGGATCTGGCTAAAGCGCGGGGGCATTTGGTAGCAGAGCATTGTGCGGCGGACATAAGCATGGCGATAGAACATACTTTGTCGGTAGCGTATGTGCTGGATGCGCTGCTGCAACAGGGCCATGGGGAGATTCCGTCTTTTCCCGTCTTGGCGGCCCGTCTGCTGCCGATGTATCCGGAAGCATCGGCGCTGCAGCTGGCGCCGGGCGGCGTTGTTACGGAGTGCTTTCCGCTGGAAGGCAACGAGCCGGTTATCGGGCATGATTTGTTTCATGATCCGCAGCGTATGGCGGAAGCGGTCAGAGGACGCGATGGCGGGCGGTTGCTTTTTTTTGGTCCCTATGCGCTGTTACAGGGAGGGCAGGGCGGCATTGGCCGGTTGCCGGTTTTTTTGCCGGATGCCCAGGGACGTCGGTTTTTTTGGGGCTTTGTCACCGTGCTCACCCGATATCCGGAAACACTGCAGAATGATAGCTTACAGGCTATAGAAAAAGACGGCTATGCGTATGAGCTTTGGCGATATCATCCGGAAACGGGAGAAAAAATGCGCATTGCCGCTTCCTCTGCACCGCTGCAGGAAAATCCGATTGAAACAGGTATTTCTGTGCCGGGGAATGTCTGGTATCTGAGTTTGACGCCGCAGGCGGGGTGGATGAATTATCCTGCGCTGGCGTTCAAGGCTGCCGGGGCGCTTGTTTTCAGCTTGCTGGTGGCATGGCTGGTGTATTTGATGCTGCAGACAAAGGCCAGCGAGTCGGTCATGAAATGCATGGCGATGCAGGATGAACTGACGCGGCTGCCGAATCGCCGCGGTCTGATGGCGGAACTGCAGACGGCCTGGCAGCAAGCCTGGGAACAGGAAGGCAGTCTGATAGTCGGTTTTTTTGATATTGATGCGTTTAAAGCGGTGAATGATACTTTGGGACATGATGCCGGCGATCATGTGCTCTGTACGCTGTCGGCCCGGATAAGAGCAGCCCTGCCTCCAGGCGATTACTTAGGACGGCTGGGCGGTGATGAATTTTTGTTTGTTTTGTGCGGAGTCCAGACATCAGAACAGCGACAGGCGCAAATGCAGGCGCTGCTAACTGTCGCGCTGCAGCCAATCCTTTGGCGCGGAACGGTGTGCCGTTGTTCGATCAGCATTGGATTTACCTGCTATCCAGAGGATCCGGGCGGACCGGAATTGCTGGTGCAGCATGCGGATCGGGCGATGTATGAGGCAAAACGTAAAGGAAAAGGCCGAATAGAAGCATTTTCTCCGGAATGGGAGACGGGAAATTAAGGATGATATTGCGTACAGGAGCGTTTATCGACAGGTAAAGCTCCTGTATTTTTTTGCCTGTATATCCCCTCCCCCCGCTTGTGGCGCAATAAAAATCATTTCATAATGGACAGAGAGAGCAAGCAATAGGATTAAGAAGCGGGAGGAATTATTGTGGACAGAAATCACACCAGGCAGCTGACATACAGCGCTTTTTTTATAGCAGTCGGTATTTTGCTGCCGATGTTTTTTCATTTTTCCGGACTCAGCGGGGCCATCTTTTTACCGATGCATATTCCGGTGCTTTTAGGTGGATTGTTGTTAGGCCGGCGTTTTGGTTTCATGATCGGTTTGCTGACGCCGTTGGTATCCGGTCTTTGTACCGGAATGCCGCCGCTTTGGCCGGCGGCGCCGATGATGATGGTTGAACTAGGCTTGTACGGGATGGTTGGCGGCTGGCTATATCAGCGCCTGCATTGGCCTTTGCTGGCGGCGCTGGCGGGGGCGATGGCAGCTGGAAGGCTGGGCATGGCTCTCATGGTAGGACTGTTTGCGTCTACCTTGGGGCTGCGGACTTCACCGCTAATTTATGTGGAACTGACGTGTTTGCATGGGGTTCCCGGTATGTTGGTGCAGTTGCTTTTTATTCCGCTGACTGTCCGCTTGTTGCAGCGATTTCATCAAAAGAATGGAGTGGAGTTATGAAACAAAAACTTTGTATTGGCGCTGCGGCAGTCTGGGCGTTGACCAGTGGATCGGCCATGGCCGAAACTACAGAAACGTTGGACACTTATACGCTGCCCGATGTTTATGTAGATGCTGAGGCGGTGTCGGTGGACAAGGTCATCCGGGTGGAAACGGCAGCGCCGGGCACGGCACAAACCGTTCCCGAACTGTTGCGGCAGGCGGCCGGGGTGCAGGTGCAGGAGCGGCCAAATTCCGGCGGCAATGAAGATCTGACAGTAAAATTGCGAGGGCATGATTCACGTCATTATACTGTGCTGGTAGACGGGGTGCCGATGGCCGGCGCGGGAGTTATGGGCGGCGGTTATGTCGACTGGACGGCAATTCCGCTGCATGCGGTAGACAGGATTGAGATTACCCGGGGAGCTAAGTCGGCTGCCTGGGGAGGCACGCTGGGCGGGGTCATTAATATTGTGACCAAACGGGATCTGGCCAATGGCGGGGAAGTGCAGCTGTCGACGGGTAGCAATGGACGGCGGCAGTATTTATGCAACTATAGTGGAACAGACGGCGGTCGTTTCGGGTTTTCCCTCTATGCCAATAAAGCGCAGGAAGACACCTGGCTGCGCAACAGCGATTACCGTGATGAACAAGTGGGTATGGGCTTATCCTGGAAATTAAACGCTACGGATCAGCTTCGTTTTCATATCGATCATAATGATTTAAAGCGAGGTCTGGTCGTGGCTAACATACCGGGCACTTCGGGATACCGTTCCGCTGATCCGGTTACGCCGGTCAGTGACGGTTTTGTCAGCGCCGGCAATGCTGCGGCAACAGATGGTTCTTACGCGGAAGTATATCGCAATAATTTTACGCTTTCTTGGGATTCACAGCGAAAAAATGGTTCCAATACGCTGACGTATTGGAAAAATAATGAGAATCGTCATGAGGTTTTCTATTCGGCAGCGGGACTGCAATTTGACCGGCATAATATTACGGATCAATCCGATGGACTGCTTTTCACTGGAAAACAGCAGCTTTTGGGTTCGCATCATCTTGGTTATGGCCTTGACTATCGACGGTTGCGCTATGGCAGCGGTTGGTATGATTTCCGCCTGGTGGGAAGCGAACTATATCCTTCGCAGAAGGTGGATACACTGGGTGTTTATGTCGATGATACCTGGAAGCTGAATGCGCGCTGGACGGGGAATATCGGGCTGCGCTATGATCAGATGCGCGGCGACCGCGATGACAGCCGGGCTGTTAACGTACAAAGTATGCGGGAAAGCGCTCTGTCACCTAAATTTAATTTTACTTTTCGCAATAACGATACAACCCGAACTTCATTTTCGGTGAATCGTATCTGGCGGGCGCCGTCCATGGCCGAATTTTACTGGCATTATGCAAACTGGGGTTTTTCTCATGGAATGAGGTTGGAACCGGAAAAAGGCTGGGGCTATGAGACGTCGGTGGAACATCAGTTCAATTCCCGGTTGCATTCCAAGGTCACGCTTTATTATCAGGATATGGACAGTTATATCAACTTTACGCATACGCCACCTTTCAGCTGTTATAATATTCATGATGTTTCTCTTTGGGGCGCTGAGTGGGAAAATAATTGGCAGCTCAATAAAAATGCCAGCTTGTTTTTGAATTATACTTATCAGCATACGGAAAAGAAAGGCGTCGATTCGAGAGATGCCGCGGGGCTGGCGCACGAACTCGATTATCGACCGCATCATGTGATATCGGCCGGGTATGCGCTTGATAAAAATGGCTGGAACTTGCGCTATGATCTTACCTATACCGGCAATCAGCAAGCCAGTAAACGCTATCCGGCGGCAGCGTCAACGGATCAGGTTACGTTGGGTGGATCTGTTGTACATAACCTGTCGGTGACCAAAGAAATTGGGCGGCAGGAATCGCTGAATGTTTCTGTGTATAATATTTTTGATAAAAATTATTGTGAGATTTATGGGTATCCCATGGAGGGCCGGGTTTATACAGTGACTTTTTCACAAAAGTTTTAGGGAGGATTTATGGATAAGGGAGCAGAGTTTTTTGACCATTATGCAGGGCAATGGGATGCGACGCGAGAGACGTATCCGGAACGGCTGCAGTTTCTGCTGCAACTGGCGGCTTTGCCGGAAGGCGGACGCGTGCTGGATGTTGGCAGCGGCACGGGAGTTCTCCTGCCATATCTGATGGCGGTGTTGGGGCGGCAGGGGAAAATTACCGCCGTTGACTTTTCTTCCCGGATGTTGGCGCAGGCTGAAGCAAAATTTTCTTTTTACTCAGGCATTGATTTTTGCTGTGGGAATATCTTGACCATGGATTTACCGGCCGCCAGTTATGACGCGGTTGTTTGCCTGAATTTTTTCCCGCATCTGACGACATTGGCGGAAAAACAGTCCTATGCAGCGAGGGCATTTACCGCGCTGCGTCCCGGAGGACGGATCGTTATCATGCATGATATTTCCCGGGAAGTAGTCAACGGCGTTCATGCGCGTTGTGAAGAAACCTTACAGGACAAGTTGCCTTCAGGTCTTGCTGTCAGGGATCTTTTGCAGACGGCGGGATTTTGCGATACCGTCGGACTGGAAGATGACGTATTGTATTTTGTGCGGGGCAGCAAATCTCTATTAATAAAAAATAAATTTGCATAATTGACCAATTGATGTATTGACTTTTTGACCTTTTGGAGTATAATAAGAATTGTCCAAAGGAAATGAAAGGAATCGCCGGGGTGCGGATCCGGACAGTCAGCCTTTGGCAGATCATTCATTTATATTCATTGAAAGGGGATTGATTTTTATGTTTGGTTTGGTACCGTTTGGGTCAAGACATGATTTAGCAAAGAAAGAAGATGGATTCGATCGCCTTTTCGACATCTTCAATGAGCCATTTTTCTCAAGTGAGTTTTCACCGTTTAAAGGTTGGGGCGCCGCTTCGTTTAAGGTGGATGTCAAGGACACCGGCAGCGGATATGAATTGACGGCAGATTTGCCGGGCGTGCAGAAAGAAGATATTTCTCTGCGTTATGAAAATAATTATCTTACTATTGAGGCGAAGAAAGATGAAGCTACAAATGAGAAAGATGATCAGAACGGCTATATTCGCCGCGAACGTTCAGTTGGCAGTGTGACGCGTTCGTTTTATATTGATAACATTGATGAGGCGAAGGTATCGGCTGAATTTAAGGACGGTGTGTTGAAAGTATGCATGCCAAAACTGGCCGAAGCAGAAAAGCCAAAAGAGATTACCATTCATTAAGTTGTCGTGTTACCGGAAAGATACGTTAAAAAGCCATAGTATTTCCACTCCTTTTCCCTGGGCAAAGGGTTTTGCCCAGGGATTTATTTTTGTTTAAAATTTAATAGGACTATAGGCTTTGCAGTAATATAAATAAAATAGGCAGGAAAACAGGCAATATATCAGCCTATCTGTTTCCAGATAAAATTCATAAATACAATGTACCCAAAAATAATGAGGACTTAGTACCTTAAAATTTTCTTAAAGTTATACTATAATAATATTAAAAATTAGACTAAAGTATGTTTCATACTATTTGCAGCAAAATATCCTATAAAACATTTAGCTTACAGATTATATACTTTTTGGGAAATCGCCGGCAGGATGGCAGGGAAGCTGTTTTAACCGGCATAAAAGAAAATGGAAAATATAGGAGGGCGGGTACATTATGGGAATCAGGGTGTTTATTGCCGATGATCATGCGCTTATGCGGCAGGGAATCAGACAAATTCTTTCCTGGGACAAGGAATTGGAAGTAGTTGGCGAAGCCGGAAACGGACAGGATACTTTGACGACAACGCTGCAGCTGGTACCGGATATTCTTCTTTTGGATATGAATATGCCGGGCATGAATGGCATTGAAGTGCTGCGGAAGCTGAATGCGGCGCATTCAAAAACGCGGGTGATCATGTTGACCATCAATGACTGCGATTATTATGTTGTGGAGATGTTCAAGGAAGGCGTTCAAGGGTATCTGCTCAAAGGGTTGGAGCCGCAGGAGCTGCTGGCGGCGATTCATTGCGTAGCTGCCGGTAAATCGTATATGAGCCAGGATTTGCGGGACCGGTTTGCCTGCCGGGGACAATTGCCGGCGCAGGATGATCTGACACAAATAGCGCGCGAACTCTGCCGCGAGGAACGTGAATACCGGCTGACGGTCCGTGAAATGGAAGTACTACACTGCATTGCCCGCGGCATGAGCAATAAGATGATGGCGCAGACTTTGTTTGTCAGTGACGCCACGATCCGCAATCATTTGACCAGTATTTATCGCAAACTGGATGTAGAGGATCGCACACAGGCTTTGATTTATGCGTTGCGGCACCGATTGATTGCCGAAGGTGACGGCGGTGATTTTCCGTTGATCGCTGAGGCGGAAAGTTCATTTGCAGCCGATACTTGCCACTAATCGGCTAAGCTAAAATAAAACGGACGTC
>DCFR01000049.1:27894-33084 GCA_002319815.1 Megamonas sp. UBA1799
GACGTCCGTTTTATTTTAGCTTAGCAGCAGACTGTCATTATCCATTTCACTGCCGGCAGCTTTTTCAAACATTTGCAGCAGATTTTTTACGGTGAGATGTTTTTTCTCTTCGCCGCTGATATCAATGATAATGCGCCCGTCATGCATCATGATGAGTCGATTGCCGCAGCGCAGCGCATCACGCATGTTGTGCGTGATCATCAGCGTCGTCAGATGGCGGCTTTCAACGATATTGGTCGTGATACGAAGAACCTGTTCCGCTGTCTTGGGATCAAGAGCGGCTGTGTGTTCGTCAAGCAGCAACAACTTCGGGTTGGCCATGGTAGCCATGAGCAATGTCAATGCCTGCCGCTGTCCGCCGGAGAGCAGGCCGACTTTTGACTCCAACCGGTTTTCCAGACCAAGATCGAGAGAGGCTAACAATTCGCGAAAATGAGTCCGGTTACTTTCGGGAGCGCTCCAGCGCAGGGACGGGGTGCGTCCGCGGCGCGAGGCAATCGCAAGGTTTTCCTCAATCATCATGCCGGCGGCAGTGCCCATCATCGGATCTTGAAACACGCGGCCGATGTATTTTGCCCGGCGATGTTCCGGCCACTTGGTAATATTCTGTCCGTCAATTGTGATGCTGCCGTTGTCAACGAGGAACGTGCCGGCAATAGAGTTCATAAGCGTTGATTTACCGGCTCCGTTGCCGCCAATAACGGTGACAAAATCGCCCGGCGGCAGATGCAGTGAAAGACCGGATAAGGCAGTTTTTTCCGTAATCGTTCCCGGATTAAAAGTTTTGGAGATATGGTCAATTTGCAGCATCAGCGCACCGCCTTTCGACTTTTCATTTTACTCTGGATCAGTGGCATAGCCAGAGCCAGGGCGACAAGTATCGCAGTGAAAAGTTTCAAATCGTTTGGCGGCATGCCCAGTTCGAGCACAACGGCAATGACAATACGATAGACAATGGAACCCAGGATAACGGAAAGCAGGCAGTTCCAGAAACTGCGCGTCCCAAACAGCACTTCGCCGATGATAACGGATGCCAGACCGATGACAATGGTGCCTACGCCCATGCCGACGTCAGCAAAACCGTTGCTTTGCCCCACCAGTGCGCCGGAAACGGCCACCAATCCGTTGGATAAGAGAAGGCCGAGAATAACGGTAACATCGGTATTGACGCCGTTGGCGCGGATCATGTGCGGATTGAAACCGGTGGCGCGAATAGCAGCGCCGATTTCTGTGCCAAAAAACCAATAGTTCAGCAGACTGATCAACAGTACGACGGCAAAGCCGACGCCGAGTACAACAAATTGTTTTTCTTCGGAAATCCAGGAAAAACGGGAAAAAATCGTATCGGCCTGCAGCAATGAAAGATTGGCCTTGCCCATGATGCGAAGATTGACCGAATATAAGGCAATCATCGTCAGAATACCTGCGAGTAGCGCCGGAATTTTCAGCTTGGTTGTCAATAGCCCGGTGACGACGCCGGCTAGCATACCGGCGATTGCCGCCAATACAATGGCCGTAAACGGGTCGCTGCCCTTGACCAGCATGGAAGCGGCGACAGCAGCGCCGAGCGGGAAACTGCCTTCCACGGTCAGATCGGCAATATCTAGCACGCGAAAGGTCAGATAAACGCCAATGGCCAGAATTGACCATAATAGTCCTTGAGAAATCGTAGGGATAATCAGATCCAATTTTATTCTCCTAGTTCGTTATTCGACGACATCGGCACCCTTTAACACATCTTCCGGGATGGTTATGCCAAGTGCGGCGGCGTCTTTTTTGTTAATCGTCACTTTCAAGTCTTTTGCCATCTGGATTGCCATATCCGCCGGTTTGGATTTTCCGTCCAGAATATCGGCGGCCATTTCACCGGTCTGCAGGCCGAGTTTATAATAGTCAATGCCATAAGTGGCCAATCCGCCGGCTTTTACCATATTCGGTTCGCCGCAGATGACCGGTTTTTTGGCCGGATCGGTAATCGCTGCCAGTGTAGGCATTGCGGAAGCAATGACATTATCCGTCGGTTCGTAGAAGGCATCTACTTTGCCAATCAGGCTCTGTGCGGCCTGCTGGATATCATTGACCGTAGAAATGGTTGCTACTTCCACTTTAAGGCCTTTCGACTCCGCATATTCTTTCATGGCCTTTACCTGTACTTCGGAGTTTACTTCACTGGAGCAATAGATGGTCCCGATTGTTTTTGCGTTCGGGCATAATTTCATAAGCAGGTCAATCTGATCTTTGATTGGATTCATATCGCTGGTGCCGGTGACGTTGCCTTTCGGCGCGCTGTTAGAAGCAACCAGGCGGGCCCCTTCATAATCCGTGATCGCGGTGCCCACAATCGGAATCGTCTTTGTCAGATTGGCAACGGTTTGCGCTGCCGGCGTAGCGATGGCGCAAATGAGATCCACTTTATTGTTGATAAAACGCTGCGCGATGTTTTGTAGATTAGACTGGTCGGCCTGCGCATTCTGACGGTCGAAGGTAATATTTTTGCCTTCTTCGTATCCACGCTTTTTCAATCCGTCAACAAAGCCTTTGTTTGCGGCATCAAGCGCATTGTGCTCTACCAGTTGTACAATACCGACCTTGAACTGTTTCTTGTCACTGCTGCTGCCCGCAGTTTTCTCGCCGCCGCCGCAGCCGGCGATCATTCCGGCGGCTAAAACAGTTGTCAGCCCCAGAGCGATACATTTGAACTTCTTTGACATAAACATATAAGTTCACCCTTCTCTCCTGAAAAAATGTAAATATGTTAATATCAATATTATACAGGGTTACGTTTCAAAAATCTACCAAAGTTTGCGCTTTTTGGGGAAATAATCTGTAATGACAGACGAGCTCCAAAAATATAGCAAAGGACCCGTCTGCCGACGAGTCCTTTGGAAAAATATCTTTGTCCTGATTTTAAAAATCAAGACTCATAGTAAGTGCGAAAGTGCGGGGACTAGAAAGATAAAGATTGTCGCCGCGGGCAATCATCCAATATTTTTTATCTAATAAATTATAGCACATAAGGCTAAATTTTGCCGGCATTCCCATTACATTTGTCTTATAATCTAATCCGAGATCAATGGTTACATAAGAAGGCGCCTGAAATTTTTCATAGAGCACCGGCGCGCTGCCAACATAAATCGCCCGGCTAATAATATCAAAATTTTTATCGGCAGCATATTTTACCGTGGCAACGCCGGTCCAATTCGGGCGGCCGGATTCGGTGATGCCGTTGTAGAGCCCTTTTGTGGTGTTTTGGTACGTTGCCCGCATGTAGGAAAGGCCTCCGGATAAACTCCATTTTGGGGTGAGGTCGGTGTTGACCGCTAATTCAATGCCTTTATGCTGCAGCTCTCCATCAAGCGTTTGATAGGTATCGCTGCCGCGCGCAATATCTACCGTGTTGGCTTGCTTGATATCAAACAAACTCAGTGTGGCAAAAAAGCTTTTATTGAGGTATTTAATGCCAATTTCATTTTGCTTCGTTTTCGCCGGAGGTAAGATTTCTCCGGCATTCTTATAGGTGGCGCCGACTACTGAGCCGGCATTGAAGTTTTCTGCGTGGCTGGCATAAAAGGCCACTTTGTCGATAGGGCTATATGAAACGGCATATGTGGGGCAGGCCGCGTCACTATTGGTACGGGATGATAAGCGCCCCGTTGATGTATTATACGCGCGGACTATCGAATTGTGTTTATGGACGCCTAACAGAACATTCCATTTACCAAAATCTATGGAGTCAGCAATGGAGCCTCCCCATAGATGGGTAATGTTGGATAAAGCGCCTTCATAATCGCTGTTCACGTCTGCCATTTGATGTATCTGCCCGGTGTAGATGTTGCCGCTACCAATTGTGTACGTCCTTACGTTTTTGGCTGCATCGCGCGTGCGCGTGGTCTGATCGGCGGCGATGGTCAGCTCATGTTTCAGGTTGCCGGTAGTAAATTTTCCGGTCGTGCCCAGTTGTATGTAATAAGCATCTTGCGGTGTTGTTGTGCTTTGTGTTTTTACATCAAAATTACCCAGATTATCATTCAGGGTAATTGCGCTGTTTTGATACATGATATTTTTATTTAATTTGTTTTGCATATATCCTGCATTCAAAAATACTTTCCATTGACGATTAAGATACTGCTCATGGTTTAAAACGGCAACCCAGCCATAAGAACCTTTGTCCATCCCGTTAAAAGAATAATTCCGGTTCGGATCGGGAACGGCCGGCAGTCGGGTTACGTTGGAGCCCAGTTTGAACCAGCGCTGGCCGTTGGTAATGTCTATATCGCGATAACCGGTAAAGAAATTGGTGATGCTTTTTTGTCCGCGATGATCCAGATTGATAAAAATGCTTTTAGCCGTTTCGCCCTCACCAGGAATATTGGTTTGTCCGTTGACGTTTTCAAGATTAATGCGGAGTCCCCATTCTTTTTGATCGCCCCAGCGGCGGCTCATATCCAAATATTCACCGAACAGACTGCGTCCGGAAACGGTCTGCGTATAGCGGGTAAAATCTTTTTCGGCAGCTCGTTTCGTGACGAAGTTAACCAGCCCGCCTGCCGTGTCCGACTCATATTGGGTGCCGGTTCCCGATAAACCGCTGTTAGGACCGGCAATAATTTCAATTCGTTCCGTTACGTGGGTGGGAGCATTGAACTGCGTCCAGATTCCGGGGACGCCATTGACATAACAGCTGGTTCCGTTGGCGCGGAAACCGCGAAAGGTGAAGTCATTATGAAGAATGCTGCCCGATTGGCGAATGGAAGGAGAATTTGCTAGGATGCTGTCAAGCGGCTGTGTAGAGTCTCCGAAGGTGTCGATTGTTTTCTGTGACAGGTTGGTCACTGTGAAGGGAACTTTAAAAGAATCTTTTTCTCCTAAAATGCCTACAGAACCTTTACGATCAATCAGTCCGCCGCCGTATTTTTCCCGATTGCCTTCGACTATCATATCCGTCAGGGTGTACTGGGATAAATTTTCGGCGGAAGCTTCCGTGGTTTTGGCTGCAGGGGGGGTATTCGTGATCGTGTCAGGGGCGCTGGCCGCCATGGCCGTTGATGTAAATGCCGCTGTCCAAAGTAAGTGCAGTAGGATTTTTTTTGTTGTTGATTTCATGTCTTCCTCCTCCAAATGTGTTCACGGCGCTGCCTGCGATGACGAGAGAAAGACAGAAAAAGGCAGCATTCCTGTTAGCTTCTTTTG
>DCFR01000049.1:33357-82795 GCA_002319815.1 Megamonas sp. UBA1799
CAAAAGAAGCTAACAGGAATGCTGCAAGCACATGCCTGAATCTCCTTCCTATCGCTCGTAGGTTAACGGTGATTGTTAAACGAGGCAGGTCTTCTGACTCAGGATCATTGCTGGCAGGCCTTCCCGGAATACATTCCAGTGGCTTTAACTGCATGCTCACCTATACAGCGGCGTGACCGTGTTGGATTTTTACCAAACTTCCCTATTAAGCCAAATACATGGCGCCTTGTTCCCAAATGTTTTAAATTATAATTAAGCAAAAATTAGTATAGCATATGGTAAAATAAAATACTAGTAAAAATTAATACATTAAATTTATTATATTATATGAAGTCTGCGTATTGATGGATTTTCTTAAAAAATAAAATAACTTGACGCTTTTTTAAACCTCCTGTATCATGAAATTTATCTTATAATAACTGAATATGTAGTCCAGGCGCTTGAAAGAGCTAAATAGGGAAATCGGTGCAAAACCGATGCGGTCACGCCGCTGTAATGCAGAGTGCGTTTTACAATGTCACTGGGGGATAAAACTTCTGGGAAGGCAAAGCGTGCAATGAAGCAGAGCCAGAAGACCTGCCTGGATTCGTAGAATATTTGCATCTTGCGAACGACAAGACCGCATGTTTTTTTATGCTGATTTTTCCTCTTGCAGGTAGCAAGAGGGTTTTATTTTTACTGTTGAGGTAAAGTATGTTTTATTTACGTAAATGTAAGTTGCTATTAGTATTTTTACTGTTGCCGGCCTTTATTTTCGCCGCGCTGTTAACTGCTACGCCATCGGAACGACCGCAGGAGATTACGCTGGCCGCCGCCCGGGATCTGGCGCCGGGGGAGAAAGACCCCTATTATATCAGTAGTGTTGCCATGGTTTGGGAATCTTTAATTGCCACAGATAACAATGGCAAAATTCGTGGCGTTTTGGCGGAATCCTGGCAGCCCAATGAAAACTATACAATCTGGAAATTTCGTTTGCAGCAGGGCGTCCGGTTTCAGGATGGAGAAGCTTTTGATGCCGATGCGGTGGTTCAAAATTTTAAGCGCTGGGAAAATATGGGATATCGAGCATCTTCTTTTTATGGATTTCTTCTGGCGCGGGTGTATCCGGGATATGTCGGGATACGAAAGACCGGTCCCTATGAAGTGGAGCTTTTATTTTCAACGCCGCAGCCGATGCTTATTTACCGGATGATTAATTTTTCTTCGTCAATGTTTAGTCCGAAATGCTTTGACGTAAAAACGGGAGATTTTACTGGTTATGCAGTGGGGACAGGGCCTTTCATGATTGTTGACCGCAAAGCAGGCCAATATGTTTTATTGCAGCGCTTTGCTGGTTATCATGGAGCAGTGGCAAAGAGCGAATTCATTCGCTTGGTGAATATGCCGAATGCCGCTACTCGTTTTTCGGCTTTAAAAGCCGAAGAAATTCAGGGCGTATTGGATATCGGAGCAATGACGCCGTCTTTGCTTCTGGCCTTACAGCGTGATCCTCGCTTCGCCGTTTCTGCAAATCGCAATACAATTAATCAGTATCTGACAATCAACCAAAGCCACTGGCCATTTTCTGATCCGCGAATGATAAGGGCTATCAGTCTGTTGATGGATAGGACGGCCATTGTAAAGTACTATTTTAATCAGCAGTCTCAGCCGACGGTCAATATATTAAACTTTTGCAATCCGTTTTATAAAGACCTGCCCATAGAACATGATGTGCCGGAAGCCATTCGGTTGGCGCATGATGTGATGGGTGATCAGGTGTATCCGGCAATCTTTTTGATCCCGCAGTATGGTCTGAGTCGTTATTCTTATAAGGAAGTTGCCGAATATTTGCAGGCTGTTTTTCAAATCATTCATATACAGGCTCGTATTCTGATTTTAGACAGTGCAACGCATGCCAGATATATGGAAACAGGGAATTATGATTTTTCGATTGGGACGCATGGTTTGGCAAATTATGCGCCGGAATCCTTCATGGAAGGATATATGGCATCATGGGGAAGCAATAATATGCTCTACAAGATTGGTTATCATAATGATGGTGCCGATGGCATTTTTAAAGAACTGCCGGATGTGTTGAACATGAATCGACGGCGGCACTTTTATGCTGATTTGCAGGATATGGCGGCGTTGGCGCCGCCGGTGATTCCGATTGACAGCGATTACAATGTTGTCGTTTATAATCAGCGGCAACTTTCCGGATATCAGGCAACAACTTATGGGATTACTCTGGATCAAATAGAAAGGCAATAGATGATGAAAACATATCTGTGGCAGCGGCTGCTGCTTTTTGTACCAACGTTACTCGGTATGACGCTGCTCACTTTTTTGTTGGGGGTAGTTTCGCCGGCGGATCCGGCAATGGTGGTAATGACGATGGATGGGATGTCCGCACCCTCAGCCGAAGAATTGCTGTTGAAGCGGCATGAAATGGGGCTGGATCAGTCCTATGCAATGCAGTATGTTTCCTGGATGGCCGGTGTGCTTCATGGCCGTTGGGGCGTATCTTTCATTGATGGCAAAGATGTATTGGGAACTTTATTGGCAGCTTTGCCGGTGACACTTTCGGTGACAAGTATGGCGATCTTTTGGGTCATATTTTTTAGTATACCGCTGGGGGCAGTCATGGCGGTATACTATTTACAATGGCCGGATCGTCTTTTATTGCTGTTGTCAATGGCGCTGACGTCTGTGCCGGTTTTTTGGCTGGCAATTATTGCAATGCAGGTCTTATGTGAAAATTTAAGAATTTTTCCGACTAGCGGCTATGGATCCTTGCGGAATTTATTGCTGCCCGGACTCATTCTGGGAGTGGGGACGATAGGGGCGGTTATGCGGTTGCAGCGCGATGCTTTGCTGGCGGTATTAGCTGACAATTATATTCTGACAGCTCGGGCAAAGGGGCTGCCGTTCTTCTATATTATTTACAAGCATGGACTGCGCAATTCTTTTATTACAGTAGTCACGATGCTGGGCAATTATATCAGCGGACTGTTGGGCGGAGCGGCGATTATTGAAATGATTTTTTCTCTTCCTGGATTGGGGACTTTGGTTCTGGCCGCTGTACAAGCAAGAGATTATCCGATAATTCAGGGTTATGTATTGATGGTGGGCTGCATGACAATTTTTGTAAATATGGGTGTCGATGTATTGTATGTTTTGCTTAAACCACAATTACGGTTAGAAGGCAGGCGAGATTATGACTGCCGATAAATGGCTGGAACGTGTGGCGGTCGGGGTGTGGGCTTTTTTCTTTTTAGTTGCCGCGCTGGCGCCTTGGTTAGTTCCGTATGATCCTGCGTATGTAGATATGCAGCATGTGTTGGAGTTTCCTGATGCAATGTACTGGTTGGGGACGGATTCGTTGGGACGGGATGTATTGAGCCGACTTATCATGGGCGCTCGCGTTTCCATTGGTTTTGCCTTTGTCGCCGCTTGTTGTACTATGACCGCGGGCTTGTTTATCGGCACCGTGGGCGGTTGGTTTGGCGGGCGGCTGGATGCAGCAGTTCAGATGATAATTAATGTTTTTCAGGGGATTCCCGGGTTTAGTCTGATGATTGCGTTAGCCGGTATATTGGAGCCGGGATTTACTAGTATGCTGCTGGCGGTCGTATTGACTTCGTGGACAGGATTTGCTCGTGTGGTGAGAGGCGAGGTGCTTCGCATCCGCAGCGAACATTTTATCGAAGGGCTGCGGGCTTTGGGAGCGGGCAATGCATTTATTCTTCAGCATTATGTATGGCGCAGTCTGCTGCCGGTTATCAGTACGCTTTTTACCATTCGGCTGGGCGCTGTGATTTTGTCCGTATCAGGGCTGAGCTATATCGGTATCGGGCTTCAGCCGCCGTTGGCCGACTGGGGGCTTATGGTGAATGAAGGGCAGACTTATTTTCGTACGTATCCGTTACTGCTTTATGCGCCGGGCAGCTGCATCTTTTTGCTTTGCATGGCATTTCATATACTGGGTGAAAGTCTGAAGCGCCGGTTTGTTTCTGCCGGCAGGGTATATAAATGAGTGGGGCGTCTATTAACAGGAGGGTATCTCGATGGAAAAGGATATTGTGCTGCAGCATGTGAGCGTGTGTTTTCCTTATGAACAGGGATTGGTACTGCATTCGGTCTGCTATACTTTTCCGGCGCAGCAGACAATAGCCGTTATTGGGGAATCAGGCAGCGGAAAGTCAGTTCTTGGGAAAGCCTTGGTTGGACTTTTGACACGGGCCAGCATTACCGGCAATATTATTTTTAATGGAAGCAATTTAGCGGCTATGTCTGATCGACAGTTAACTTCTTATCGGGGAAAACAGGTCTTTTTTATTCCTCAAGATCCTTCTTTGGCCTTGAATCCGGCGATGCCAATTGGCGAACAGCTGACGGAAGCTTTAGAATATCATCAGGGGATGGCGCCAAATGTTGCCGAGGCTATTGTACGAGAGGAACTTCAGCGATATGGATTTGCCGATACGGAAGAGATTGTCCGAGCGTATGCTTTTCAGTTAAGCGGCGGAATGCAGCAGCGGATTCTCTGTGCTATGGCTTCGGTGCTGTGTCCGGCATGGATTATTGCTGATGAACCGACCAAGGGACTCGATCCGGCGCTCCGGCAGCAGGTTTTTGCGCTTTTTCGTCAACTAACTGCAGTTTCTCGCAGCGGGCTGATTTTGATTACGCATGATTTGCGGTTGGCGCAAAAAATAAGCCAGCAGGTTATAGTTTTGCAAGCGGGACGGGTGGTGGAAACCGGGCTGACAAAAGTCATATTTGAGCATCCGGTCCGGGATTATACCCGCCGCTTGATCGAGGCAGCTTTTTTGGGCAGACATATGAGGCAACGGGATGATTAAGTGCCAAGCGGTAACAAAAAATTTTTACAGCGGTTTTTTTAAAAAGCGTTGTCATCCGGTTTTGCAGGCAATTTCCCTGACAATTGCCGAGGGACATACGTATGCGCTGTGTGGTGCAAGCGGATCAGGCAAATCAACCTTGGGGCGTATTTTGCTGGGGCTTGTCGCTCCGTCTGCCGGGAATGTTTTTTATGATGATGTATCTATTCAACATTGGATGACCTCGCGTCGAAAAGAAAAAGATTTTCGGCAACGGAATCAGATCGTTTTTCAGAATCCGCAAGCAACTTTATATCCGGATTTTACGATTCGGCAGCTGCTTGAGGAACCTTATCGCATTCATTCGTATTTGCTGGGCGCGCCGGATTGGGACTGGATCGAAGTATGTTTGAAAAAGGTGAAACTGTCGCTGGACTTGCTGAACCGTTATCCTGAGCAGCTTAGCGGAGGGCAGCTACAGCGTGTTTGTATAGCGCGAAGCTTGCTGATGCGGCCATCCTTTTTGGTATTAGATGAACCGACGGCGATGCTCGATCCTACAGTGCAGATGCAGCTGATTTGTTTATTAAAGGAGCTGCAGCAGACAGAGAAACTGACATATCTTTTTATTTCGCATGATCTCAATTTGGCTCGTTATATGGCGGATGAAGCAGGTTTTATATATCAGGGAAGGCTGGTTGAGCAGGGACCGGCGGAGCTGGTTTTGCAACAGCCGCAGATCACTTTTACCCGACAGTTTATCCGTGCGTTTGATGCGTTTTAAAAGCTGTTGACAGCCGGTCGCTTCTGTGCGTTTTCCTGATGGACAAAGCATCGAGCTGTCTTTTCCTTTTGTGAGCAACATGATATACTAGATGGGAAGTTTTTACCAGAGATGGCGGAGAGGAAGGGAAAATGATATGAAGCAGGAGGAGTCCGAGTTTATGCAGCATGAACTGCATTTGCCGGAGTTAACGGCACGGGGGATGCTTTTGGGCGCGATTTTGACGGTGATTTTTACCGCGTCGAACGTGTATCTTGGCTTGAAAGTGGGTTTGACGTTTTCGTCAGCGATACCGGCGGCTGTTATTTCCATGGCAATTTTGAAAATGTTTAAAGGGTCTAATATTCTGGAAAACAACATGGTACAGACGCAGGCTTCGGCCGCTGGTACTTTATCGGCGGTGATCTTTATTATTCCCGGACTGCTTATGATCGGGTATTGGCAGGGGTTTCAGTTTTGGCAGACCCTTTTGGTTTCGGCCTGCGGCGGATGCATGGGCGTTTTGTTTACGATTCCGTTGCGTCGGGCGATGGTAGTGCACAGTGATCTTCCTTATCCCGAGGGGATTGCCGCTGCGGAGATTTTAAAGGTGGGCAGTGGACAGGCGGGAAGCCAGTCGGCGGGCGGCGGATTGAAAGAAATTTTGTCGGGCAGTTTTGTGTCCGGCTTTGTGGCGCTTTGCACCAATGGATTTCAGGTGTTGTCGGGAGAGTGTCATTTTTGGTTTTCAACGGGCCGCAGCGTCTGGCAGCTGCCCTTTGGTTTTTCGACGGCGCTTATGGGCGCCGGCTATTTGATTGGCATTATGAGCGGGCTGGCGATGCTGACCGGCATTTTGATTGCCTGGGGCGGCTGTGTGCCATATTTTACGGCGCAGGAGATTCCGCTTGACGGACAAAGCCTTGGCGCGTTTGCCTCCGGAATTTGGTCGCAAAAGGTTCGTTTGATCGGCGCCGGGACGATGGGCATTGCGGCGGTTTGGACGCTTTTGACTTTAGTAAAACCAGTGGTTGAAGGGGTCAAGGAGTCTCTGCGGAGCATGCAAGCACCTAAGGAGCAGCAGGCGCTCCATCGGATGGACATTGATATGTCGCTGTCGTCGGTGGGCTTGATTTTTCTGGTCATGCTGGTTGGTTTGGTCGGGACATTCTATTCATTTGTCGGGGCAGCGGCTTTACCTATGGGAGAGACCGTGATTTTTGTCATTGTGGGCGTTGCTGTGGCTGTGCTGATGGGGTTCTTTGTGGCGGCAGCCTGCGCTTATATGGCGGGGCTGATAGGAACGTCATCAAGCCCTATTTCTGGTATTGGCATTATGGGGATTATTATTTCATCTCTGGTGATGTATGCTTTATGTTCGTATTTTGGCATTTTTGATTTGCCGGGGGGAACTAAGTTTGCTACGGCAATTGCAATTTTTACGACGAGTATCATTATTAGTATTGCCTGTATTTCCAATGATAATATGCAGGATCTGAAAACTGGCTATCTGGTCGGCGCGACGCCGTGGCGTCAGCAGGTGGCCTTGCTGCTGGGCTGTGTTGTCGGTGCGGTTGTCATAGCGCCGGTGCTGAATCTTTTATATGAAGCGTATGGGTTTCCCGGCGCAATGCCGCGCCCGGGTATGGATGAGACGCTGGCGTTATCTGCACCGCAGGCAGGGCTTATGACGACGATTGCTACGGGAATTTTTTCACAGAATCTGGCTTGGGAATATATTTATATGGGCATTGGTCTGGGGATCCTTCTGGTGGCCGTGAATGTATTCCTGCAACACATTTCTGATCAGAAGCTGGGACTGCCGCCGTTGGCCGTTGGCATGGGTATTTATTTGCCGCCGACGGTAGTGACGCCGCTGGTGATTGGCGCGGCGGTCGGCTATGGGCTTGATTGGTATCTGAAGCGGCGGGCGGAGAAATCGACGAATGTGACGTCGGTGATGGAAGATGGCCGGCGTCGCGGCACGTTGGTCGCTTCAGGGTTTATTGTCGGGGAGAGCATCATGGGCGTGCTGATCGCGGCGATGATTGTGTTTTCCTTGTCCGGCGGCGGCAGCGATGCTCCGTTGGCGTTGGTCAGCAAAAGTTTTGCGCCGACGGCTGATTGGCTGGGACTGGCGGTTAATGCGCTGATTGTCTGTGGTTTTGTCTGGGCGGTGCTCCGGGCCAGACGGGTCGGATGATTCTTTTATTGGAGCGGTAATCATGCTGCCGGCAGACTGGTTTTACCAGGAATGCCGGCAGTAATTTTTTTATTCTGACAGTACTGGAATATTTGGGACAATGGTATTATAATAAGAAGGGTGTATTATGAGCGGGGGGGAAAACAATGAAGCTTTTATCGTTTGATCATTTGGTACTTATCACGTCAAATCTGGAAAAGTGTCTGGCGTTTTATGAAAGAATTCTGGGAATGGAACCAGTGTATCATCATGGGCGTTATTGCCTGTATTTTGGTATGCAGACAATCAATGTTTACCCGCAGTCGGGGTCGGTGCCGGCGGCGAAGCATCCGGAAGCCGGCAGCCTGGATATCTGCCTGCGGGCCGAGGGAAATATTGAAACGGTGAGGCAGGAGCTCCTGTCACGCGGCGTTACGTTGGAACATGATACGGTATTGCGGCAGGGAGCGCTGGGGCCGATGCAGAGCTTATATTTGCGCGATCCGGATGGTAATTTGATTGAGCTGGGGTTTTATCAGAACTGAGGCAAAAGTTTTGTCTCAGTTTTTTTGTGCTGAGCAAACTGCTGCTTGACTTTTTAAGGGTATCTGTTACAATATAGTTGATTAAATCAACTATATAAAGAGAAAGGCAGAAAATGGATTATTTAACTATCGCGCATTGCTTTGAGATGCTGCATCGGCGATCACAGAATTTTTTGGTATATGCGGCGCGTGATTTTCAGCTTACGTATTCTGAATATGTTTTGGTGCTCAATCTTTACGAGTGCGAGGGCAGAAGTCAGGATGAGATTGCCGCTTGTATGTATGTAGATAAAGCGGTTGTTACACGACTGATCGCATCCTTGGAAAAGAAAAAGTTTATTTATCGCCGAAGGGATATACAGGATCAACGGATTAAAAGACTTTATTTGACGGAATTTGGCAGAGAGCAGCAGGATTTTTTGGAGAATCTTCCCATACGCTGGATTGATACGCTTACGCATGATCTGGAGGAGGAAGAACGCATTGCGATGTTGACTATTTTTCAAAAATTGGCAAATCGAGCGGAAAATGCGAATTTTAATCAAATCTGAAGCTGATTTGCAGAAAAGAACAGGGGGAGCAAATGTATGCGAAAAAACCTATGGGGATTGCTGAGTTTATGTTTGTTGCTAATTTTGGCGGCTGGCTGCGGCAAGCCGGCGGAGTTGGGGGCACAAGTGCCTTTGGTAAAATCGCAGGCGGTATCGCTGGGTGATGGCTCGTCGGCGGCAACGTATGCCGGCGTGGTGCGCGGTCGTTATGAAACGAATCTGGCGTTTCAAGTCGGCGGGCAGATTCTGAGCCGCAATGTGCAGCTGGGAGACCGGGTGCAGGCGGGGCAGACACTCATGACAATTGATGCCAAAGATGTTGTGCAGAAAGCCAATCAGGGCGATGCCCAGGTGGAGGCGGCCAGGGCACAGCTTTCATTGGCGCAGGCAAATCTGACGCGGTACAGTCAATTGTATCAGCAGGAAGCGGTAGCCGCAGCCGTGCTGGATCAGTACCAGACAGCGTATGACGCGGCGTTTGCTTCGTATCAGAATGCGCTGGCACAAGCGGCGCAGGGGCATAATGCTTTGTCTTATACCAATCTGGCGGCCGGCGTCGATGGAGTGATTTCGGCGGTCAATGCGGAAGCCGGGCAGGTGGTAGCCGCGGGGCAAACGGTGCTGACTCTTGTCCAGTCAGGGGAGTTGGAGATTGAGATTCACGTGCCGGAAAACCATTTGGCAGATGTAGCCGCAGGGAAGGAAGTCCAGGTATCTTTCTGGGCTTTGGGTAATGGCACAGTGAAAGGAACTGTGCGCGAAGTAGCGCCGATGGCGGATAGTACGGCGCGCACCTATAAGGTGCGGATTTCCGTGTCCAATCCGCCGGATGGCATGGGTTTAGGCATGACGGCGAGCGTGCAGGTCAGCCGGGCCGGAGCTGCGGCTGTGAGCGGACAGCACTTTGTCGTACTGCCGCTGTCGGCGATTTATCAAACCGGAGATACGCCGGAAGTATGGCTGGTCGATAGCGATCGTAAAGTTTCGCTGCAAAAGGTAGACGTGGAGGCCTTTGGCGACAATAAGGTTAAAGTGACTGGTCTCAAGGAAGGCGATGTGGTCGTTACTGCCGGCGTGCATAAGCTTCATGACGGTGAGGAGGTCCGGTTGGCGGAGGGTGAGCATTCATGAGAAATCTCACAGAAGTATCATTAAAGAATAGAGATCTGATCTGGTATTTTATTATTGTAGTTTTTTTTGCCGGCATTCTTTGCTATTTTAAGCTCGGGCGGATGGAAGATCCACAGTTTACTATCCGGCAGATGATTGTTACTGCTTCCTGGCCGGGCGCGACGGCAGAGCAGATGGAGCAGCAGGTTACCGATAAATTGGAAAAAAAGTTCCAGGATGTGCCAGGGATTGATTATATCAAAAGTTATTCGCGGGCCGGTACTTCGGTGCTTTATGTAACGCTGCGAGAAGATGTGGACAGCAGCAAGATCCGTCCAACCTGGCGCGACGTCCGCAATTTTGGCAATGATGTGAAAACGGATTTGCCGGAGGGCGTTTATGGACCTTTTTACAATGATCGATTTGACGATGTTTTTGGATCCATTTATGCGATTACCGGCGATGGGTATTCGTATGAAGAAATGCGGCAGGCGGCAGAAAAAGCACGTCGTTTGATTTTGGGTGTGCCCAGTGTGCAAAAGGTAGAATTGCTGGGCGAACAGCCGGAAAAAGTTTATATCGAAGTGGAAAATTCCAAGCTGGCCGAGCTGGGAATCAGCCCGCAGGTCATTGCCAATGCTGTGAAGACGCAGAACGAGATCACGCCTTCTGGTATGGTGGATACGGAGTCGGATAATGTGTATCTCCGCCTGACCGGCGTATTTGAGGACTTGGAGGCTATTAAGGCCTTGCCGATCAATGCCGGCGGGCGCGTGTTCCGGCTGGGCGATATTGCTAAAGTGGAACGGCGTTATGCTGAGCCTGCAGAGCCAAAGATGTATTTTAACGGGCAGCCGGCAATCGGCATTGCCGTTTCCATGGAGCCGGGCGGCAATATTCTGACGCTGGGTAAAAATCTGAATCAGCTCATTGATAAGATTAAGGATTCAGAGCCTGTCGGATTGGAAATCAGTCGCGTTTCCGATCAGCCGGCTGTTGTCGAGGCGTCCATTGATGATTTTGTGAGCACGCTGCGGGAAGCGATTATTATTGTCCTGGTGGTCAGCTTTTTAAGTCTGGGCGTCAGGACCGGGCTCGTGGTGGCGGGCTGTATTCCGTTGGTATTGGCCGGCGTGTTTTGCTGCATGTATCTTTTAGGGATTGATCTGCACAAGGTTTCGCTGGGCGCGCTGATCATTTCGTTGGGACTGTTGGTCGATGATGCAATTATTGCCGTGGAAATGATGAGCGTTAAATTGGAGCAGGGGCTGGATCGTTTTGACGCCGCCTGCTATGCTTTTACAGCTACAGCCAAACCGATGCTGACCGGAACTATGATCACCTGCGCCGGTTTTATTCCGGTCGCATTTGCCAAGGGAATGGCACCGGAATTTTGTAAAGATTTATTTCCCGTCATCAGCATCGCTTTGTTGCTGTCCTGGATTGTATCTGTCATGGTAGCGCCGCTTTATGGGTATCATTTGATTAAAGTTGACGTTAAAAAAGATGCGTCCGGGGAAATTAATCCGTATCAAAATAAATTTTATCGGGGCTTTCGCAAAGTGCTCAGCTGGTTTTTGACGCATAAGACGCTGGTGCTATCAAGTACGCTGGTTATTTTTTTGGCGTCGATTTATATGATGAAGTTTATTAAGAAGGAATTTTTCCCACCATCTCTCCGCCCGGAAGTCATTGTGGAGATGCGGCTGCCGGAAGGGGCTTCCAAGAAGGCCATGGATACTGAAGCTGCTCGGTTTGCTGCTTTCTTAACGGGGGAGGAAAGCAGTATTGATAATTATTCCTATTATGTTGGCGAAGGCGCGCCGCGTTTTGTGCTGACGATGGACCCGACGCTGCCGGCGGATAATTACGCGCAATTTGTTGTAGTAGCCAAGGATGTTGAAGCGCGCAAAGCGCTGACGAAAAAGATTGAAACGGCCTTGGCATCGGATTTTCCCGAAATTCGTTCCACAATCAAGTTTATTCAGACCGGGCCTCCGGCTGCGTATCCGGTCATGCTGCGCGTGTCTGGATATGACAAGGAGAAAGTGCACGAACTGGCTGATGAAGTGGCGGCGCGAATGGCATCTGATTCCAATTATACTGATATAAATTTTGATTGGAATGAAAAATCGAAGAGTATGCATCTTACCCTGGATCAGGATAAACTGCGCAGTATGGGCATATCCAGTCAGCAGCTGGCGCAGACTCTGTATACGGAAATCAGCGGCGCCAGCGTAGCGCAGTATTATAAAGGCGACCGCACGATTGATATTCAGTTCCGGCTCAAGGATGATGATCGGCAGGATCTTTCTAAAATCAAGGATATTCCTATTTATTTAGGACCCTCCGGGTATGTGCCCTTGTCGCAGATTGCGAAAATTTCTTTTGAAGCAGAAGCTGGGCTGATCTGGCGGCGAAATTCGAAGCCAACTATCACGGTTCAGGCAGATATTCAGCAGGGAACGTCCAATGATGCAGCGCAAAAAGTATATGATGCTACGCAGGATCTGCGGGATCATTTACCGCTTGGTTATAGTATTGAACCGGACGGGGCTCTTTTTGACAGTCAGCAGGCAATCAAATTCCTGCTGGTTCCAATCCCTGCGATGATCTTTATTATTATGACGCTGCTGATGCTTCAGCTGCGCAACGGCAAGCTTATGGTGCTGACGCTGCTGACGGCGCCGCTCGGGTTGGTCGGTGTTTCCTTCGGCATGCTGCTTTTCAATGCGGCCATGGGATTTGTTGCTCAGCTGGGGATATTGGCGCTTTCAGGGATGATTATTCGCAATTCGGTGATTTTAATTGACCAGATTCAGAAGCATTTAGCGGATGGCGAAACGCAATGGGATGCGATTTTAGATTCTGCCGTGCTCCGTTTTCGCCCAATCATGCTTACCGCGGCGGCTGCTATTCTTGGTATGCTGCCGTTGATGAGCAATACGTTCTGGGGGCCGATGGCAACGGCGATCGCCAGCGGACTTTTCGTGGCGACCGTGCTGACGCTGTTGGTGCTGCCCACGATGTATGCGGCGCTCTATAAAGTGAATGGTCCGGAATAAAAAACTGCATAGATAGACTGCTGAAAGAATAGGAAGGCAATCATCCTATTCTTTCAGTTTTTTTATGGACGGATTACTTTTTTTAGCTGTTTTACAACGCTGGGCTTAAAAACTATACTATCCAAATTTACCCGCAAATCAATACTATGTTATTGACAGTTAATAAAAATCATCGTATAATAAAATCCATACTAAAGATATATGAATTATATTTACAATGTACGCAGCACTTATAGCAGAAAGAAGGAAATTATATCATGACAGAACAAAAGGATACTTCAATCATCACACAGACAGCGCAAGAAGCAATCCGTAATAACCGTCAGCCGGGGCAGGCACGGCAGCTGATTCTCTGGTTTGGAGCGCTTCTGGTGGGAGCGATTTTGGGTTGGTGGGGTTTTGCGCCGTTAAATCATCTTTTTGATTTTATTGCAGCAATTTTCACTCGCTTATTTCAATTTATTGCCGTACCAACGATTGCGCTCGCGGTCATTACAACATTATCGGCTTTGGGGGCGAAGAAGGATACCGGACGTATTTTCGCCCATGCTTTGACTTATACCCTGCTGACAACAATTTCGGCGGCCGCTATTGGTCTGGTGCTTTATCTCTGGATTGCGCCGGGCAATCTGCCGGCTGATATAATCGGCGCCGGCACAGCCGATGTGCCGGTGCAGAAGCTGGGATCCCTTTCCTATTACGATCATTTCTTGTCGGTGATTCCTAATAATCTTTTGCAGCCGTTTTTATCGGGCAATGTACTTTCCGTTATGCTGATTGCGGCGGCGGTTGGGCTGGCGCTGGCTTTTATGCCAAAAACAGAAAACCGCGCTGTTTTATTAAAGGGGATTCTGGGGCTGCAGGAGCTGCTTTTCACTTTAATCCGGGCATTGCTCCGGGCGTTGCCGGTTGGTATTTTGGCTTTTGCTGCGCAGCTTTCGGCGCAGATCGAATCCGGCGTGATCGTTGGTTCTTTGGGCAAGTATGTCGCGGTCGTTTTGGGCGGCAATGCGATTCAGTTTTTTATTGTGCTGCCAATTTTTTTGTTGCTGCGCGGACTCAATCCGATTCATGTTTTTCGCCAGATGTTTCCGGCGATTGCGGTCGCACTTTTTACAAAAAGTTCGGCGGGAACGCTGCCGGTTACGCTGGCTTCAGCCGAAAATAATTTGAAAGTGAATCCCCGGGTTTCCCGTTTTGTTTTGCCAATTTGCACGACGATCAATATGAATGGCTGCGCGGCTTTTATTTTGGTTACGTCTTTGTTTGTTATGCAAAATGCCGGTTTTGAATTGACGCTGGGGACGATGCTGATCTGGCTTTTTGTGGCTGTTTTGGCTGCGATTGGCAATGCCGGAGTGCCAATGGGCTGCTATTTTCTGACGCTTTCTCTCATGGCTTCCTTGGGCGCGCCGCTGGGAATCATGGGTGTGATTCTTCCCATCTATACCGTAATTGATATGATTGAGACCGCAGAAAATGTCTGGTCAGACGCATCGGTGTGCGCGATGACCGATCATGATCTGAAGGGAAAATTGGACGATGCGGCCAAACCGGCGCTTTCCTGATCCGTTTGTAAAAAAATTGTCGCTACTTAGTCGCTACTTAATAGTGGGAAAAAATAAATGCTGCAGTTAGGACAAGGTACTTTTTGGTACCGTCTCAACTGCAGCATTTATTATAAAGTTTTATTTTTCCAGCACTTCCAGAATTTCAGCAACGTACATGGTATGATAATCTTTGGCCGGGTACCATTTACTGGCACAGGATTCGTCGATGAAGCATTCCGGCTTCAGGTCCTGCGCGTACAATTTACGACAAGTCAGTACCAGATGCGCTTCTTCAAAATAAGGGATGTTGTCTTCATGGGCCAGCGTCAGTCCCGATTTGGTGATTTTGTCCTCATCACGGCCGGATACAGAGCCCAGATAGCTCAGTTGTTTGCGGTAAGCTTCTCCCAAAATGCTCAGGGAAAATTTGTCGCCGGCTTCTAAAAATTCCTTGGTGTAGCGCTGTGGGCGAATGAAAATAAAAGCGACCGGTTTTCCCCAGAGGATACCGACACCGCCCCAGGAAGCCGTCATGGTATTGGCTTTGCCGCTTCTTTCTGCGGTTACCAGCATCCAATCCTGATTGATCATGACAAAAGGATTTTGTTGAATGGCTTCCGGTTTGATTTTTTGGAATTTTGACATACAGATTCCTCCTTTAAGGTTCTCTCTTTATCATAGCATTTTTGTCAAGCTTTTAAGCGGGCGGAGTATCATATGTATCCGTATGCAAGTGTTCGCGTTCTTGTTCCTGTCCATTCTGACTGTATATCCGCCAGGCGGAAACCGTCGGACCGGCGCCTTCTGTTTTCGTTTCCAGCCGGATTGCCTGGCTTCCCAGATCGGCTTTCGTCCCCAGTACGTAAATAGTCAGGGCGCCATGATTGGCTCGGGTGAGAAGATAGACCATATGCGGAAGATCGTTGCGAAAACCAAAGTCGATCTGCCCGTCGGCTACGGTGGCGTCAAGACCGGCAGGAACGTAGGCAGACGGATAAAAATGCGCGGTCCGCGCTGTGGGCGTAAGGCCAGCCAGAAGAGTCGCATCGTACAGGGTGGAACTCACCTGACAGACGCCGCCGCCGATGTCTTGTTCAATTTTGCCGTCGATAATGACTGGAGCGTCCAGGTAGCCGGCGCTGGCAATTCTGCCGCCTACAGCGCTGTTAAAAGAAAATTCTTCTCCAGATTGAATCAGATTCTGGTTCAGCGCTTCGGCAGCGATATGAATGTTTTGGCCGCGATTGCCGCCTTCATAGAAGTAGGTAGTATAGCTGGCAAGAATACTGTCGATAGAGGCAAGATCTTCATCGCCAATGGTCGGGGCTTCCGTTTCTGGATGTAAGCGAATGGGCTGTGAAAAAGAAAATGTCAGCAGACGAGAACGACATTCGCTCAAAAGATCTTCCGGGTTGATACTTTTTCCGCTTACAGCCGGTATCTTTTGAATTTTTCCGTCGGCGGCAAATGTGCAGGCGGCATCGCTCGCCGGAGTATTGATTTGGTCGGCGATGGCTTTCAGCGAAGCTTGTAATGATGGGTCGTCATAATGTGCCATGAGTTTTATCGAACGGCCCTGCAAGGCGCAGCGCAGATCTTCGTAAAGATCGGGCAGCAGGCGGCCGCTGTGTCCGATGACGTAGGCATTTTCTACCGTTGCCTCAATATCGGCAGTCAGGCCGACCTGCTGCGGAGAAATTTGCCAACGCTGCTGTTCAAAGGTCAGCCATATTCCCTGATGTCCATTCATTTTTTGCTGGGCAGCAGTTTTAAATAGTTCAGCTGCATCTTCCCGGGACATACCGGTCAAAGGAGTACCCTCAAATTCCAGTCCGTAAGCCATGCGCCCGCGTTGGGAAAAAGTCAGTACGGTGCTGAGAAAAGAAACCATGAGAACTGTAATAAAAAATAAACAAAAAAGAATAAAAATAATAAATTGCCTGGATAATTTTGTTTTCATGGGATGGTAAGACTCCTTGTAGTGAAGAAAAAACATTAAAAAAAGACTGTCACACGAACAATCACAACCTCATCGTTATAGATGACAATGATTCGCGCGGCAGTCTTTTCTCAATTACTGAACATTCATGGAAAGTTCGATGAATTTATTGGCCAGTTTTGCTTTTTGGAGAACTTCTTCCGTGATATCGGCGCCGGCTTCAGCAATCACAATGCCATTGTCAGTGGTAATGCGGCGTACTGCCTTTTTGCCAAGCAAAAAACGACGGTGGCGTTCTTCGGTAGCTTTATCCGCGACTGCTTCTTCTACGGGTTTAGCGGCGGGTTCCGGCTGCGCTGCTTTTTGCGGCTCGGGTGCAGGTTCCGGTTTCTTTTCCGGTGTTGGCGCCGGCGCTGCTTTCACCGGTTTTGCAGCCAGTTTTACGCTTTCAGTTTTTTTTTCCCCGTCCGGCGGATCAATTACGGTTACTTGTTTGCCAAAAATAGAAATCTGGCTGGCGTCGATTTCGGATTCTGTGTCATCCGGTGCAACGATGGCGCATTTTTCAATTTTGCCGCCTTCGCCGATATAGATTTCCGACACTCTGCCTTGAATCGTACCGGACTTAGTAATGGCCTTCGTGCCAATAATTTTCACATTCGCGTCCAGCATGGTTTCATAGTCGCTGGCATCTTCCAGCGTCAGAATGTTTTCACTGCTCGTAATCGTGACGGCATCATCGCCAATGGCAATGACCGAAGAGTACGGCAGCAGTTTTACGCCACGGTACCAGTCTTCATCCTCAATGGTGATAGCGGCAATCGTGCCGTTTTTGGCATCAATGAGCAATGTTTTGCTCATGCCGAGTTCGCGGCCTTCGGTAATGCTGATAATAGGAAGGTTAAGAATTTCTACGCTTTTTTTCAACATGGATATGCCTCCTGTGTTTAAGATACTGATTTTTGTTTGCGCCGGCTTTGGAAAGCGGCCTCTATTTCCTGCAGATATTCCGCGGGAATTTTGTTGAACGGGGTTTTGGGCGCATTGTGCTGGGATAAAATATATTCTACGATGCGAAGATAGGCGAGGCTTTTAGTAAATTCCCCGCGAATGGCATCGTTGCCCTTAACGGCAGTTAATGAAAAAGCGTGCGCATAAGTATGAATGGCTTCTTCATAGGCTCCATTCTCTTTATAAATATTGCCGAGTTCGATGATAATAAACGGAGCATAGTCATCATCCTGATAACGGGTCAAAGCTCTTTTATAAGCGAAAATAGCATTGGAATAATTGTGTCGGCTCTTCTGGTTAAATGCATAGTCCAGAATATCATCCAGCGAACCGAGTTTGGCGATCGCAGCGGTAAGCTTTAACAGGCGATCATTTTCCATATCCTCATGGACAATTTCCGCTACTGTTTTGACCAGAACCGCCGGTGCATAAAATTTTTCCGGCGAAGGGGCAGGCGATAATGCAACCGGATGACAATTGTGCCGGACAGCTGATTTTGCCGACCGACGGTGATGCGTGCCTTTCTTGCCGGTCATACAAACGGATGTTTTTTCGGCCGACGGCTTTGCGATGGCCGGGGCTTTAGCGGCGACTGCTTCCTTGGTCGTTATGGCTGAGCAGTAAGAGGGCATACCATCTGCATCTTGTTGCGACGAAGCCTTTAGTGACGGCAGCGGTTCCAGTTTGGCTGTTGCTTCTGACACAGCAGACTGACTTAATACCGGCTGTATTTCTTTGTCGGTGTCATCCGCTTTCCCGTCCGCCGGTGCCGGCATGGCTGGTGCTGCAGCTAAGTCTGTTGGCTCATGGCGCAACAGATAAGCATTGTAGTATGTGACCAGCGCTGCAGATGTTAAAACAAGTCCGAGCAATAAGAAGAAATAATTACGAGTCAGCGAAGACGAGACCGTAAGCGCCGCAAAATTTACAATCAGCGCCATGACTGCGCACAAAACCAAAGAGCTGTATTTTAGCTCAAAACCTACCAGCTGTGTCAGTTTGTGAATCAGCAAAATGCTGAGCGACATGATCGCAAACGTGATCAAAAAAAATTCCACATAAATCACCACGCTTTACATGATCCGGCAGCGACAAAAAAAGCCACGTCTAAAATCCGCTAATTACCTACATTCGACAAGACCTAAAAAATTCCTGCAACCTTAAAAAGATTTTTGTTTGGAAAATATGGCGATAATGTTTGTGGTTCCTGTAGCCTGGGACAAAAGCTTAGAGCCGGATTGGAAAGAATTGGATGTGAGCTGATTAGCGAAAGCAGGGAAATCCTTCTTCACGTCGAAATAATAAAAGTTACGGTTTAGTAGGAGCATCATAATATATGATGTTGGATAAAAGCAGGAGGATGGGTTCATGCAGCGGGAAATATTTCATATGGTGAATCAGGCAGGAATGCATGCCCGGCCGGCCGCCTTGGTGGTAAAGACCGCGGCACAGTTTCAAGCCCGGGTGACTTTGTCGCTGGGGGAGAAAAAAGCGGATGCACGCAGTTTGCTGATGCTGATGGGGCTGGGCGCTAAACAGGGGACGGATCTGGCTGTCGAAGCGGACGGACCCGATGAAGCGGCGGCATTAGCCGCTATCCGGCAATTGTTTGCCGAAAACTTTGGCGAGTAAAAGCTGCTGCTGCAGTGATAAGAGGAGGACGACGCATGAGCGTGGAATTCAGGGGAGCCGGAGTGGTGCCGGGGATGGCTGTCGGAACAATCCGGCGGGTGGAGACATCGCTGACAGCGGCTGTGGCTGCTTATGTTTCCGGAGCGCAGGAAAGTGAGAATGAGAAAATTTTAGCGGCGCAGGCGGTTGTTGGTGCGCGGCTGACAGAGCAGATGACTGCTTGTTCAGCTGCCGGTCAGTCTCTGCAGGCGGCTATCCTCACGACGCAGCAGCTGATGGTACAGGACCCGATGCTGACAGAAAAAATCCAGAATAAAACAGCGGCGGGAATTCCGGCACCACAGGCAATTCTGACAGCAACGGAAGAAGAAGCTGCCATTTTTGACGCTATGGATGATGCGTATCTGCGGGAAAGAGCAGCGGATATCCGCTGTGTTGGGCAGGCCATCGCCCGGCAGGTGCTGGGAATTTCTGAAATTGATTTGTCCGGGGATGAGGCGATGATTCTCACCGGCGTTACAATTGAACCGTCGCTTTTGGCGTCGATACCGGCTGGCCGCCTGGTCGGGGTTCTGCTCGGAGAAGGCAGTCGGACAAGTCATGCCGTGATTTTGGCACGGGCGCGTTCTTTGCCCACGATTGTTGGGGTGGGAAATTTTTTGTCGCAGCTTCGGGATGGCGATGAGGTATTGCTTGATGGAGAACAGGGATTGGTGCGGTTACAGCCCACAGCGGCGGAGGTAGCTTTTGCCGCTGCTGCCCGGCGGCAGCAAGATCTTTTGCGGGAGAAGGATGCGGCGCTGCGCGATTTGCCGGCGGTTACGCCGGATGGTGTTCGGATCAGTCTGTTGGCGAATATCGGGACATCGGCGGAGGTTGTTCCAGCTCTGGAAAAAGGAGCGGAAGGCATTGGCCTTTTTCGTTCTGAAGTTCTTTTCCTGGGTCGCGCCAGCCTGCCAACGGAGGAAGAACAGTATATAGTTTACCGGGCGGCTGTAGAAAACTGCCGCGGCAAACGTTGTGTTTTCCGTACGCTGGATATTGGCGGAGATAAACCATTGGCTTATCTGGATCTGCCTGTAGAAAGCAACCCTTTTCTTGGTTGGCGGGCAATTCGCATCAGCCTGGACCGGCCGGATCTTTTTCAGCCGCAGCTGCGGGCGATTTTGCGCGCCGGGGCCTATGGGCCGGTTGCTGTCTTGTTGCCAATGATTGTCAGCGCGGCTGAGGTCAGGGCGGCCCGGCAGCAGCTGGAAAAGGCCCGGACAGATTTGCTGGCGGAGGGAATTGCTTGCGCGGATACCGTGCCGCTGGGGCTTATGATCGAGACGCCGGCAGCGGCGTTGACGGCAAAAATTCTGGCCCAACAGGCGGATTTTTTTAGCATTGGAACGAATGATCTGATTCAATACACGCTGGCAGCGGATCGGGGGAATCCGAAGGTCAGCTCTTTATATAGTCCTTTTTATCCGGCTGTTTTGCAGCTCATCTTGCAGACAATTAGTGCCGGACGCGAAGCCGGCATTCCGGTTGGCATGTGCGGCGAAATGGCGGGGGATTCCTATGCAGCTGTTTTATTATTGGCCATGGGGATATCGGAGCTGAGTATGACGGCGGCATCAATTCCTGGGGTTAAAGCAAAGCTGCGTCAAGTGACGGCCAAGCAGGCAAAAAAAATTCTGGGCACCGTTCTGGCAATGGATGATGCGGCAGCGATCGAACAATATTTGCGAATAATTTTGCAGTAAGTTTCCTACTATATATTATACAGAATATGTTTTTATAAGAGGCAGTCCAACAGGATTTGTCTCTTTTTTGTCTGATCGACTAACTTTCGCTTTTTAGCAATAGACACAATTATAAAAAAGTTCTTGAAAGTATATTGTATACATGATACAATATACTTAAATTAAGGCAAGGCTGAAAAGAAAGAAGGATACACCATGAGAAAAGAACATGATTTTTTGGGAGAGATGGAAGTTCCCGATAACGTGTATTATGGAGTCCAGACCCTTCGGGCCATGGAGAATTTTCATATTACCGGTCAGACAATTGACCGGGATTTTGTACAGGCGATGGCTATGGTAAAGAAAGCGGCGGCTGAAGCTAATATGAAAACCGGGCGGCTGGATTCTCATATCGGGTTGGCATTGACGCAGGCTGCGGATGAGATTCTGGCCGGACAGTTATTGGATCAGTTTCCGGTTGATCCGATTCAGGGTGGTGCCGGTACTTCAATAAATATGAATATGAATGAAGTTCTTTGCAACCGGGCGCTGGAGATTCTGGGTAAAGAAAAAGGCCGGTATGATCTGGTGTCTCCAAACAACCATGCAAATATGGCACAGTCTACTAATGATGCTTTTCCAACCGGCATTAAAGTCTGTGTTAACTACAAAGCCAAAAAGCTTATAACGGCCTTGGATCGTTTGGCTCTTGAGCTGGAAAAAAAGGCAGAAGAGTATCAGGATGTTCTTAAAATGGGCCGGACGCATTTGCAGGATGCAGTGCCTATTACTCTGGGGCAGGAAATGGGTGCCTATGCATCCGGTATCCGGCGCGGGATTCGCCGCATTGAGCAGGCCTTGTCCGGCATGCATGTGGTCAACCTGGGCGGAACGGCGGTTGGCACCGGACTGAATGCGGAGCCTGCCTATATCGAGGAGGTTTCCAAACAGCTGTCGGCGCTTACGGGCGAGACCTATCGTACTGCCGAAAATATCATTGACGCAACGAATAACACGGATGGCTTTGCCGATGTATCGGCGGCGATGAAGGTCACGGCGTTGGTTTTGATCAAGATGGCCAATGATTTTCGCCTTATGGCTTCCGGACCGCGCTGCGGGCTGAATGAACTTAAACTGCCGGCGCGGCAGCCGGGTTCGTCTATCATGCCGGGAAAAGTCAATCCGGTGATTGCCGAAGTGCTCGATCAGTCTTGCTATCAGGTAATCGCCAATGATCTGGCTATCAGTCTTGGTGTAGAAAACGGACAGTTTGAGTTGAATGTGATGGAGCCAGTAATGGCATTCAATCTTTTCAATTCGCTGCGGTATTTGACAAACGCAGTCAATACTTTCGTTGACAAACTGCTCATTGGGTTACAGCCGAATAAAAAGCAGTGTCAGGAATGGCTGGATCACAGTGTTGGCGTGATCACGGCATTGTTGCCACATATCGGTTATGAAAACAGCGCTATGCTGGCAAAGGAAGCATATCTCACCGGACGGCCGATTCGTGAGATTATTTTGGAAAAGGGATTGCTGCCGGCAGATAAATTGAATCATATCTTGTCGCCAAAGCAAATGACCCATCCGGGAATTGCCAGCTGATTGCCTGATAAATACTCTCTGCCTCGTAGTTTAGGCAGAGAGTATTTTTTTGTCTGTTGTCGTAAGCCTCATCAATTAAATAAAATTATAAATCCCATTGACAGCGTAGGAAACAGCCTTTATAATAAAACCATATTAATCCTGTATGTTATATTAAAATGTTTGATATAAAGAAAAGGGGAATGAAAGATGGCTGATCGACAATATAAGTTTGAAACTTTGCAGCTGCATGTGGGGCAGGAGACTGCTGATCCGGCAACGGATGCGCGGGCGGTGCCGATTTATCAGACGACTTCCTATGTTTTTCACAATTCACAGCATGCGGCGGATCGGTTTGCTTTGCGGGATGCCGGCAATGTGTATGGCCGGTTGACAAACCCGACGGAGGATGTGCTGGAACGCCGCCTGGCGGCTTTGGAGGGCGGCGTGGCTGCTTTGGCTACGGCTTCGGGCGCAGCTGCTGTGACCTATGCGCTGCAGGCGCTGGTTCATGTCGGGCAGCATATTGTGGCGGCGACGACGATTTACGGCGGGACCTACAATTTGTTTGCGCATACTTTCCCGGATTTTGGCATTGAGACCAGTTTTGTCGATCCGACGCAGGGGATTTCGGTCTTTGAAGATGCTATCAAGGCGAATACACAGGTTATTTATATTGAGTCGATTGGGAATCCCAACGCTAATCTCATTGATATCAGCGCTGTGGCGGCGATTGCGCATGCGCATAAAATTCCGCTGGTGGTAGATAGTACATTTGCCACACCTTATCAGCTGCGGCCGTTTGAGTATGGCGCCGATATTGTCGTTCATTCGGCGACGAAATTTATCGGCGGCCATGGCACAACCCTTGGAGGCGTCATTATTGACGGCGGCCGGTTTGATTGGGCGGCGTCCGGGCGCTTCCCGCATCTGGTTGAGCCGAATCCGAGCTACCATGGCATCAGTTTTGCCAAAGACGTCGGCGCAGCGGCTTTTGTTACTTATATTCGCACGCTGCTGCTGCGGGACACCGGCGCGACGATTTCTCCTTTTAATGCCTTCCTCTTGCTGCAGGGGGTGGAAACGCTGTCACTGCGTGTGGAGCGGCATGTGGAGAATGCCCTGAAGGTCGTTGATTATCTGGTAAAAAATCCGCATGTTTTGAAAGTCAATCATCCTTCCTTACCTTCACATCCGGATCATGCTTTGTACCAGCAGTATTTCCCGAATGGCGGCATTTCTATTTTTACCTTTGAAATTAAAGGCGGGCAGAAAGAAGCGCAGCAGTTTATTGATCATCTGCAGGTGTTTTCCCTGTTGGCCAATGTTGCCGATGTGAAGTCACTGGTGATTCATCCGGCCAGCACAACGCATTCGCAGATGAATGAACAGGAACTGCGGGCCAGCGGCATTACGCCGGCAACGGTTCGGCTTTCAATTGGGACGGAGCATATTGATGATATTCTTTATGATCTGGAGCAGGCGTTTCAGGCGCTGGATTAAAAACACCTGGTTTTTTAGCTGGTGCTGGCGGTTAAGGACTGCCTAAGGTGAAAATGGCAATATACAAAATAATATAAGGCGAGGTAAGTAAAACACTTGATTTTTCATTGAATTTTTTTTAATATACTTGCCTGCTGTTTACAAAAATAAAGGTGTCCACTATACTGATACATATGACGGTATGGTGGATATTTTATTTACGTTATGGTTGCCGTTTATCCTGAAGGAGGGTTTTTGATATGGATCTTTCCCTAATTTTATCGGATGTCAATAATTTTGTCTGGGGTCCGGTTATGCTGGCATTGCTGGTGGGCACCGGTATTTTTCTGACGGTGCGGCTGCGCTTTTTGCCGTGGATTAATCTCATTTATGCGATTCGGATGATTTTTCGCAAAAAAGAACAGCATACCGGAGATATTACGCCGTTTCAGTCACTGATGACGGCGCTGGCGGCTACGATCGGCACCGGTAATATTGTCGGCGTGGCAACGGCTATGGTGCTGGGTGGTCCGGGGGCGCTGGTCTGGATGTGGATCAGTGCGGCTTTCGGTCTTTCGACAAAGTACGGCGAGTCTGTGCTGGCGGTTAAGTATCGTGAAACGAACAGCGTTGGCGAGATGGCCGGCGGTCCGATGTACGCGATGAAAAATGGTATCAGCAACAAGTTTATCGGGCATGGCTTGGCGGGGCTATTTGCAACGTTTGTGGTTTTGTCTTCTTTTGGTATTGGCAATATGACGCAGGCGAATTCAATTTCAGCCGCACTTTTCGCTAGTTTCGCGATTCCCACTTGGATTGTTGGAGGCATTATTGCTGTGCTGTCGCTGGCGATTCTGGTGCGCGGCATCAAGAGTATTGGTCAGGTATCCAGCCTGGTGGTTCCTTTTATGGCCGTGTTCTATTTTATAGCGGCGATGATTGTTATTGTAGTGAACTTCGCGGCGATTCCGGCCGGAGTCGCGGAAATGTTCCGCATGGCGTTTTCTTTTGATTCGGTGGCCGGCGGCATCGGCGGTTCAATTGTTGCTTCGATGCTTACTTCCATGCGCTGGGGCGTAGCCCGCGGGGTGTTCTCCAATGAAGCCGGTTTGGGCTCGGCGCCGATTGCCGCAGCAGCGGCGCAGACGGATCATCCTTCCCGGCAGGGATATGTGAATATGACGGGCACATTTTTTGATACCATGATTGTCTGCATGCTGACCGGGTTGGTTATTGCCTCTTCCGGCGTTTTGGGGACGATCGATCCCGCAACCGGGAAGCTGGTTTCCGGGGCTCAGCTGACGATTTTGGCTTTTAATTCAGTTTTTGGCGATTATGCTAAATATATTGTTTCCATAGCGTTGTCACTGTTTGCTTTTTCGACGATCATCGGTTGGGAATATTACGGTGAGAAAGCGCTGGAGTACCTCATTCAGAATCGCAAGGTGATTATGAGCTATCGGGTTATCTTCAGCCTGATTACTTTTGTCGGCGCCACCACAACACTGGAAGTCGTATGGAATTTCTCCGATACGATGAATGGACTGATGGCAATTCCTAATCTGATTTGTCTTCTCTGGCTCAGCAACGATATTGCCAAGGAATGTTTTTTCTATGAAAAAAATGTGGTGCAGCTGGAAAAACACGGGCAGGATGTGGATTGCCAGGAAGCCAGCAGCGAGGGCTGACGGTTGTATAAAAGGTTATGGGGGACGGGTTGAAAAGCCCGTCTTTTTTTTTATGGCCACGTTCTTTTTTCTCCGGAAGAAAAGGATTATAATAGAAACGGTAACAAGTTAGGATGTGGATACATGGAAAATCTGGTGGTGGCGATCGAAGCGGTTATTCCAATGTTCTGCCTGATGTTCATTGGCGTATTGGTGCATAAGTATCGGCTGCTCAGCGATGTGGAACTGGTTCATCTGAACCGGATGGTATTCCGGGTGTTTTTTTCAATCATGATGTTTTACAATTTGTATACGACCAATCTGGGGACGACCTTTCGACCGCGGCTTGTTTTGTTTGCCATCGGCGCGCTGGCGGTAGTCTATGTTGTGACGTTTGCCGTTGTCTGTCTGACGGAAGCGAAACCACGGCGGCGGGGCGCGATGATTCAGGCGATTTATCGCAGTAATTTTGTTCTTATGGGAGTGCCGTTAGTCGCCAATATCTTTGGCGATGATAAAATTGCCGTCACGACGATGATGATAGCCATTGTGGTGCCAATTTATAATGTGCTGGGCGTGTTTACCTTGGAAACGTTTCGCGGCGGGAAATTTAATCTGGGACATATCCTGCTGGGAGTGCTGAAAAATCCCATGATTTTGGGTGCGATTGTCGGAGCTGCTTTTTTGCTGTTGGGGATTCCGGTGCCCAAGCCTATATTGAAGCCGTTGGCGCAGATTTCGGCGGCAACCACGCCGCTGGCGCTGATTGTTTTGGGCGCTTCTTTTCGTCTGGGCAGCACACAGGCGCATTTGCCGCAGTTGGTTGCCTGTATTGTGTCCCGTTTGTTTATCGTGCCGGCGGTTGTATTGGGGACGGCAGTGTGGCTGGGATTTCGCGGCATTGAGTTTGTGACGCTCATCAGTATCTTTTGTACGCCCTGCGCGGTTGCCGGTTATGCGATGGCGCAGCAGATGGATAGTGATGCTGATCTGGCTGGTAACTGTGTGGTCTTTACATCCGGTCTTTCCTGTATAACAATTTTTGGTTGGATTCTGTTCTTTAAAAGCATAGGGATTTTTTAACTGCAAAAAGTTTACGGATGGTTATAGTACAAAGCGCTGGCTTTATACTATAGCTGTTTTTTTTTGTTAAAAAAAGTCAGCAGGGAAATACGACTTTCGTGGAGAATAGTATGCTTAGAAAATAAGATTATTTGGCAGTAATATCTTTTTCGACTGGAATGGGGAGTTATCATGCGAGGCAGGTTTGGTTGGCTGCTCGGGAGTTTTTGCTTGTTGTGTCTTTGGCTGCTGCCGGTAACAGCTTGGGCGGATAAGCCGGTGCTGCGTGTCGGCTACGTTCCTATGCAGGGATTCCTTTTTCAGGAGGATATCGAGGGTGGCAGGCGCCAGTATAGCGGCTATGCTTTCGATTATACGCAGGTGCTGGCGGGGTATCTGGGCTGGGACTTGGAATATGTAAGCGGCAGCTGGGATGAGTGTCTGGCCCGGCTGCAATCCGGTGAAATTGATCTGCTGCCTGGTTTGCTGGGAGATCCGTCGAAATTGGATAACGTTGATGCTTCACGGCTATCTATGGGCAATACGGCGGTACAGCTGGTGATGGAAGGCGGAACGCAGAGGCTGGACGCTTTGCAGGCAGCCGGGCGTCCGTTTCGCCTGGGGCGGATGCAGGGCAGTTACGAAAGCTGGTTGTTAAAGGATATGGCGGCGGATGAAGGGCTGTCCTATGAGCAGTATTTGTTTACTGACTATGCTGATTTATTGGCGGCGGCTCGGCAGGGGGATATTGACGGCTATATGACTGATATGCTGCGGCATGTTCCGGGAGAACGTGTGGCGGCTGTTTTTGATAGCCATCCTTATCCGCTGTTAGTAAGGGCTGACCGTACGGAACTTTTGCATCAGATTGATGTGACGATGGACCGCATGATGCTGGATGATCCTACGCTGCGGACCCGGCTTTATACCAAAAACTATATGAATGGCGATTGGACTACGCCGTTAGCGCTGCAGCGATCTGAAAAAGCTTATTTGAAGGAAAAGAAAAAACTGACTGTTGTGACGATGCCGGGGGAAAAGCCGGTCAGCTATTTCGAAAATGGCCGGGCTCGCGGGGTAGTTGTTCAGATTCTGCAACACATGGCGGAGGATCTGGGGTTGGAGTTGGAGTTTATTCCTACGGATACCTATACCGAGGCATTGCAGCTGGTCTCTTCCGGGCAGGCGGATATCATGGCGGCTTTTTTTGAGGATTTTAATTGGGCGCAGACGAATCAGGTCGTTCTGACGCAGCCGTATATGAAAATTGATTATCTGGGGGTGACGCGCCGCAGCGGCTTGCTTCCGCAGGAACCTATGGTTGCCTGTCTGCGCAATGCTTTTTACACGCGCGCTTTTGTAGAAAAACGGAATAATCCGGAGCATTGCATTTATTTTGACACTACCGATGAATGCCTGCAGGCGGTGCGTGACGGGCGGGCCGATATTGCCTATGTCAAGGCGATGACGGCGATTTATAATATCTGGCAGGGCAAATACCATGATTTAAAAATCAATGGCAAAGTGGAATTTTCGCATGGGGTGGTAGTGGCTGTTAACGAGGACGCTGACCCTCGTTTGCTGCGAGTTTTGAATCGTGAGATTGAGCATCTGGATGAAAATTTCATTCATATGATTGTCGAGGATGAAAATGCGGATACGGGGCGCAATGTGACGCTGGCCTCGATGATCTATAGTGATCCCCTGCGTTTTTTGCTGGGTGCTATGGCCGCAGCAGCGGCAGTGATTCTGGTGCTGGTCTATATCAATTGGCTGCGGCGGCGCCATGTGCAGGCGCTGCAGCATACGGCTTATACGGATGCCCGCACCGGATTGCCTAATCTCGCATGGCTGGAGCAGCAGGGACCAGTGCGGCTGGAAGAGTTATCAGACGCGCGCCGCGAGGGCCGTGTTATGGTGGTGATGTTCAATATCAGCGCTATGCAGATGATTATTGAAAATTATGACCGGGCTTTTATTGTCAGCAAGATGCTTGATATTGCGGCGGATATTCGGCAGAATCAATCCTGGATTGACATGGTGACCATGGGAACGGATGCCGGCCGGCTGGCCTGTTTATGCTGCATGCCGCCGGAGGCGGATGCAGTTGGTTGTGTGGCGGCTGCGGTTCGGCAGTATGACACGGCGTCATTTCAGGGGATTCGCATCCGGCTGCATCTTCAGGCAGGTATTTGCCGGATGGATGCGGGGTCGGTGTCGCTGCCGCAAGCAATTGACCGGGCAGATATCGCTTGCAATGCACTGCGGGGAACAGCGGGACGGGTGCGGTTCTTTGATGATGTTTTGCAGCAGCAGATGGAAACGCAGCAAAAGATCGAGAGCCATATGGAAAAAGCGCTGGACGCAAAAGAATTTGCGGTTTGGTATCAGCCTAAATATGATCTGCTGACCCGGGCCATTGTCGGGGCTGAAGCCCTGGTGCGCTGGGAAAGTCCGGAAATGGGATTCTTATCGCCGGGGCAGTTTATCGGACTTTTTGAGCGCAACGGGTTTGTGCTGCCGCTCGATTATTATGTACTAGACGCTGCCTGCGCGATGCAGCGCCGGCGGCTTGACGCCGGTCAAAAAATTGTGCCGGTTTCAGTGAATCAATCCCGGCTGCACATGAGGGAAGAAAACTATATTGAGAAGCTGCAGGCGATTGTCGATCGGTATGCATTGCCGGCAGAGACGATTGAACTGGAGCTGACCGAGACGATTTTTGGCAACTTTGATAAAAAAGAAAATCGTCAGCATGCGCGGGAAATTATCCGAAGTCTGCATGCCATGGGATTTTCTATTTCGGTAGATGATTTTGGCTCCGGGTATTCTTCTTTGATGCTGCTTAGCTTTTTGCCGATGGATGTAATGAAAATTGATCGTTCGCTGCTGATGGCTTCGGAGGATTCCGCGCGGATGCAGACGACATTGGCCAATGTTATCCGTTTGGGAAAAAGTTTGCATATGAAAGTGATTTGCGAGGGTATTGAAACAGTTGAGCAGGAGCAGATTTTGTTGAAATACGGCTGTCATTACGGGCAGGGATTTCTTAATGCGCGGCCAATGCCGGAGGCAGATTTTGAAACGTTTTTGGATCAAAGGACAATGTAAAAAACATAGGATGGCGATACGGAAATAACGTATCGCCATTTTTTTGTTTAGGCGGCTTGACAAGAAAAAGATAGCGCGGTAATATATCTATATCAAAAAAACATATTTGCTATAATTTAAAATGTATAGCGAAAGCTCAGTGGCGAGCTTGTAAATAAGGAGACTTCAAAGGGGGACTTCGGACAGTGTCGAGGTCTTTTTGTATTTTTGCGAGGAGAGGGAAGGGATTTATATGAAAAAACAACAATACGGATTGGCATTGGCGGTATTAGTGCTGGCGATCATTTTGCTGCTGCCGACGCCGGCGGCTTTGTCTTCAGCAGGGCATCGCATGTTGGGGATCTTGGTGTTTTCCGTTATCGTTTGGATGACCGAGGCGGTGAGTTATCCGGTCAGCGCGGCACTTATTTTATCTTTGATGGCTTTTTTGTTGGGAACGGCGCCGGCGATGGCCAACCCGAGCAAGCTCATGGGTACCGGAGCGGCTTTGAATCTGGCACTGTCAGGTTTTGCCAATTCTGCATTGGCCTTGGTCGGCGCCGCGCTTTTTATTGCGGCGGCGATGATGAAAACCGGGCTTGATAAGCGCATTGCTCTCGTGGTATTGTCAAAGATTGGGGCGCGCACCAACCGTGTGCTGGCCGGCGTTATTTTCGTGGGATTTTTGCTGAGTTTTTTTGTGCCCAGTACGACAGCGCGTGTATCTTGTATGGTGCCGATCGTTATGGGGATTATTTCGGCGTTTGGCGTGCCGCTCAAAAGCCGGTTTTCGGCGATTATGATGATTGCCATTGCTCAGGCGGATAGCGTCTGGAACGTGGGCATCAAGACGGCGGCAGCACAGAATATGATTGCGGTTGGTTTCATCGAAAAGCAGCTGGGCGTTTATGTAAGCTGGCTGGACTGGTTTATTGCGGCGGCTCCCTTCGCTCTCATTATGAGCGTGGTGCTTTATCATCTGCTGCTCAAGCTGATTCCACCGGAAATGGATGAGATCGAGGGCGGACAAGCGACGGTAGCAAAAGCGTTGGCGGAACTTGGTCCGATGAAGTCCAGCGAAAAAAAACTAATGATGATCTCGATCGTTTTGCTCTTTTTTTGGGCGACAGAAAAAATCCTGCATAATTTCGACACTTCTTCAACTACAATTGTTGCCATTACGCTGATGATGATGCCGGGCATCGGGATTATGACCTGGAAGGAAGCGCAGGAACGCATTGGTTGGGGCACGCTGCTTTTGTTTGGCGTTGGCATCAGCCTGGGTTCGGCCATCCTTTCCACGAAGGCGGCAGCCTGGATTGCCAGCTGTATTGTCGATGGCTTTGGTCTCTATGATATGACTGCGTTTAGCATCATTGCGGTTTTGTCAGCTTTTTTGATTGTGATTCATCTCGGTTTTGCCAGCGCGACGGCATTGGCTGCGGCGATGATCCCCATTATTATTTCCGTGCTGCAGGGTGCAGCGGAGCACAGCGCGCTGAATGTGGTCGGAATGACGATCATTTTGCAGTATGTAATTTGTTTTGGCTTCATTCTGCCGGTCAATGCGCCTCAGAATATGGTAGCGTTTGGCACAGAGACTTTTGAGGCCCGAGACTTTATTAAAACCGGTATTCCGTTGACTCTTATTGCCTATGCGCTGATTTTGCTGTTGTCGGCCACCTATTGGAAATGGCTGGGACTTGTCTTGTAAATAAGTTATCCACAGAATAAGGTGATTTTTGCAAGAAAAAACAGCTGCATGAACTTCCTCAAGGGAAGTTATACACAGTTGTTTTCTGATTTGTGCATAAAAAAGTGGATAACTTTCGTTTTAGGTAATCAGCGCAAAGAACGGTTTGTCAAAAAACGAGTGCGCTGATTGACTTTTTTTTCGAGTTCATTCCGGCTGATAATCGCGCGTTTATGCTGCCCGTGACCGATATCGCCCTGTTCATCCCAAGCTTTGATTTCCAGCAAAACATCGTGTTCTTCAATGGCGATGATGGAGGTGCGTATGGTTACTGTCATACCGATACTGGTCGGAGCCGTGTGCACGAACCGCGTGGAAATGCCGACGCTGATAAAGCCTTCCGGTAAGTACGGATCAATGGTTTCAATACCGGCTTTGATCGCCATGTGAATACAGGTTGGCGTCGCCAATAATTCGCCGAGCACTTCCGAATATTCCGCTCCGGTATCGGATGCTGCTACTTGCTGACTGATCATCGAGTTCTGTCCAACTGACAGATAATCGTGTAAATCTAACATTTTTGTCACTCCTAAGCTTTGTCACGTACAAGTCTATGCTTTTATTGTAGTTGCCCATTTGGGAAAAGTAAAGGGATTTACTGGGAAATTTTCCATTGAAAAAATTCATAAAGTATTCTATAATATAAAAAACAGATGAAAACAAGGCACAGTTGCCTGTGGGATTTCAGAATCCCCGGGGAAACTGTGCCTTTCTTTTTATGTTTGCAGGAGGGACGGGCAATGTATAAAGTTCTGATTTTGGACGGTGACCGCAGTGCGCGTTACGGGTTAAAACGATTTCCTTGGAGCCGCTATGGTTTCGAGGTATCAGAGGAAGCAGCTGGTGGACACGAAGCCTTGAGTAAGCTGGCTATGGGAGGAATTGATCTCGTGGTGACAGATGTACGCGTATCGGACATGAATGGATTGGATTTTTTAGAAGCCGTGCGTCGGCATCCGGTCAGTCCCTGTTTGATTTTGCTCAGCTCCTATAACGATTTTGAATATGCGCAGCAGGGCATTGGCATTGGAGTATTTGATTATATGACCAAACCATTGTCAGAAGCTGCTTTTGGCGAAACCCTGCAGCGGGCAGAGATTTATCTGCAAAAGAGACAGGTACTGGATGGGCGCGTGCAGCCGGAACCTGCATCGAGTCCCGCGGTTTATTTATCGGTAGAAAAAGAACAGGAACTTAAAGAACTGTTGCTCAGCGGCAATATTGCTTTCCTTTCTGCCGCCAAACGGTTGGAACGACTGCTGGAACCTTTGCCGGACGCCAAGCGTGAGCCGATCCTGCTGGGGGCGATGGAACATCTTTATCAGGCGATGGATACAGCCTATCCCTGGGTCAGAAATCTGGAAAAACTTGAACCGAGTTATGCGGAGCGGGATAAGGGAACGCTTTTTTTACTTCGGGCCAAGGAACTTTTTGCTTTGATGGTAAAATATGAACTTGCCAAAGAGAAAAGTCTGTTGCGAGCGATTTGCCGGTTGGTGTATCAGGAAGCCGAAAGCGAGGTTTCGCTGCATTCGGTGGCGGCAAAGCTGCATATCAGCGCCGATTATGCCGGGCGGATTTTTAAACGCAAAACCGGTATTAATTTTATTACTTTTGTTACGCGGGTTAAGATGGAAAAAGGTAAAACCTTATTAGAAGAAGGACATTGGAAAAATTATGAGATCAGCGCCCGGCTGGGTTACAGCAATCCCGATTATTTCCGTCAGTTATTTAAGGCTTATACCGGCATGACGCCGACAGAGTATCGCAGTATTTCCCGCCGTAAGCTTTTTTGTTGATTTTTAGACATATAAATAGCAGGAAAAATTTAATATTTTTGTGAAAATGTCGATATTTATATTGCAGAAGAGTTCTGCATTTTCATTGGGAAGGGAGGGAATAGTATGAGCAGTATCAGTGGGATCGGAGGAACTGCGCTTTGGGGGACAACCAAAACTGCGTCCACGTCTTCGGCAGCTGCTAGTGATTTTTCAAAAATGGTCAACAACTTGTCGAAGGGAAAACCAGCGAACGCTTCCGATGATGCGGACAGCAGTGATGGCACCGTGACGATCACCAAGGTTTTGTCGGATGGGTCGGTACTCATTACGGTGATGAAAGGCTCGGAGATCATTTCGGAAACGAAGACCCGCAGCGCCAGCCCGCAGAAGAATCCAACTCCAGTTGACAATAGTAATGCGACGGGGTTGGCTGCATCACAATCGGCAGTGCTCGACAAATTCAACGACACCTCGACGAGCATGACGGCCGGATCGCTTTTTAGTGCGGATATTTAAAAAAGCGTAGTAAGGATACGTGATTCATATAAATGGATTTATACAAGTATAAAAATAACAGCTGCGGGTTGCAAAAACCGTCAGCTGTTATTTTTGTGGCCGGACTTGTTTACCATTGTGCCGGAATCGCCTCAGAGTGGCCCTTTATAAACATACTGGCCAGGGTCTGACACATCAGATGCTGCTGATCGTCAAAGACTTCTGCGGTGACGGTCACGGTCGAACGTCCCAGATGGGTGATGTGTGCCTGGCAAGTAGCTGTATGATTGGCTTTGATATTGCGGATAAAGTTTGTGGTGATACTTTGGGTAACGACGATGCAGCCGGCGCTGCTGCAGGCGACTCCGACAGCCGTATTGGCCAAAGTGGAAAGGGCTCCGCCGTGTACGTTGCCGGATAGATTGGTATGCTTTTCGGCGATGACCGGCATGCGCAGCCGGGCGGTTCCGCAGCCGACTTCATCAATGATAATACCGCAGAGCTGCACAAAGTGGTTCGTGTCAAAAATATCTCGTACCAGAGACAGACAGGTTTTTGAATCCAAGAAAATCTTCCTTTCGTTAGTGAGAATAGAGGCCGGATTACCATTTTGCCGGGATGTTTTCAAACTGACCGCGCACAAACATAGTAGCGGTGCTGCGGCCCATAAGTTCCCGCTGCTCGTTCCAGGTGTCCACGTCGACGATAATTGTCGTGCGTCCCTGATGACGGACGCGGGCAACTGCAGTTGCTTTTTCCCCGGGATGGATGTTTTTTATAAAATTCATGTTGATGCTCAGCGTCATGACTCTGGCTCCTACGGTAGCGCTGGCAACGCCTACGGCGGTATCTGCCAGTGCCTCCAGTGCGCCGCCATGTACGACGCCGTATAGGTTCGTGTGTTTTTCCGGGTTAATAATCATACTCAGCGTGGCTTCGCCACAAGTCACGGAGTCGATTTTAATCTCGCAGAGAGCAACAAAATGATTGATACTGTAAATGTCACGTACGATTTTCAGACAGGCAGCTGCATCCACGATACCGGCTTCCTTTCATTTTTATTTGCGGTTCTATTGTACCATATTTGTCGTTTGTCGGCATTTTTTTTCGCCGTCTGAAAGTGAATCTTGTGCCTGGATGGATAAACGGCTGAATTTGTGGTACACTACAAGAAAAGCAGGCGGCCGGCATCGCTTACCGGTTGGCTGAAAACCGTGGAATACAGGGGGCAGGAGTATGGGGATTTTTCATAATGACTGGGCAGAGTATCTGAATGATGAGCTGCAGCAGCCTTATTATCAGAAGCTGCGGCAGTTTTTAATCAATGAATATCGCACGCGGCGAGTATATCCGGACATGTACAGCATTTTTAATGCGCTGCATTATACCGGATATGCGGCCACGAAGGTTGTGATCCTCGGGCAGGACCCGTATCATGGACCGGGTCAGGCACATGGGCTGAGTTTCTCTGTGCAGCCGGGCGTGCAGCCGCCGCCGTCCCTGCTAAATATATTCAAAGAACTGGAGACGGATCTCGGGTGCACCGTGCCGAACAATGGCTGTTTGAAACCATGGGCTGAACAGGGTGTGCTGCTTTTGAACACGGTGCTTACGGTACGGGAGCATGCAGCCAATTCTCATCATGGGCAGGGGTGGGAGATTTTTACGGATAAGATTATTTCGTTGCTGAATGCGCGGGAAAAACCGCTGGCCTTTATTCTCTGGGGCGGACCGGCACGCCGTAAAAAAACGATGATTACCAGTCCGCAGCATCTCATTGTGGAATCGGCGCATCCCAGCCCGTTGTCGGCGTATGGCGGATTCTTTGGCAGCCGGCCTTTTTCCCGGGTAAATTCATTTTTGGAAAGTACCGGACAAGAGCCCATTAACTGGCAGCTGCCAAATATTTAAAAAATGCTTGACAGCAATGCAGTATTAGTATTATAATATAACACGTTAACAGCAAAGCTTATTGGGGTATCGCCAAGTTGGTAAGGCACGGGATTCTGAATCCCGCATTCGTTGGTTCGAGTCCAGCTACCCCAGCCATGAAAAAACCGGCACCGTGCAAACGGTGCTTTTTTTGTGCTTAAAAATAATAAAAATGATAAAAAAGTTTGCAAATTTTGTTTTCGGGGTGTATACTATACCCAATCTAAATTTTACAAAGTTACATAAAATTAAAGGCAATGAACGGAAACAACTGACATTTGTCCTCCATAGAGAGCTAGCGGCTGGTGAAAGCTGGCGGGGACGGTGACGGGGACTCATCCGTGAGCTCTGCCGCTGAACCTGAGTAAGCAGCAGCGTCTGGATCGCGTTAGACTCCTTTTGAGTATAAGACAGGGTGGTACCGCGCTTATTGATTGCGCCCCGGCTGATGATAGCATCGGTCGGGGCGCTTTATTATATTTTTTCCGGGAAATAAGGGACTTATTTAAGGAGGAACACATATGGGAATCATTGCACGCAGCCGGCGGTTTATTGCCGTGGGACTGCTGATGGCCAGCCTGATGCTTTTGGCATCAGGCTGCGGACTGGGAAAAATAGCGCGTGAGCGGCAGGCGGCCCAGGGAGGGCCGGTGGAACTAAAGCTGGCGTATCATTTGCCGGTAGATCATCATTTATCAAAAAGTATTGAACGGTTTGCCGCTGAGGTGAATGAACGGTCTGGAGGTAATATTGTTATCAAAACCTATCCAGCTGGACAATTGTACACTGACAAAAGCATAAACGATGCCATTATGAGTGGAGGACTGGATATGGGACTCAATTCCACTGCAATGTGGACGACCGTAATTCCCGCGCTTAACGTATTGGATGTGCCGTTTTTGCTGCCAACGTATGATTCGGTCGATCGGGCAATGGACGGCAGTTTGGGCCGTACGCTGACAACTGAAATGGAACGCAAGGGAGTTCATCCGCTGATCTGGGCTGACTACGGTTTTGTACAGTTTGCTAATAACAAACGGCCGCTGCAAAAACCAGAAGATTTTCAGGGGCTGCAGCTTCGGGGTTATGGTCAGATTCCGGCTGAAACCATTAAAGCGCTGGGAGCTTCTCCGGTTACTATGGGTTCCGGCGAAGTCTATATGGCTATGCAGCGTGGTACGATTGATGGACAGACGTCAGGCACAACGGCGATGTATGATCGCAAGATGTATGAGGTATCAAAATATCTGACGATGACCAATCATGCATTTTGTGAATTTGTGCTGGCCGTCAATAGTTCTGCCTGGGATCGGCTTACTGAAGACCAGCGCCAGTTGATAGAATCAGTAGCCAGAGAAACCCGCGATGAAATTCGTCAGGAAACCAAGGCGGAAGATTTGAAAACCATGCAGGAGTTACAGCAGGCAGGTATGGAGATTTATGAAATTCCGCCAAAGGAAATTCCTTTATGGCAGGCAGCTACCAAGCCGGTACGGGATGGCTTTGTACGCAGTACCGGTGATATCGGCAAGCAGCTGGTCCAGCAATGCCTGGCGGCAAATCAGTGAAAGGGCGAAGATTATGACAAAATTTTTGAAAGAATATGATCGGGTGTTATACCAGCTGACGCATCTGGCGGCTTTAATGGCCGGATTTTGTATCCTGGCAACGGCGTTTATTATTGTCTATGAAATTATTATGCGCGGATTGTTTCATGCGCCGACGGAGTGGGTGCTGGAAATTTCAACGTATTTTATCATTGCGGCCGGATTTTTGGGCTTGGCATATACCTTCCGGCAGAAAGCGCATGTGCAGGTGGATTTCGTGACGATGCGACTCTCGGCGCATACGCGCTGTGTGCTGGAGATTATCGTCAATATTCTGGGGGTACTGATCTTTCTGATCTTTATGACGGAAAGTATGGATTTGGTGACAGCTTCGTTTGACTTTCATAAATTGTCGCCGTCAATTTTACGTTTTCCTCTCTGGATTCCGCAGTGTTCGCTCGTTGTTGGTTCCGCTTTGCTGCTGCTGGAAATTGTGCGCCGGATTCTGTTCGGCATCCGGTGTCTGCAGACGGGGTGCTATGATGAAGAAAGGCAGGGATAACTTATGCTGCTAGGTTTTACGGTTCTGATTATTTTTCTGCTGCTTATCGGCATGCCGGTAGCTTTTGCTTTGTCACTGGCAGGCGTGCTGGGGATGGCCTGCTTTTTAGGCGGAGCGGCTTTTTTTACGCAGATTCCGGTGATTGCCTACAAAACGCTGGATGATTTTGTTCTCACGGCAGTGCCGCTTTATATTCTTATGAGCCAGATTTTGCTGAAGGGTAAAGTTGGCAATGATCTTTTTGAGCTGGGCAGCAAATGGCTGGGGCATTTACCAGGAGGCCTCGGCGTGGCGACGGTATTTGCCTGTGCGATTTTTGCGGCAATTTCCGGGTCAAGTGTGGCGACGGCAGTTACAATCGGGGCGATGGCCATTCCGGAAATGCTGCGGCGCGGCTATGAACGCAAAGCGGTGCTGGGAACGGTGGCGGCCGGCGGTACGTTGGGAATTCTGATTCCACCCAGCATTCCGATGATTCTTTATGGATCTATTACCGGGGAATCGGTTGGCAAACTGTTTTTATCGGGCATTGTGCCGGGCATTTTGTTGACGCTGCTCTTTATTGTCTATGTGGTGTTTCAGTCCCGCCATATGCCTAGGCAACTGCCGGTCAGCTGGCCGGAACGCTTTCGGGTATTGCGGGAGACTATCTGGGGCTTGTTGTTACCGGTGCTTGTGGTCGGCGGCATTTACAGCGGACTTTTTACGCCGACGGAGGCAGCGGCTGTCGGGACGGTGTATAGCCTGATCATCACTTTTTTTGTCTATCGCAGTGTGGCGCTGGCTGATATGCCGGAAATTCTTGTAGAAACGGTCAAGACGACCTCAATGATTTTTGCGATCATGATTGGGGCGATGTTATTTGGTTTTATTCTTACGGTGCTTCAGGTGCCGCAGGCGCTGATGCACATTGTGACCGATGCGGGGATGAATCGTTGGTGTGTTTTCATCGGTATTAATATTGTGCTTTTGATTCTGGGCTGCGTGTTGGAGACGGTATCCATCATTCTTATTACCCTGCCGATGATCTATCCAATAGTCAAGCATCTGGGCTTTGACCTGATCTGGTTCAATGTCATTATGCTCATCAATATGGAACTGGCGCTCATAACACCGCCAATCGGTATGAATTTGTTTGTTATCAAGGGCATTAGTCCGGACAGTAAAATTCAGCAAATTATTCAGGGGTCGATTCCTTTTGCACTCATTATGGCTGCGGAAGTTGTTCTTCTCTGCTTTGTACCGGATATTGCTACCTGGCTGCCTTCTGTTTTGCAGTGAGGCTGCTGAAAAGAGGCTGTGCTTCCGCCGTTGCGGAAGGCAGTCTCTTTTGCTTTCTTGACAGTCAGCTCCATCAAGGATAATATGTATACTACCAGGTTAAAAGGTTATAGAAAAAGAAAGGTTCCTACATTAATATGCAGAAAAAATATCTTTATTTTTTAGCGGCAGCACATCTTTGTAATGATATCAGTTCCGGGGCCTTGCCGGCGATTTTGCCGTTTTTTGTTTCGGACTATGGCATGGATTATACCGCCATTGCGGGGCTAATGTTCGCGTCTTCGTTTTTATCTTCTTTTATCCAGCCATTTTTTGGCTGGTTGGCCGATCGGTCGTCCAAGCTTTGGTTTATGGGCTTTGGCGTGATGGTGACGGGATTATCTTTGAGTCTTACTGGATTCCTGACCAGCTATTGGGCGATTTTTGCTGCGGTGACTTGTATGGGGATTGGCAGTGCGATCTTTCATCCGGAAGCGGCGCGGTTGGTTAATGCTATCTCCGGCCATCAGCGCGGGTCGGCCATGAGTATTTTTTCTGTCGGCGGCAATGGCGGATTCGGGTTTGGCCCGCTTTTGGCAGTGGCGGTTATTTCGATTTTCGGCATGAGGGGAACGGCGCTTTTCGGTTTGATCGGGCTGGCGATGGGGTTGGCCTTGTTCTGGCTGGTGCCGCAGATCAAAAAGGCGGCGGAAGCTTCTATGCCGCCAGAGGAACTTTCATCTGCCAGCGGCGCGGTGAACGTACAGCCGGCCGGTGAAAATGACTGGCCGGCTTTTTTGCGGCTGACGCTGGTGATTGTATTTCGTTCGGTCGCGTTTTGCGGTCTCAGCAGTTTTTTACCGATGTTTTGCGTGCAGGCGCTGGGTACTTCTAATGCGATGGGCAGCACGACCTTGTCGGTGCTTTCGATGGCCGGGATTTTTACGACGCTGCTGGGCGGTTGGCTGGCAGATCACTGGGGTTACGTGACGGTGCTGCGCCGGGGATCGTGGCTGCTGGTGCCGCTGCTGGCGCTGGTCGTTTTTGCCGGCGATATACGGGTGATTTATGCCTTGCTTTTGCCGATGAGCGTAGCGATGCATGGGCCGTATTCTTCTTTTGTGGTGCTGGGGCAAAGCTATTTGGCGAAAAGCATCGGTTTTGCTTCCGGGGTTACGCTGGGATTATCTTTTTCCGTCGGCGGTATTGTAGTGCCTTCGCTAGGCTGGTTTGCTGATTCTTATGGAATTCAGTCGGTTATGGTACTTTTGGTAGTCGTAGCGCTGCTCAGCGCTTTGGCGACGCTGCTTTTGCCGCAGCCTAAAGCGCAGGGGGCCGGACTTAAAGGAGTATGACCGGAATTTTTGTAAATGAAGGGTTTTTCAGTAATAGAGAGAATCTAATTTATATGGGAGTGATCGCGTATGAAAGAAGTGAAACCGTCAAAAAAACCCATGGCGTTTTACTACGGTATTGTGCTGCTGCTCATTTTGCTTTTTAACTCCATGGCTAAACCTTATATGGAGCAGGCCCGGATTGAGCAGGTCGACTATGGAACTTTTATGAATATGACGGCCGAAAAGCAGATTGGTAAGGTGCAGATTCAGGAAAACCAGATTCTGTTTACCGATAAGGATAACAAGGCCTATAAGACCGGCATTATGAATGATCCGCAGCTGGTCGACCGGCTGCATGATTCCGGGGCTGTTTTTGCGCAGGATATCAAAGAAACGGAATCGCCGTTTATGAATTTTTTGCTGACCTGGGTGCTGCCTATCATTATTTTCCTGGGCATTGGTCAGTACATGAACCGCAAGCTTATGGAACGCGCCGGCGGTGGAAATTCGATGATGTTCGGCCTCGGTAAAAGTCAGGCGAAAATTTATGTACCTTCTTCAGAAGGCATTCATTTCAGTGATGTGGCCGGGGAAGATGAGGCCAAGGAAAATCTTTCCGAAATTGTTGACTACCTGCATAATCCGCAGAAATATTCGGCGATTGGTGCGTCCATGCCCAAGGGTGTTCTTTTGGTGGGCCCTCCGGGCACAGGCAAGACAATGTTGGCCAAAGCGGTTGCTGGCGAGGCCAATGTGCCATTCTTCTCCATTGCGGGTTCGGAATTTGTCGAAATGTTTGTCGGCATGGGCGCATCTAAGGTGCGGGATCTTTTCAAGCAGGCGAAGGACAAGGCTCCATGCATTGTCTTTATTGATGAAATCGATGCCATTGGACAGAAGCGGCATGGCAATGCAATGGGCAACGATGAGCGGGAACAGACGTTGAATCAGCTGCTGACCGAGATGGATGGTTTTCAGGGAAATACGGGCGTAATCATTCTGGCGGCAACGAATCGTCCAGATTCACTGGATGCCGCCCTGCTGCGGCCGGGACGGTTTGACCGTCGCGTGCCGGTCGAGCTGCCTGATCTCAAAGGTCGGGAGGAAATCCTCCGGGTGCATGCGAAAAAAATTAAGTCGGCAGAAAATGTTGACTTTCATACGATTGCCCGCATGGCTGCTGGTGCATCTGGCGCAGAACTGGCCAATATCATCAACGAGGGCGCGCTGCGGGCAGTGCGCGGTGGTCGGCTGCAAGTCATCCAGTCAGATCTGGAGGAAAGTGTTGAGGTCGTCATCGCTGGTTATCAGAAGAAGAACGCCGTGCTTTCCGATAAAGAAAAAAGGACGGTAGCTTATCATGAGATTGGGCATGCGCTGGTAGCGGCGAAGCAGACGAACTCGGCGCCGGTCCAGAAAATCACGATTATTCCCCGTACTTCCGGTGCGCTCGGCTACACGATGCAGGTCGAGAAAAAAGATAAGTACCTTTTAAGTAAGGAAGAACTGGAAAATAAAATTGCAACGCTTACGGGCGGACGAGCGGCGGAGGAAGTCGCGTTCGGACAGATTACGACCGGCGCATCCAATGATATTGAGCAGGCGACCAAGCTGGCGCGTGCGATGATTACTCGCTACGGCATGAGTGAAGAATTTGATATGGTGGCCATGGAAACTGTTACCAATCAATATCTGGGCGGCGACACTTCGCTGGCCTGCTCGGCCGAAACGCAGCGGGCGATTGACGCAAAGGTAGTCAAGCTTGTCAAAAAGCAGCACGATATTGCCCGGACGATTCTCGAAGCGAATAAGGATGCTTTGAATCGGCTGGCAGATTACCTCTATGAAAAAGAGACGATTACCGGCGAAGAATTTATGCAGCTTTTGGAATCGAACGGTGAAATTCCCAAAGCTGTGCCGGAAGAAGAAAAGGTCGTCGATACGGCGGCATCAAAACCCTTTAATCTCGCATGAAAGACGGGCTGATGTACATGCTTTGTGCATGCACATCAGCTTTTTCCTTATTTTATAATAAAAAGTTCTGCCAAACGCAGCGTTGTATTCAAGCGTCGCTGTCCTGGCAGTTCATGTCTCTTTATAAAAGCTGCTGCAGTTTTTTCGGTTTGTTGTTTGCAATCCTTTATGTTACAATAATTTCTCGGGGGAAAAGATAGAATGTTGAATATTAAGTATTTAATGCGCAATGCTGTTTTGGCGGCGGTTTATGTTGTTTTAACGATCGGGTTAGCGCCGATTAGTTATGGGCCGATACAGGTACGGGTTTCGGAGGCAATGACGTTATTGGCTTTTTACTATCCGCAGTACGTGCCAGGGTTGGTCATAGGCTGTTTGTTAGCCAATATTGCCAGTCCATTTGGGATTACTGATATGCTGGTAGGGACATTGGCTACGTTTTTTGCGGTATATGGTATGCGCTTTTGCGCCAATCTGTTTTTGGCCTCTTTGCTGCCCGTCGTTTGCAATGGAGTAATGGTGGGGGCGGAACTTATGTATCTCGCCGCCTTACCATCGGGGATGTCTGGGGCAGCGGCGATGGCATATATTGCCTTGGGCGAGTTTTTATCGGTTTCGGTGCTGGGGATATTTTTGATTAAAATCCTGCGTAAAAGTTCGCTGCTGCGTACATTTTTTCATTCAAATTAAAAATAAGATAGTATGTTCGGCTGCTATAGTGAAAAAAAGCTGCCGCGTCCAGCAAATTTTCCGAACCCATCAGGCTCGGCATTATGCTTTTACGCGGCAGCTTTGTTTATTTTTTCAGATGGAAAGGCACGGTTGATACAATGACGTTGGTTTTTAGGATTAGCAAAGTCCGGAGAATAAGGCCGGTCTGATTGTGCAGCAGCCGATGCCACCATTTGCGGGTTTCAAATTCCGGGATCAAAATGGTAATATAATCTTCCGGGGCCTGTTCTTTGGCGACTTCATCAATGTAGGTCAGCAAGGGCTGAATGACCAGTCGGTAAGGAGAGTTGATGGTCACCAGCGGGATCCCGGGGTTCCAGCAGTTCCATTTAGCGGCTATCTTTTGTCCAATTTCTTCGCTGGTGGCAATGTGAACGGCGCGCACGTCGTCACCGATGGATTTTGCATAGCGCAGGGTTTGCGCAATCATTCGGGTCGGGCTGGAAATCGGGACTAAAACGATATTTTTTCCGCTGACGATATGCGTATCTTGTTGCGGGTCCATTTCTTCCGGGGACAGGCGCAGCTGATCCGCCAGATCTGTATAGTGACCTTTGATTTTTTTAAATACGAAAATCATGCCGGGGATAAACAGAAAAATCATCCAGGCGCCATAGGCAAACTTACTGACGCCGATGATGATAACCACGATTCCAGTAACGATGGCCCCTACGGAGTTGAGGATACTGCGCGGAATCCAGAAACGGCCTTTGACATTCCGCCAATGGTGAACCATGGCAATCTGGGCAATCGTAAAGGAAAGAAAAACGCCTAAGGCATAAAGTGAGATCAGGTGCTCCGTATCTCCGCCATAGGCGAAGATCAACCCGCCGGCGGCAAGGCTCAGCAGCACGATGCCGTTAGAAAAACTGAGACGCTCGCCGCGCTGCGCCAGATAGCGAGGCAAATAACCATCGCGTGCCAGAATGGACATCAGGGGCGGCAGGCCGTTAAAGGACGTGTTGGCGGCCAGATAGAGAATAAGCATGGTCGTAAACTGGATATAATAGTAGAAACCATTGCGGCCAAAGATGCGCTCAGCGATTTCTGACAGAGCAGTGCTGTTTTCAACTGGCAGCAAGTGAAAATGCAGAATCAAAAAAGAGATGCCGAGGAACATGATGCCCAGCAGGCCGGACATCCAGAAGGAAGTGATGGATGCATTGCGGACGGATGGCTGACGAAACATCGGTATGCCGTTGGAGATGGCTTCGACGCCGGTCATCGAACTGCAGCCGTTGGCAAACGCGCGCAGCAGCAGGAGAACCATCGAGCTGTCAAACTGACGTTCCAGCGAAGCGGCTGGAATGACCGGCGCAGTCTGAGTGAAAGCCTGCCAGCTGCCAACCCCGACGAGAACTAAAATCCCGAAAATAAACGCATAGGTCGGATAAACAAACGCAGTGGAGGCTTCGCGGATACCGCGCAGATTAATCAGCATCAGGATGCCAAACAAAACCAAAAGGTCAATGGGAACTTCCCAGGCAGCAGTACTGGGAAACGCAGCAATCAGAGCAGCGGTTCCGGCGGATATGCTGACAGCGACCGTCAGGGTATAGTCCGCCAGCAAAGAGGCGGCCGCAGTGAGCGCTGGCAGCTCACCGAGATTTTGTCGGGCGACGGCATAGGACCCGCCGCCGCCCGGATTAGCTTTGCCAATCTGGACATAAGAAAGAGTGACAATCGCCAGTAATAGTAAAATGGCAGCGGCGACGTAGCTCATATAGCCATAGGCTAGTACTCCCGGCAAGGCAAGAACCAGTAAAATTTGTTCCGGACCATAGGCAACCGAAGATAAGGCATCCGATGAAAAAATAGCTAAAGCTTTCCATTTAGGAAGCCTTTCCTTTGTCAGTTCCTGATTTAATAATGGACGCCCGATCAATAATCGCAGCATATATATACACCCTCCGATACAGCCGTCCTGATTCTTTTGTAAAAATTTGGCAACTAAAAAAAGACCCCAAAAAGGTCTCTGACCCTCATTTTAGCCGACGAAGTTAGCTGACGGGTAGGATGATAAGAGAAAACATCCCTTCTGAAAAAACTCAGAATTAACCCCTGAAAATTGGTTCCTCCGCTTCTTGAATCAAGAACTAAGCTGTTATTCAAATTTGATGAAGCTCATTATACTCTTTCTGTTTAAAAAGTAAAGAGGTATTTTTATCATGCGGAGCAAGCTGCTGTAAACGGTGTTTTACGGGAGATATGCACGGTGATGGCTGTGGGTTTGGACTTTTACAGCGCGGGGAGAGGCAGAATGGTTGTCAGTTCTTAGGCCAACGGTGTATAATAAAGTGTGGCGTTGCTGGTTTGGTACGAGTGCTGCGAAGAAGTTATACGCCGGCGGCATTTGTCCGGAGTTTTTCTGCATTGTGCCGGGTGCAGGTGAAAGCCGGGCTGCGGGGGATGCTGCTGCAAGGATACTCTTTGTGTGCCGGATTTGGTTTTTTGCCTAGGAGGCAGGATTTTTAGAGGATATAGGGAATATGTTTAGGCAGAGAAGCGTTCGGGCAATGGGTTGAGCAGGGAATCTGCTTTAATTTGGCAATAGACGCAGATAAGTTGAAGGTGAATTTAGAATGGAATATGTTTATGCAGTGCGCAAAGGGCGCACTCCGGGGCTCTATCATGATATAGAGATGTACCGGCGGCAGGTGGATGGCTTCCCGGGTGCGGAGGGAAAACGGTTCACGGATGAGGATGAGGCAATGCGTTACCTGGATGGCGAGTTGATGTCTAAAAAAGGCATTTATGCCGTGCGTCAGGGACGGGTCCCGGGGATTTATTATAGTGCGGAGGAGTGTGAGCAACAGGTTAAAGGGTTTACCGGGGCAGAGAGCCGGCGATTTTCGGATATTCAGCGTGCGCAGGCCTATTTGAGCGCGCGCCCGGCCAAACATCCCGCTAAGCGCCCTCCTCTGAAAGTGGCACGTGTTGTGCACAGCCAGCGGGGACCGAATACGGCAGGGCATCCAGGTGCTTGTTCAGCGCTTACGCAGGTTTCGCCTCCGGGAAATCCGGATGAGGCGATTCGCATTTATACGGACGGCGGTTGTCTGGTACACGAGGATGGCGCGGGCGGCTATGCGGCGGTGATTTGTCTGCCGAATGGGAACCGCAAGGAAATTTCCGGGGGTGTAGATACAACGCGCAGCGAGCGGATGGAGCTTTTGGCGGCCGTCTCGGCGCTGCGGACTTTGCCGGCGTTGGCGGCGCTGGGAGCCTCGGTACAGGTATACACGGACAGTCAGTATTTGTACAATGGAGCGGCAAAAGCGATTTGGCGTGATTGGACCAAGGAACAGGCGGATGCATTTTTGCATCATGATCTTTGGCTGGAGCTTGCAGAGCTTTGCCCCAAGTATAAAATTGCCTGGTATTGGGTCAAGGGACACAACGGAGATTCGCTGAATGAACGTTGTGACTGGCTGGCAACGGCAGCCGCGAAACGGACGGTGGCTGAAAAGCGCTGGGTTCCGGATTTCGCGGGGCAGCTCGAGGCGGCAAAGAACCGCATCAAGGATTTAGAACGTGACAACAAAAAACTCGCGGAGGCTGCTTCTCGTTATCAGTTGCTGGCCGGAGAACGAGTGGCATCGGTCGATAAAGATTTATTTCGGGCGGTGAATGATGGGAGCCTGGTAGGGTTCCTGAAATGGAAGGTTCGTCATTGGCGGCATCAGAACCGTTGAGCGGCACGACGCGAAAACGGCAGAGCAGGCGTCAATGAGACCGATAAAAAGGACGGCTCGCTGTATCAGAGATGATACAGCGAGCCGTCCTTTTACAATAGAAAGCATTTGATTCAAGCGCATGCGTTCATTTCTGGGATCGGAGGGGAAAAGACTTTTGTCAGAGCGCCTATTGGTGCAAAAAACATTTGTTAATTGCCTCGGTAAGCGGTCCGTCAATTTCGCCGTTTCGGACCATGGCGCGCATCATGCGTATTACTTGGTTGTGCGGCATGACTTTTTTATATGGGCGGGCTTCGATAAGTGCCTGATAAATATCAATACAGCAAAGCAGGCGGGCGTTAACGCTGAGCTGGGCTGCGTTTTTACCAAAGGGGTAGCCAGTGCCGTTTAGTTTTTCATGGTGGAAGGCGGCCCATTCGACAACATCCGGCAGCTCGGTAATTGGTTTCAGAATTTGCCAGGAGGCCAGTGCATGTCTTTTGACAATGGTGTATTCTTTTTTTGTCAGCCGGTCGGGCTTTTCCAGGATTGTGCGGGCAATCGTCAGTTTGCCAATATCATGCAGGGCTCCGGCCAGATAGAATTTGGTACAAGTTTCAGGATCTTGTTTTAGATAGTGTCCGAGCTGTTCGGCCTTCTGTGCGATATCAGCCGAATGCGTGCAAGTCAGGTGCGATTTATAGTCAATAATGTGTGCAAACAGCACCGCTACATTTTGAATTTCAGTAAGTGGGTATTCATGGATGCTGTGAGGCAGCAGTTTTTGCAGCTGCTGGCGGATGTTGATATCGGTCAGATCCTCAGGTGATAAAGTTGGGAACAGCGACGAAATCGCCGCAGCTAAATCTCTGGTAAAAAAATGATCGGTATGCCGGCGCAGCCAGCTGTTAATCGGCGGCATTTCGATTGTTGCCTGATTAAGAATAAAATGCTCATCCAGTAAATGCGCCATATGAATCAATTGCGCTAAAAGAGGCGTATCGGCCGAATGCAAATGAAACGGGCCACTGCCGTCCGCATTTTCGTGATGGTAAAGAACCGCATTTCGAATTGAAGGATAAAAAGAAAAAACCTGTAAATTTTTTTCTCCAATAAAACAATGAGAACGCAAGGCCGCAGGAAAATCCTTGGGTCGTGCGTTCATTAGAGATTGTTCGGAGCGAGGCTGCCAGCGCAGACTGATGCATTCGGTCAGCGAGTTGTCGTGCAGCACGGCGGCAGCGGCCAGAGACAGCAGCACAGAATCTGCCAAACCATAAGCCCGGCCAAGCAGCACAGTTATATAGGCCACACGTTCGGCATGGAATGGCTTTACGCCGGTCAGCTCACTTTCCACATAATCAAGGGCAAGTGAAAGAGCATACAGCAAGTCGTTAAAATGAATTTGCATAAAAAGCTCCTTAGCACTATGTGCCTTTCAATCTTTATGTCCAATTTGTTATTATTATAACACAAAGCTGCTGAATTAAGCGCTTTTTCTCGTGCAAAGCCTATTTTTTCGGAGTATAATGAAATTAAGTTGACCGGTAAAAATGTTGGAGGATTCTCTCAGAGGAGGATGCAAATGAACAAGAATTATGAAGATGTGACATTGCACCAGTATGATATTGAAGCAGTTCGACAAATTCAGGCCTGGGAGTTTTTAACCGAGGAACCTTCACTGATCAGCCGGGGCATTGACGCCATGACAGCGCCAGTTAGAGAAGCGGTGCAGCCGGTGCTGGACCGAGCTAGTGATGCTGTTTCTAATACCCAGATGGCAAAGGTTGGCAACGCAATTTTTAAGGGAATGGTGAATTTCGTCAGTAATGCATCCGCAGTTACTGTGCGAACGGAATTGATATTTGAAGAATTTCGCAGTAAAAATTGCGGCGAAGTTTATCAGTCAGTTGATATAGCTGCATTGCCGTTGACTATGGTTGACCGTGTTGCAGATGGACTGGCGGCGAAGTATAAAGCGGGCGGCATAGGTGAAGGCGCGGCGGCTGGTTCCGCTGGTGCATCCGGGCTGATGGTTGATATTCCGCTGCTGACGACGATGGCTTTAAGGGCCATTGGCGAGTATGCAACTTACTATGGCTTTGATCTCAGCAACAAAGATGAACGGCTTTATATGTTGTATGTATTGTCTTTGGGATGCTCTTTAGATGACCGGGCTAAATATAAAGTTGTAGCCGAGATGCAGCAGATTGCATTGCGAATGGCACAGGCGGCCGAGTGGCAGAGCTCCGATAAAGCCATGCTGCTGCAGATGACGAAAAAGATTGCTGAAAAATTTGGCGACAAATTGACGAAAAAAAAGCTCATGCAAGTTGTGCCGGGAGTTGGCGCTATTATTGGGGCCTGGAGCAGTTCCAGCCTGCTGGCAGATATTTGTGAGGCGGCACATTATTCTTATCGGAAACGATTTTTGATGCGGCAATATGGCGCCGATGTATTTGATTCGCAGTGAATTGCGAGCATGCCAAGTTCCTGCTCCTCGGTTTTTCCTGTTTGCTTCATTAAAACTAAAAATGAAATCTTGTCGGGTACTGTTTTTAGAATAAAGCATAAAAAAAGTTAGGAAAAAGTATTGACAACAGGA
>DCFR01000018.1 GCA_002319815.1 Megamonas sp. UBA1799
AGTGCGCTTCAATTCCCATGAATTGACGTATTTTGCCAAGTCCTGCGCATCCTGTTCCGAGTCCTCCAGTTTTTCTGCCGTCTGCGCACACTCTGCCTGCACAGCCGCCGCTGAAGACTGCAGTCCTTGCAAGTCGTGCAGCGCCTGCACACGCTGTTTCTGCGCCTGGGCAAAAGTAGTTTCCTGATGCGCCGCCAGTTCTTTCATGGCAGTAAGTTTAGCCGTTGCTCCGTCAAGCTGTGCTGCCAGCTTTTCGCGTATGATCCGCAGCTCCGCCTCACGCACGCATACCGCCTGCAGCTCTTTTTTTGCCGCCGCCACGGCTTGCCCGCTCGCCTCCATCGTTCTGGCCATCGTTTCCTGCTGCGCTTGCAAAGCCGCCGCTTCTTGTTTCTTCTCCGTCAGGGCCTGCTGCAGCGTTTCAATTTCCCCGCGGCGATTCAAAAAACTCGCTTCGCGATGCTGTTGACTGCCGCCGGAAAGAGAACCTCCCGGATTCAGCAGCTCCCCGCCGACCGTCACAATGCGCAGCCGGTACCCCTGTTTTTTAGCCAGCGCCAGTGCATGGTCAAGCGTATCGGTCAGCACGGTCCTCGCCAATAAAAAATCCACAACTTTACGATACTCAGCGCTGGCGCCGACCACCTCATTCATATAGCCGATAACGCCTGGTTCATGCCGGATCGCCGCATCCGCCGACGGACGGACAACCAGCGTGGACAACGGTAAAAAAGTTACCCGCCCGGCACGCGTACGCTTCAAATAAGCAATTGCCTGCTTCGCCGTCTCCGTATCTTTGGTAACCACATTCTGTTGATTGCCGCCCAGAGCAACTTCCGCCGCTGTAATATAATCCGGCGGAACCGTTAACAATTCCGCAACCGCGCCGCAAACCCCTTGATTCCAGGATTCCCTTGCCGTCAAAACACTTTTGGCCGCCCGGCCAAACCCTTCATACGCCTGCTGCATATGGGAGAGCACCTGAAGTTTGGCATCTGCCTGCTGTACATATTGCTGCGCTGCGCCTATTTTTTGGCGCAGCTGCTGCAGTTTTCCGCCCAGCTCCTGCTGCTGCCGTTCGCCTTGTTTTTGCTGCTCCGCAAAATGCCGGTGCTCCTCCGCTTTCTGTCCGGCCTCCTGATCCGCAGCCGTTTTTTCTGCCTGCATGGTCTGGATTTCTGCCGCGGCGGCAGCCGCCGCCTGCTCGCGCTGCACGCGGGTATCATTACTGGTATCAATATCATGCTGTAAAAGCGCCAGTTCATTTTGTTTTGCCAGAATGTCCTTTTGTAATTGTTCCCGTTTTTGATTCAGTTGCTGGCAAAGATCCTTCTGCGTCTTAACCTGGCGGGCAATCACCCCCGCCTGTTCTTTTGCCTTTTGCAGCTTTTCCGCCGCAGCCTGTACTTCCTGCTGCCGAGCTGCCTCCGCCGTCTGCAGATCCTGCTTTACAGCAGCGGCCGTTGTCAGCTGCTGCTGTAAAGCGGCCCCCTGTGACTGTAACCGCGCCTGATTGGCATCGCCCTGCTGGCAGCGTTCTTCCAGCGTCCGAATCTCCCCTTGTCCGGCCTCCATGGCATCGCGCAGAGCACTATTCTTTTCCGCCAGCGACTGCAAGGATCGTTCCAAATCCAGGATTTCTTTGCCCAGGGTTTGTTTCCTGGCCTCTGCTACCTGAACTGCAGCCTCAGCGGCAACCTCCTGATCCTTGCTGTCGGCAATTTTTTTGCTATTTTCTTCCGTCTGCTGGCTGAGTTTATCATATTGATGGCACAAATCCGTCAATTTACATTTTTTATAGGCATCCTGTAACTCGTTATATTGCCGCGTTTTTTCTGCCTGTGCCGCCAAAGGTTCCAACTGTGTGGCAATTTCCTGAATAATGTCCGTCACGCGCACCAGATTTTTTTCCGTATCTTCCAGCTTACGCATGGATTCCCGCTTGCGGCTGCGATATTTTGTAATCCCGGCAGTTTCCTCAAAAAAAAGGCGGCGTTCTTCCGGTTTACTGTTCAGTATTTCATCCATTTGATTCTGACTGATGACGCTCATACCATCATGCCCTAAGCCGGTATCTGCCAAAAGATCATAAATATCTTTCAGCCGGCAACGGGTTTTATTAATATAAAATTCACTCTCACCGGAACGAAACAAACGCCGCGTAATGACAACTTCCTGAAAGTCGACTGGCAGCTCGCCGTCATTCTCAAAGACCAGCGAAACCTCCGCCACGCCTAAAGGCCGGCGCGCAACACTGCCCGTAAAAATAATATCCTCCGCCTTGACGCCGCGCAGGTTTCGTATATTCTGTTCTCCCAATACCCACCGGATTGCTTCCGTAATATTGCTTTTCCCGCTGCCATTCGGCCCGACAATCGCGGTAATCCCCTGATCAAACTCAATTTCACTTTTATCGGCAAAGGACTTAAATCCATATGCCTCAAGCCGCTTTAACTGCAAACTTTTCACCAACCTATAAAACGAACTATTTGACTGTATTCATTCTATCACAAAAGGACGTACAGCCTCAAGCCATACGCCCTTTATATTTCATTATCCGGCCGTCACTTACTTCGATGTGTCCGCCAGTCCCATTGCTTTATGAATCTTAGCTGCCATCCCGACCATCTTTGTCGCCGAAACAGCGCAAACAGCTACCCGCACGCCCATCTTAAGCGGTACGGCAAAAATGAGATCGTCATGCAGCTTCTCGCACACAGCTCCTGGATTCGCCGACGGAATCGACAGGAAGAAGCCCGCCTTGTACGGCAGCGCATTCAGACCACAGGCCTTCGCCTCATCCATAAAGATGGCAGCCCGGCTGCGTATCATCTGATAATAAGCTTCCCGCTCTTTTTCAAACTGTGCCAAAAGCGTTTTGTCCTGCTGAATCTTGGTCAGAACGGTCATGGCCCCGCGATTAATATTCGACCAGGTCGCGCGGCTGCTGTATTTATTGATATTGGCAAATTCCGTTATGACTTCCTGGCTGGACGAAAGACCGATAATCGCTCCGGTACGCTGTCCATACATCGTATAGCCCTTTGACATACTAAAGGCAAACATCACCAGAATATTAGCCGGCAATCCGCCAAACTGCTTCATAAATTTACGCGTCTCATTCTTCTCGCCAGCATAATCGATATAAGCAATATCGACCAAAAGACTGATTTTTTTGACGCCGCCCTTTGCCTGTGCCTTACAAACATCGAGCACCTGCGCCCAATCGCTCTCCGACAAGCTATAGCCTGTCGGATTATGCGCCGGCGTGTTAATAATAATCAGCAGCGATGACTGTGTCTTGAGTAATTCTTCAACCTTGGCCGTAAAAGCCTTGATATTGAAGTTCTGATGCTCGTCAAACAGCTGATACGTCGCCAGTTTGCGGCGTGCCTCGGTACAAAGGACATTGTACGGACCCCAGAACCAGTCGGATGTCAACACCTGATCGCCAACCTCGGAATAATTGGCAATTGCATGATGAATGGCCCCCGTTCCGCCGGCAGTAGCCACCGCCGCATAATAGCCATCCGGTTTCTGATCGGCAAATGTCAGATCCACGACGGTATCCAAATAACCGGGCAGACCAGAAATCGGCGCATAAGCGATCATATCCGTCATTGGTAAAGCGCGAAAAACCTTTTCCATCGTCGGGATGCAGGCCAGTTTTTCCGTGTCATCCATGATCGCCCCAATCGTTGCATTGGTAACCCGTGCCGCGCCAAATTCAGCCGCTGCTTTTACTGCCGCTGCACTGGCGCCAAAGATCGCATCATTCAAAACTTTCCCTACAGCATGTGAGGCTGCCATACTCGTTGTCATTGTATTATCCCCCTTAAATTAGTATTGCCAAATATTATATTCTCAAAAGCTGCCCTGTTTCCTGCTCATGGAATGAATGTATATAGTATATTTACCAGCCAAACGAAAAACAAGCCCGCCTTTTTTTATTTTTTAGGGAAAAATTCCTCATGAATGGCATTAGCTGCCTTTTTCAGATCCGCGGATTTAATCAGGCAGGAAATGCTGATTTCCGATGTGCTGATGACATCAATATTAATCTGCGCCTTGGACAAAGCGCCGAACATCCGCGCGGCAATTCCCGGATTGCCCAGCATTCCTGCGCCGACGATGGAAACTTTGGCCACGTCCTCTTCTACCAGAACCGCAATGGCATTGAGCTCATTGGCAACTTTATCAACAATCGGCTTTGCCTGCGGCAAATCGTCGCTGGCCAGCGTAAAGACCATATCCGTAACATTCTTCTCTATATTTCGGATGCTCTGTACGATCATATCCACATCAATATTCGCCGCCGCCAAGGCAGAAAAAATAGAATGTGCAATGCCCGGATTATTGGGTACGCCTAAAACGGCAATTTTTGCTACTTTTTCATCATGGGCAACACCCCGGATGACAAAATCTTTCTCTTCCATTGTATAAGCCTCCCTAATCATTGTGCCTGGTTTCGTCGTAAACGTGGAGCGAACATGGATGGGCATATTAAAATACTTGCCCATTTCAACCGAACGCGGCTGCATAACCCCGGCGCCCAGACGAGCCATTTCCAGCATCTCATCATAGGTGATTTCTTTCATCCGGCGGGCATCCGGCACCATCCGGGGATCTGCTGAATACACCCCGTCAACATCGGTAAAGATTTCGCAGCTGTCCGCTTTAAGCGCCCCCGCCAAAGCAACGGCCGACGTATCGGATCCGCCGCGCCCCAACGTAACCGGATCACCTTTAACATCGGCGCCCTGAAAACCGGCGACAACGACAATATTGCCTTTTGCCAGCTCGTCCAAAACGCGCTGCGGCTGAATATCGACGATCTTCCCCTTCGTATGCACCGCATTCGTTTTCATGCCGGCCAGAGGACCGGTCAGCGAAACGGCTTTCTGCCCCAACGTCTCAAAGGCCATTGTCAAAAGAGCAATTGAAACCTGCTCTCCTGTCGTCAGCAGCATATCCATTTCCCGCTGAAAACGATACGGATCCTTATCAATTTTTTTAGCGAGTGCAATGAGATCATCGGTGGTATCTCCCATTGCCGATACTACCATGACAATTTGATCTCCTGGCTGCTTTTCTGACAATATCCGTTTGGCTACTGCCAGAATTTTGTCCGTACTGCCGACGGAGCTGCCACCAAATTTCTTTACAATCAGAGCCATGACTCTCCCCCTAAACTGGAACACAAAATATCCGCTGATTCTATCCAGACGGCACAGTTTCCTTTGACAAAAGACATTTGTTACAAAACCATTTTGTTTATGCTTAATCAGGCTATATTATACAATGATTAGCCATGTTTGTCTATAAAAAATAAACAAATTTAAAATGTATACACATCTGGACTTTTTTCGCTATCTGTGCTACATTTTATAAGAGCAAATACATATTGGCCTTTAAATTAATCCCGTGAGATTAAGAAGGCAGCGATTACAAGCTGTAATACCGCCTTTCTGATCTCTTGCTGTCACGCAAGAGATTTTTTAATGCCAACCATGCTATCAAAAAGGAGTGTTATTCATGAGTGACCGCGTTATTAATGTTGATCAAAAGCTTCCCCTGTTAGAAACTATTCCCCTGAGTCTGCAGCATTTATTTGCCATGTTCGGCTCTACAGTGTTGGTGCCGATCCTTTTCAAAGTAAATCCGGCAACCATTCTCCTGTTCAATGGCATTGGTACCATCCTTTACTTATTGATCTGCCGCGGAAAAATTCCCGCTTATCTGGGTTCCAGTTTCGCATTTCTTTCCCCGGTATTTCTTGTCATCGGCCAATACAGTTATGAAGCGGCATTGGGGGGCTTCATCGCCGTCGGCATAGTATTCTGTCTGATCGGACTGCTAGTCAGGATGATTGGAACCTCCTGGATCGACCTTATCTTCCCACCGGCCGCTATGGGAGCGATTGTCGCCGTCATTGGGCTGGAACTGATGCCGACTGCCGCCGGCATGGCCGGTCTCACGGCAAAAGAACCGGATCCCACCGCCATCATGGTATCGCTTTTGACGCTGGCCATCACGATTTTTGCTTCTGTCGCCTTCCGCGGATTTCTTTCCATCATACCGATTCTGATCGGCGTAGTCAGCGGCTACGTCATTGCCGCCTGCTCCGGCCTTGTTGATTGGACGGTGGTAGAACAGGCTCCATGGTTTGCACTGCCTACGCTGTATACGCCGCAGTTCAATCCGAACGCCATCCTGATCATTCTGCCGGCTGCTTTGGTTGTTATTGCGGAACATATCGGTCACCTGATCGTTACCGGCAATATTGTCGGCAAGGATCTCACCAAGGATCCGGGTCTTGACCGTTCCATCTTCGGCAACGGCGTTTCCACGATTATTTCCGGCTTCTTTGGCTCTACACCAAACACCACTTATGGTGAAAACATCGGCGTATTAGCCATCACGAAAGTTTACAGCACCTGGGTCATCGGCGGCGCCGCGGTCTTCGCCATCCTGTTGTCCTGTCTGGGAAAATTGGCCGCCGCTATTCAAAGCATTCCAACCCCGGTCATGGGCGGCGTTTCGATGCTGCTTTTCGGACTTATTGCCGCATCCGGCATTCGCATTTTAGTAGAACAAAAAGTAGATTACAGCAAACCGGTCAATCTTATCTTAACCTCCGTAGTCATGGGGCTGGGCGTCAGCACGGCCAGTATTACCATTGGAACTGTCGCGTTAAAGGGTATGGCGCTGGCAACTGTAGTCGCGATTATCCTGAGCCTGTCTTTCCGGTTGATCGCAAAACTACATGGAGAAAAATGAAAATGGTGGTTCGTTATATCGTATCCGAAGCTCTGGCGGCTATGCCCGCCAGAGCTTTTTTACAAAAGCAGATGGGTATATCTTTGCATCTCTGGCGCCGCATCAAGCACAGCGGCACTTTTTGCCGCAATGGGAATTTAGAGAATCCTGCGTTAACGATATTGCAGCCGGGTGATGAAATCACCTATGATTTAGCCGAAAGCACCCATCTGCTGCCGCTTAACATTCCCCTGGATATCCGTTACGAAGACGATGCCCTGCTCATTGTCAATAAACCGGCCGGTCAGCTCGTGTATCCCACCTCCGACGCTGCCGAACCTACGCTGGCGAATGCCGTACTCGGCTATTATCAGCGAACCGGCCAATCGCTGATCTTTCATCCGGTCCATCGTCTTGACCGGAACACCTCAGGTCTGATCCTGATTGCCAAATTACCGCAGGTACAGTATCAGCTCACCCGCAATGAAATGAAACGGTTCCAAAGAAACTATATCGCCATTGTAACCGGGCACCCAGAGCCGGCATCGGGCTGGATTGACGCGCCCATCGCCCGGCAGCCGGAAAGCACCATCCAGCGCATGGTCGCGCCCGAAGGAAAACCGGCTTTAACCCACTATGAAACACTGACGGCCAATAAATATGGCTCCCTGATTTTTCTTACGCTGCAAACCGGCCGAACGCATCAAATACGGGTTCATCTCGCCCATATCGGCTGCCCGCTGCTGGGCGATGATTTGTATGGCGGCAGTCGCGATATTATTTCCCGGCAGGCGCTTCATGCCTGTCAAATTCAATTGCAGCACCCAATATCAAAACAACAGCTTAATATTTATTGCCCACCTCCGGCTGACATGACCAATATTATCCAAACCTTTCCCAAACTATCTATGCCGTTTCTTTATTCATAGCAATAGCAAAAACCGCTGCCTCGAAAGCAGCGGTTTTTGATTGCCAGAAAAAATATGATTAGTATACGATAACCGTGTTTTGCCAACAGCATATCATCACAAAGAAATTTTTACGACCGCCGCCTGTCCCGGATGCAAAGACACATCCGTCTGTGCTGGCAGCGAAATCTTCAAGGTTACTTTATTCCCATGCAAACGGTCCTCAGTATCACCTTCGGTGTTATCACTGGCCGATGCCATATCCACAGGGTCCTGAATATCAAGAATACTGCCCTGATATTCTTTTCCATCAATTGTATAAGCTACAAATTGTCCCAGGCGCACCTTATCCTTCCGATCGGCATTGATATATGCCTCCAGCCATATATTACCGGCATCGCCGATATTGACAACGGTCTGGCCGGCCCGAACTTCGCTATTGGCGGCTAAATCCGTCAGATAAGCTGTTCCCGCAACCGGCGCGGTGACATCGGTTGCCATGGATTCCTTTTTAGCACTCTCCAGCGCAGCCTCCGCCTGCTTGACCTGCAGTTCGGCACTGCGGACTGCCTGCGGACTGGCAGGCTGCACAACCGTCTGATAAGAAACCGTATCCGAAGGTCCACTGGCCGCCTGTGCCGCTGCATAAGCAGCTGCAGCTTCATCACGTTTAGCGGCACTAACAGCGCCCAACGCATAAAGCTGTTCCATTTTCTCCAGATTCGCCGCCGCTTGTCCAACATCGGCGGAAGCCCCCCCGCCGCCGCTGCTGTATACCGGCTGTGTCGTCGTAGTTCCCGCCCGCAAAGCGCCCAAGTTCTGCTTACTCAGATCTACCGTCTGCTGCAACTGCCGGATCTGATCTTCCGTCACATTGACCTTGACATGTGCCAGCACCTGACCGGCAGAAACCTGTTCGCCATCCTTCACCAAAATCTCCGTTACCACGCCTGGAACCCGTACTTTTGCGCCGACCAAAGTACTGGTAACCTGCGCATCCCGGATCGTCATATAGGCATGGCTATGCTGATAATACCAGACCCCGGATGCGCTGAGAACAGCAATCAGCATCAGCCCCGGCAAACCATATTTCAAAAAGCGATTTACCTTATCACTAATATCGACTTCCAAAGAAAAACCTCCCGCTAAGCTTCCTATCAAATTTATTGCTAATTATATGATTATATGAAGTAAACTCGTGAATGTCAACAAAAAGGCACGCAGTTATCCTACCTGCGCGCCCTGGTTTGTCATACGTTACTTCAATTGTTCCTGAATGACTGCTTCCGCCCGGGTCAATGCCGCTTCAACCTTGTCCGGCTGCTTGCCGCCGGCCTGCGCCATATCAGGACGGCCGCCGCCGCCGCCGCCGACCAGTCTGGCGGTTTCTTTTATTAATTTACCCGCATGAACTCCCTTAGCCACAGCTTCCTGACTCGCTTTGGCTACAAGGCTGACCTTGCCCTCATGAACAGCAGCCAATACGACCACGCCGTCAGCCAGCTTGTCACAGATCATATCGGCAATGCTGCGCAGCTCATCCATATCAGGAGCCGTAACGACCCCTACGACAGCCTGCACCCCGCCATAGGTTTTAGCCGCAGCCAACAATTTATCGGCGTCTTCCCTGGCCTGCGCTGCATTTGTCTTACTGATTTTTTCCTGCAAACTCTTATAATCAGCCAAAAGCGAATCCAGATGCGGCAAAACATCTTCCTCGCGGCATTTCAAACTGGCGGCTGCCGCTTCCAGCAGCTGCATTTTCTCCTGCGCATAGGACAGCGCCGCCTGGCCGGTAATGGCCTCTATACGACGCACTCCTGCCGCAACACCCGTTTCGCTAATGATTTTAAACATGCCGATCTGACCGACATTTGCCACATGCGAACCGCCGCAAAGTTCCATACTGAAACCTGGAACCGATACCACGCGCACAACATCGCCATATTTTTCACCAAACAAAGCCATAGCTCCGGCGGCACGCGCCTCCGCCTGCTTCATCTGCCGGATATTGACATCCTGCCCTTTAAGAATGATCTGATTGACCAAAGCCTCGACATCAGCCAGCTGCTGCGGCGTGACCGGTTCAAAATTGGAAAAATCAAAGCGCAGACGCTCCGGCGTGACCGACGAACCAGCCTGATTCACTTGCTCGCCAACAACGCGTTTCAGCGCTGCCTGCAGCAAATGCGTTGCCGTATGATTCCTGGCCGAAGCCAGTTTCTTATCCTGATCAACGGCAATCTTTACGGTATCGCCGACCTTCAGCATACCTTCTTCAACATACGCAATATGATAGACGGTGCCATCCGGCAGCTTCTTGGCATTAGCCACCTGAATGCGTCCCAGCTCGCTGGTCAGCAAGCCGGCATCGCCGATTTGTCCGCCGCCCTCGGCATAAAAAGGCGTCACATCAAGAATAATGCCGGCCTCTTCCCCATCATGCAGTTTCTGCACCATCTTGCCATCCTGCCAGATGCACATAACCTGAGCTTCAGTCGCCGCAGGATCCAGCCGAAAGGCCTTTGTATCCAGTTCGCGCAGATCTGGAATCGCCACCCGCTGATTTGACTGCCGGGCAGCTCTTGCCCGTTCCCGCTGCGCCTGCATGGCCTGATCGAAGCCTTCTTTATCCAACGAAAATCCATTCTCATGCAGAATTTCATCCGTCAATTCCCAAGGAAAACCAAAGGTATCATAAAGCCGGAACCCAGCTTCGCCATCCAGCACTTGTTTGCCCGCCTTGCGAAGCTCATCAAGCTGGGTATTCAGCAGCTCCATTCCCTGTGCCAGCGTAATGTGAAAACGATCTTCTTCCAAACTAATGACCTTTTTAATATAGTCTTGTTTAAGAACCAAATCGGCAAAATCATCAACGCCGCCATAAATCTTGACCACAGCATCCACTGCGCCTGTCAGGAATTTCCCCGTAATGCCGAGCGTGCGGCCATGACGGATTGCACGGCGCAAAATGCGCCGCAGCACATACCCGCGGCCCTCATTGGACGGCAGAATGCCATCCATGATCATGATGGCCATGCTGCGAGCATGATCGGCAATGACTTTCATGGAAACATCCTTCACTTTATCCTCGCCATACCGGACGCCGGACGCCTGCGCAGCATATTCAACGATTGGATACAAAAGATCCGTCTCAAAATTGGTTGGCTTTCCCTGCAGAACCGATGCCAGCCGCTCCAATCCGCAGCCCGTATCAATATTCTTATGCGCTAACGGCACATACTTGCCATCTTCCGTACGATCATATTGCGTGAATACCAGATTCCATATTTCCAGATAACGATCGCAGTCGCAGCCCACGCTGCAGGTTGGCTCCCCGCAGCCGCGTTCTTCTCCCAGATCAATGTAAATTTCTGAATCCGGTCCGCATGGCCCCGGCCCGATTTCCCAGAAATTATCATCCAGTTTCACGATATGCTCTGGATTAAAGCCCGGCTGCGCTTTCCAAATTTCGGCAGCCTCATCATCTTTCGGATAAATCGTTACCCAAAGCTTTTCTTTCGGCAGTTCTACAACTTCCGTCAAAAATTCCCAAGCCCAGGGAATCGCTTCCTGTTTAAAATAATCGCCAAACGAAAAATTACCCAGCATTTCAAAATACGTCTGATGACGCGCTGTCCGGCCAACATTTTCAATATCGCCGGTACGCACGCAGCGCTGACTGGTTGTAATCCGCGTGCGCGGCGGTTTCATCTTGCCCGTAAAAAAAGGCTTGAAAGGCGCCATTCCCGCTCCAATCATCAAAAGCGTCGGATCGTTCTCCGGAATCAGCGATGCACTGCCAAGCCTTAAATGTCCCTTGCTCTCAAAAAACTGCAGATATTTTTCCCGCAGCTCATTACCACTTATATATTTCACACTCATCGACCCCCACTTAATCGTCAAACTAACTACATAATTATATAAAATTACTTCCGCAAAGTCAATTTCCCAGCGCAATTCCTTTATTATTTTCCGGAAAATTGATATACTTTACTCAGATCATTTGTAAAAAAGGAGAAACCAACCTATGTTATTAAATCGTAAATCTGTGGAACTACTGGCCCCAGCCGGCAACCAGGCCGTTTTGGAAGCCGCGGTTGAAGCAGGCGCCGACGCCGTTTATCTCGGCGGCAAACAATTTAACATGCGTTTGCATCGCGGCGACATGAATTTTGACAATGCCGCCCTGAAAAATGCCGTCGCTTATACGCACGCACACAACGTGCGCCTTTATATCACCATCAACAACCTCATCAGCGAGGAAGAACTGCCGGAGCTTCAGGAATATCTGTTGTATCTCAATGAAATTCAGCCGGATGCCATTCTCGTACAGGATTTTGCCGTTCTGGAAATGATGCGCCGCCTGAACATTCATATTCCCCTGCACACTTCCGTCATGATGAATACCCACAATGAAGCCGCCATCGAACGACTGAAAGAATACGGCATCACCCGTATTGTCGTTGGCCGGGAAATGACCCTGGCGGAACTTGCGCTTTTCCGGGAACGGACCGGCATTGAAGTAGAATATTTCATTCATGGAGACATGTGTATCTCTGAAAGCGGTCAATGCATTCACTCCGGGGTACTCTTTGGCCAAAGCAGTAATCGCGGGCGCTGCCTGAAAGCTTGCCGCTGGGCTTATAAACTGATTGATGAGCAGACAAAAGAAGTACTGGATGAAGCCTCGCCCGGTCCCTATAAACTGGCACTCAAAGATATGTGCATGTACCGCAATCTTCCGGAGCTTATTCAGGCCGGCGTTTCTTCCTTTAAAATTGAAGGACGCATGCGCCCGGCCGATTTTATCCGCCGCATTGTAACGGCCTACCGCAAAGCTATTGACCGCTATCTGTCGGACCCGTGCGGCTATACTACCGATGAAAACGACTGGCAGAAAATATATAATGACCGGGCCCGCGATTTTACCACAACGTTTGCATTCGGCCAGCCTGACGCACAGGCCATCGGCTTTGACGGCAAACGAGAGCCGCGTTTTTTTAGTGAGGCCGTCAAAGAAGCCGGCCAGCAGGATGATATCCTGCTGCAAGAGCCAGCCATTCTAGACCGGGCTCCGCGCACGGCCCGCACGCTGGCGGTACATGCTGCCAATCTTGACGGTGCAAAAGCTGCCTGCGCCAATGGCGCGGATGTCGTCTATATCGGCGGCGAAGCCTGGCGGCCAAACCGACCCTGGACGCTGGAGGAAATCCGGCAGGCTATCGATATCGTACATGCGGCCGGCGCGCGCCTCATCGTCGATACGCCGCGCACTACGATGCGCCGCGAGTGCGGCGAAATGGAACCATGGCTGCACGCTCTTGAAACCCTGCGCCCCGACGGACTGCTCGTCAGCAATCTCGGCTCCTTGAAACTGGCTGCGCAGCATACCAGCCTGCCGCTGCAAGCCGATTTTTCTTTTAATCTTTTCAACCATGCCGCTGCTCAGTTCCTGAAAAACAATGGCATTGCCCTGGCGACTGCATCTTTGGAAATGTCCTTTCCCCAACTGCGCGCTCTGGTAGAAAATTCTCCGCTGCCGATTGAAGTCATCGTACACGGAGCTTATGAATCCATGATTTGTGACCATAACATTCCAGCGCTGTCGCTGCCTTATGATCCCTGGGGCCATCCGGAATTTTGTGACCGTCACTATGCGCTGTACGATCAGGCACAGGAAATCCACCCTATCCGCATCGACCAATATGGACGAAATCACATTCTTTTTGCCAAAGACTTATGCTTGGCGCCATATCTGGACAAATTTAACGGAATCGCTTCCTATCGTATTGAAGCGCAGGATTACAACGCGGCACTGACTGGCCAGATCACGCATTTCTACCGCCAGGTACTGGATTCGATCGCGGCCGGACAGCCGTCCTGCAATCGCAGCGAACTTGCCCGCATAGAGGCGCAGAGTCCGCGCGCTTTTGGTATCGGACCTTATCGGTTCCGCATTTCAAAATGAAAGGAAGAACGTTATGAAAAAATATATTGGCCCTGACGCCATTCTGGAAAAAAAGAAAAATTATATTATGCCCTGCCTGTCGCATTTCTACCAAAAACCAAAAGAATTTGTCAAAGGTTCTATGCAATACCTTTATGATAGCGACGGGAAGAAATATCTGGATTGTTTTGCCGGCGTATCCGTCATCAACTGCGGTCACTGCAATCCGGAAATAACCGATAAAATCTGCGCGCAGGTCAAAGAGCTGCAGCACGTCTGCAATATCTATCTTACCGAGCCCTTTGTCAACCTTGCTGAACGCCTGGCCGCCGTAACGCCCGGAAATCTGCAGAAGTCTTTTTTCTGCTCGACCGGCACCGAAGCCAATGAAGGCTCGCTGCTGCTCGCTTCCATATATACCGGCAGCAGCGAATATCTGGCGCTGCGCAGCGGGCTGCATGGCCGCACCAAACTGGCTATGAGCCTTACTGGTATCGGCATGTGGCGCACCGACCCGAATCCGGTCGGCGGCATTAGTTTTGCTCCAAATGCATACTGCTACCGCTGCCCGCTGGGAAAACAGTATCCGGAATGTGATCTGGCCTGCGCCAACGCCGTGGAAGATATCATCAAAACCTCCACTTCCGGCCGCCCCGCCGCCCTCATTGCAGAAACCATTCAGGGAAATGCCGGCATTATTACGCCGCCGCCCGGCTATTTCCAGCGGCTGCGGGAAATTCTCGACGCCGCTCACACTTTGCTTATCATTGATGAAGTGCAGACTGGCTTTGCCCGTACGGGAAAAATGTTTGCCATTGAAAACTATGGCGTTGTCCCCGACATTATGAGCATGGCCAAAGCGCTGGGCAACGGCGTTCCCATCTCCGCCTTTATTGCCACCGCAAAAATCGCCGATACCTATACGAAACCGGGAGCATCAACTTTGGGCGGCAACCCCGTATCGAGCACTGCCGGACTAGCCGTACTCGATTATATCCGCGAACATCATCTGATGGAAAATGCGCAGGAACGCGGCCAGCAACTTGTCGACGGGCTGAAACAGCTGCAGCAAAAACATCCTGTGATCGGCGATATCCGCGGTCTCGGCCTCATGCGCGGCGCAGAATTTGTCCATGCCGACAAAAGTCCGGCGCCGGAAATGCTCGACGCGGTGCTGGAGTCCATGAAAGACCGCGGCTTCATCATCGGCAAGAATGGCGTTGCCCGCAATGTCATGGCATTTCAGCCGCCGCTCATCATCACGGCGGCCGATATTGACCAGGTACTTAATGCGCTGGAACTTGTCCTGACCCAGCAACATTTATAAATTACAAAAACACCGTACATGACTGACGCTGCAGTCATGTACGGTGTTTTTTATTCCCCCGGTTTAATCCGCCGCCTGCGAAGAAGATGCGCCGGCAATGATAGCCGCCGCCATTTTTTCCGGCATTGCCTCATAGTGAGAAAATGCCAGCGTATACGTACCGCGCCCCTGCGTCAGGGAACGCAATTCGGTCGCATATTTGTAAAGTTCTGCTGCCGGAATCTCCGCCTGCAGCCGGCTCATATCCTTACCGGTGCTTTCCATTCCCAGAATGCGCGCCCGTTTGCCTTTCAGGTTGGCAATGACATCACCCATATAGTATTCCGGGGCCAGAACCGTCATAACCTCGATTGGTTCTAACAAAACCGGCTCTGCTTCCATAACCCCGCGCCGCAGTGCCAATGCGGCTGCCGCCTTAAAAGCCATCTCGGACGAATCAACCGGATGATAGGAGCCATCGACGAGATTCACTTTCATATCCACCATTGGATATCCTGCCAGAATCCCCTTTGCCAATGTTTCCGCCGTACCTTTCTCTACCGCCGGTATATATTGCCGGGGGACACTGCCGCCAAAAACAGTTTCTGTAAACATATTCCCAGCGCCGGCCGGCTGGGGACTGAGTTCCAGCCACACATGCCCATATTGTCCATGCCCGCCGCTTTGTTTTTTATATTTTCCTTCGGCTTTTACGGAACGGCGAATTGTTTCCCGATAAGCGACGGCTGGTTGCTGAAGGACCAGCTCTACCCCAAATTTCCGCTGCAGTCTTTCCGCCAATACTTCCAATTGTACTTCACCGATGCCACGCAGCAACATCTCCTTTGTGTCCGGATTTTTCACCAGCTGCAGTGTGGGATCGGCTTCCTGTTCTTTGGCCAGAACCGCAAATGTTTTATCCTCATGATCCTTATTCTTTGATCGTACCGCCATCTCCAGCATCGGCGCCGGATAGGGCACCCGATCATAAAGGATTGGCGCCGTCTCGTCACACAGAGTATCGCCCGTCCTCACGGCCGACAGCTTCGCCGCCACGACCAAATCGCCGGCAGAGACTACATGAAGATTCTCCTGCCGCCGCCCCTGCATGGTGTATAAAGCGCCCACCCGGACCGTTTCCTGCCGGACCACATCATAATAGAAAGCATCCCCGCGCATAGTTCCAGATACAACCCGCAAGAAACTCATCCGACCGGCCAAAGAATCAACGGTCGTTTTAAAAATCTGTGCGGAAAACGGAGCGGTAAGCTGCCGTTCGACAACTTCTCCCGTATCCGGATGCGTTCCTAATACGGCACGAAAACCTGGCGCCGGTAAATATTCAGCCAAATCATTCAGCAATTTTTTCACGCCGATATTCTGCAGCGCCGACCCGCAAAAGACGGGAAATACCTTGCCGGCAGCGATGCCTGCCGTTAATGCCGCTGCGGTTTCCGCCTCCGTAATCGGCTGCCCGTCAATATATTTTTCCAGCAGCTTTCCGTCATAATCCGCCAACACCTCAATAAGCTGTTGGCGGGCGTGCTCTACATCGGCCTGCATATACTCCGGAATCTCACTTTCCACAGCTTCTTCCGCATGCGTCCTGACCTTCACATGCAAAGCCAGTAAATCCACAACTCCCTGAAAAGCCGCCTCGCGTCCTACCGGCAGCTGCACCGGCACCACCCCGCTGCCAAAACGCACCCGCAGCTCATCTACCGTACTGAAAAAATCTGCATGTTCACGATCCATCTTATTCATAAAAATAGCTCGCGGCAGGCCAATTTCTGACGCCAGCCGCCAAGCCCTTTCCGTCCCGGCTTCAATGCCTGCCGGCGCCGAAATAACCACCAGAGCTGCGTCAGCCGCCTGCAAAGCGGTTTGCACTTCTCCGACAAAATCCGGATATCCAGGAGTATCAATGAAATTCAGCTTGTATCCCTGCCACTCACAGGCTGCCAATACATTGCTTACGCTCAGTTTGCGCCGGATTGCTTCCGGCTCATAATCCAGCTGTGAAGTTCCCTCGTCAACGCGCCCCAGACGCTTTGACACACCGGTATCAAACAGGCAGGCATCCAGCAAGCTGCTCTTGCCTGCTTTTCCATGTCCGACAACAGCAATATTTCGCAAATTTTCACTTGCATATTCTTTCATTACTGATCCCCCCTACTTATGTTTTCTATATTCTCTGAAAATTTTATTTTCCCTGCTTTACCCATATAAATTTTTATAACCGAAGGCAAAAAGCCTAAAAAAAAATTACTCCTGGAAGGCATAGCTGCCTGTCCGGGAGTAATTCCCTCACTGATTATGGCTCATTGCTGACTGTCTTCCAGCCGCATAAGCATAAAGCAATAATCTGATAAGCGGTTAATATACAAACGATCCGTTTGATGTACCGGTTCCTGACGCGCCAGACGAAGCATCTGACGCTCTGCTCTGCGGGCAGTCGTCCGTGCCAGATTCAGCATAGCGCCGCCCTTCGTATCGCCGGGAACAATAAAATGCTGCAACGGGCCAACCTTAGCCTCGATTTCATCCATCTCAGCTTCCAGTGCCTTAACCTGCTCTTCTTTGATATGCGGTTCCTTGCCCAAGCTGGCCAAATCTGCCATAAACAAAGAAACATCCTTTTGCAGCATCATCAGCAGCGTGCGAACCTCTTCCTTTGTGCTGAACGCCCGTGCCATGCCCAAAGCCGCATTCATTTCATCAATTGTACCATACGTCTCCACCCGCAGCGAGTCTTTATCGATTCTCTCACCGGTGTACAAGCTAGTTTGTCCCTTATCGCCTGTCTTCGTATAAACCCCCATCATCAATCACCTCAATCAAAAATTTCGGCCTCATTGAAGAAAATATGGATTTCACGCTCTGCGCTTACCGGACTATCCGAAGCATGCACTGCATTGCAGCCCTTGCTCTCTGCATACAGCTGACGAATCGTACCAGGAGCCGCCTCTTTCGGATCCGTCTTGCCATTCAGCTCACGGACCTTGGCAATCGCATTGTCGCCGGCAAGAACCATAGCTACGATCGGACCCGATGTCATAAACGACTCCAGCTCGGCATAGTAAGGACGGCCGATATGTTCCTCATAATGCTTGGCAGCAACCGCTTTTGTCATCATCATCATCCGCATCGCCAGCAACTGCAAACCTTCATCCTCATAACGTTTGATGATATCGCCCGTATGATGGCTTTTGAAAGCATCCGGTTTGATCAGTACTAAAGTTTTTTCCATAAATAAATTCCCTCTCTTATTTCATATATTCCTGCGCCACACGGTTATAATCCACCGCCGACTGATGCAGTGCCTCGATTTCATCATCGCGCAGTTCCCGCACGATGACTGCCGGATTTCCATATACCATGGAATTCGGCGGGATAATTTTATTTTGCGTGATAAGCGTTCCGGCTCCGATCAGACAATTGTCGCCAATTTCTGCATACCCCAGCAAAACAGCGCCCATTCCAATCAGGCAGTTATTGCCTATTTTAGAACAATGAATCACCGCGCCATGACCAACCGTCACATAATCCCCGATTACAGTCGAATGGTGTTCCATGACATGCACGGTAACATTATCCTGCAAATTTGTATACCGGCCGACTTCAACCTGCTCGATGTCCCCGCGCAGTACGGTGTTAAACCAGATATTGGCGCCCTCAGCAATTTTCACATTGCCAACAATCCGCGCTCCGTCTGCCAGAAAAACCCCCGGCGCTACAACCGGCATCGCGCCCTTGTACGCTATAAGCTGATTCACGCTGCCACCTCCTGACTTCCGGGATTCAAAAGCATCGCAAAGTATACTCTTCCCCGCTCTCTTATTTTAACAGATTTTACCGTTTTTTTAAAGTCTTTTATTCCCCGTCTTACCTGCCACGAGAAAAAACACCGGACGAAACCCGATAACATAGCCGCCTTTGTACTTTTAACGGCTAAAGAGACCGCTCTTGTTTTTCTCCGCCGCCCGCAAATAGGCCTGCAGCTGCCGGCTAAATAGCCATACGCCGACAGCTTCACCGCGCAGCCCAGCCGGAGCATCCATCCCGGACACTGCTTTCAATGCATCCAGATAATAGGAATACTGCAGCAAATATTCCGGTAAACTGCCATGATCCGCCTGCAAAATCATCAGAATGTCCTCCGAAGCAAAAGGCAGGCGGTCTATCGCCAGCAACAGCTGCACAATTTTACTGCTTTTTGTCAGCCGCGGCGCCCGCATATGTTCACGAATGATAAACTCCGCCAATTGACGCCAGCGTTTTGGCAGGGGACTGCGCTGATTCCATTTTCTCAACTCGACCAGCCCCCGTTGTTCATGATCATAATGATGCGGCAGCATAGCCGCCGGCGTAGTTCCCTTGCCCAGATCATGGACCAGCGCCGCAAAGCGTGTCTCCGGATGCGTCGTCCTGGCGGCCACTAGGTCAACGATATGCATCGTATGTTCAAAAGCATCTCCTTCCGGATGAAAAACAGCCGGTTGAATTTTTCCGATCAGCGCATACAGCTCCGGAAAAAGAACCGAAAGCAGCTTGGCCGTCTGCAGGCTGCGAAAAAAGACGGACGGCTGAGCGGCGCGGCAAAGCACCCGGTCCAGTTCGCCAAAGATACGCTCCGCTGGCTCCTGCCGCAGTTCTTCCCTGCAGGCGGCCATCAGTTGGAACGTATCGTCAGTAATCTGAAACGAAAACTCTGCCGCCTGCCTGGCCGCCCGCAGAGCGCGCACCGGATCATCCATAAAATGAGCGGAAATCGCCTGTATCCGTCGCCGCCGAATATCCTGCTGTCCATGAAAGGGATCGATTAGAACGCGCTCCGGTAGTTCCCAGGCCATGCTGTTCATCCTAGTATCGCGCCGGCTTAAATCTTCCTCAATGGTAATCCCGGCGGTTGCCTCGACGGCAAAGCCCCGATAACCAACGCCGATTTTACGTTCGCGCCGGGCCAAAGCGATCTCACAAACGCTGCCGTCAATAGGAAGCAGATATACTGGAAAAGAACGCCCCACGGAACGCATGGCAGGAAATGCTCCTGTAAGCTGTTCCGCAGTAAGGCCGCAAACGACATAGTCTTTATCCTTCGGTTTCATCCGGCGCAGAAGATCCCGCACCCAGCCGCCGACGATAAAAACGCGGCCGCCCAGCTGGCGAATCTGCGCAACGAACGTTTCCTCCTTCATCAATCTGCCTCCTCAAAAAAAAGCCATTATATCCTGCCGTTTTCGCAAAAACGATAGGACATAATAGCTCTTCTGCCTTATTTTTTGATACGAACGCCACGATCATCTACTTTTAACATCAAGGCCCTGGCCTCGACATCATAGCGGCCAAAAGTCTGTACCATCGCGTCGCCGATCTCTTCTGCATGCTCCAGCGTAAAAGCAATCAGACAAGGCCCGGCCCCGCTCATAGAAACGCCCAGTGCCCCAGCCTCTTTAGCTGCCTGAAACACTTCATACATACCGGGGATCAACTTGGCCCGATAAGGCTGATGCAGAGCATCCTCAAAAGCATGCTGCAAGAAATGAACATTCCCTTTGGATAGCGCCGCTACCAGCAAAGCCGCCCGGCTGACATTGAACACGGCGTCCTTCAGCGGCACTTCAGCGGGCAGTACATTGCGGGCAGCCCGAGTAGACAGAGGAAAAGATGGTACCGCGACAACCAGCCGCAGCGGCAGCTTCGGTAAAAATGAAAAGCATTCCGGATGCCCCTCATGAAGCACACTGATCGTAAAACCGCCAAAAATCGCCGGCGCCACATTGTCCGGATGTCCCTCCAGATCTGTCGCCATCTGCAAAAGTTCCCGCCGGCTGAAACGATTATCAAGAATAAGATTAGCTGCCTTGAGTCCGGCTACAATTGCCGCCGCACTGCTCCCCAGCCCACGGGAAAGCGGAATGCCGTTTTTCATGCGAATGCACGCCCCGCGATATTGTTCCTCGACATGAGCCCGGCGCAGCAGCATGCGAATCGAGCGCCAGACAATATTGCGCGCGTCGCCGGGAATATTACCGGCCCCTTCCCCGGTAACGGCAATCTCCAAATGCTCATCCGCCAGCAAAGTCAGTTCCAGTTCATTATAGATTGTGCAGGCGACGCCTAACGTATCAAATCCCGGCCCACAGTTCGCGCTGGTTCCCGGAACACATACCCGGACTGTCTTCTCGATCATATCAAACCGCCTCCTGTGCGTTCTCCACCCGGATCACATTGCGTACTTCGGTAACAACCGGCAGCTTTTGCAGCGTTTGTACCGCCTGTTCTATTTTCGCGTGCCGCACCGTATGAGTAACCGCAACGATCTCCGCCTTATGGTCTACTTTGCGTGTCTGAATAACCGAATTCAGACTCACGCCCTGTTCGCCAAAGGCCGTGGCAATCGCACCTAATACGCCGGGCTGATCTGCTACCAGCAGCCGCACATAATAAGCCGACTCCGTAGCCTCCAGCGGACACAGCCTTTTCTTTTCAAAATAGGCACAATCTAGACGCCCAAAAGTATCATTGACAATATCGCGGGCAACATCAATGACATCGGCCAACACCGCTGAAGCTGTCGGGAGTGAACCCGCTCCCCGGCCGTAGAACATCGCCTCGCCGATAGCATTACCGCGAACAAAAATAGCATTAAACACGTCATTCACCGCTGCCAATGGATGATTCTTGGGCAAAAAAGCCGGATGGACACGGACGTCGACACCTTTTTCCGGAGAATCCTTGGCTATCGCCAGCAGCTTCACCACATAACCAAGCTCTTTGGCATATTCAATATCAACCGGCGTAATCCGGGTGATACCCTCAACGGACACATCGTCCAGACCGATATGGGCGTTAAACGCCAAAGAAGCCAGGATCGCCGCTTTACGCGCGGCATCCAGCCCTTCTACATCGGCTGCCGGATTGGCCTCAGCATACCCTTTCTCCTGCGCTTCCTTTAACACAGCCGTATAATCACTGCCGCACTGTGTCATCTTCGTAAGCATATAATTGGTCGTCCCATTGACAATCCCCATGACTTCGGTAATACGATTGGCAGTCAGGCATTGACGCAGCGGCGTAATAATAGGAATGCCGCCGCCAACACTCGCTTCAAACATAAAGTCAACCTGATGTTTGCTGGCCGTCTCAAACATTTCCTGACCAAACTGCGCCACCACATCCTTATTCGCCGTGACAATGCTCTTGCCCTTTTCCATAGCCTGCAGCATATACTCATGAGCCGGATGCAGCCCGCCCATCAGCTCAATGATAATATCGATTTCGTTGTCCTCAAGAATGGTCTGAAAGTTATCCGTCAGCTGCAAGCCTTCCATATAAGGACGCTTCTTATGCGTATCCCGGACCAGGACGGTCTTGATCATGATGCGCGCGCCGATTTTACGGCTGATTTCATATTTATTTTCTCTGAGGACGCGCACAACCCCAGTGCCAACCGTGCCGAAACCCAGCAGGCCGATTTTAATTGTTTTCTCCATTCGACACACCCTTTACCGGCTTATGCCTGTCCTAAAACTTCCAGACGCTTTACGCCTTCGACCATACGCAGCTTATCAAGCAGCGCCTCAAGATCGACCGCCAGATTGACCGTCTCGATCGAAATCGTAGCGTTGGCCACGCCCTGCAGCGGAATCCCCTGATTGATGGTCAACACGCTGCCGGAGTCATTCGAAATCGTATTCAACACGCTGGACAAAACACCCTTTTTATGTTCCAGCAAAAAAGTCAGCGTGACAATTTTATTCTGACTGGCTTCATAAAACGGGAAAACGTAGTCCTTGTATTTGTAATAGGCACTCCGGCTCAAATCCATTTTTTCCACGGCTTCATTAATCGTTCTGGCATCACCGCGTTTCAGCATCTCTTTGACACGAATCGTTTTTTTAATTGCTTCTGGCAAAATTTCTTCGCGGACCAAAAAAAAGCCGCTTTTTTCTCTTTTCAATATAAACGCCTCCGTACTCTTACAATGGATAAATTTCTATGTGCAGTAGATATTATAGCATTTTTTGTTTACACTTGACAATCCCTATCTTTTTCTATTTTATTTGATTATCAACGCCTTATATTTATTATATTTTACATCTACATTATGCATATTACATGAGGTTCTTAATAAAAGTTTGTTTAAACTTGGCGCAATACGTTTCTATCCATCTTTTCCAAAGCTGACGGCGGCAATGTTGCATCGTGATACCCAATTTGTCGTTTAACTACGGCTGCCCCCTTCGCAACAGTTGGCGCTGTCACATAAAAATTGGTTTTATAAACTTCAAAAAGAACTGTTATCTTATGTGAATGATAGTCTTTTTTTTACGAATTTTTTAAGCATAACATAGTTTTATCCCCTTTATAATTTGTAAATCCTTGTGTATTGACAACACTACAAAATAGATAAAAGTCATTATACTACACACATTTTGTAAAACAATATTTTTCATCCCAATTTGTGTAGTATAATGATATACGGATAACCTTGATGATTTTCCACGGGTATGCAACGGAAAAAAGCAAATACGAGCCACATCATCGATAAAGTGATGAGAAAACGAGATGCATTATGATGAATGATTTTCCGGCCTTCATGAAAAATATACAAAATCATATTGGTACCAGCCAACAGAATACGAAAGATATCGACGGCTACTATTTCACAGGAAACAATGGCTCACAAATGGCATTTTGGACTTGCGCTGCAGATCGTGTCTCACAAAAACATAAGCATGAGTTTGATGAATATATGGTTTGTGTTCAAGGCGAATATACAGTTTATATGAACGATAAAGAATATGTCCTCCACCCCGGCGACGAATTATTTATCCCAGCCGGAACAGAACAAGGCGGTAAATGTATCGCCGGCACGAGAACGATTCACGCTTTTGGCGGTACCAGAATCAAGCAATGAAACGATTTTGCGGTGATGTAATCAACCCCGTTGAACAACGACACACTTAAAATGCTTGTAGATCATTTGACCGAAACCATCGCCGTCTCCAGCGCTGATCCAAAGAACCCCCTTCCCCTTGAAGCATTGCCTTCAATCGAAGCTTTTAAAGTGACAATGCGTAATAAATACGGGGAAAAGAGACTTAATAATTGATATTTACAGACAGTATTTTTTTCGCATTGGGGTTGTTGTTTCAATTTGTATTGTGACAATCAAGGCATAAAATTAGCCGTCTAGCAGCTACTAACTTTTAGACGGCTGATCTTTTCAATTTGAAATATTCATAAGGTTAACCGTTTACCGGTAGCACCTTTTCCAAGTGCTCATTATAAAATATTTTACCGCCTATAAAACGGCGGTAAAAAAATGCATATAGAAATGGAACATATGTTTTTTATAGCAGTCTGTGAAAGACAAGCGGTGTAAAAAAGATACAATACAATCCTCACATAAAGTCGTGCCTTCAGGCAAAAGAACCCACGATCAGCGATGTCCGGCCTTAATTTTGCTTTCCGTACCATTCATCAAGCGGCCAATATTCGCCTTATGACGATAAATGATAAAGGCCGCGGCAATAATACCGAACACCACCACTTCCGGCGGCGCGCTGAATAACCAGGCCAACAGCGGCACCAAAGCTGCCGCCACAATCGATCCTAAAGACACATAGCCTGTAAAGTAGACAATTGTCAACCATACGAGAAAAACCAGAATGGTCGGCAGCGGCATCAGCATCGCAATGACTCCCAGTCCCGTTGCAACACCTTTGCCGCCCTTTCCCCGTAAAAAAACCGACCAGGAGTGGCCAACAATCGCAAAAATGCCGCCCAAAACCAGCGCCAATGCCGTATGGCCCCAAAGGCTGCCCAACGCGACGCCGATAACCCCTTTCAACAAATCCAACAGAAAGACGAGAAATCCCGGTACTTTTCCCAGCGTGCGCCAGGCATTCGTAGCCCCGATATTATGGCTGCCATGCTCCCGCAGATCAACGCCCCAAAACAATTTTCCCAGAATCAGGCCGTTCGGTATAGAACCGATCAGATAACTGCAGACACAAGCGAGAACAAGTCCCATGATCATTCATCCTCCTCTTCTTTACGCCCGCGTACGATCAGTTTCAGCGGCGTTCCCTCAAAGCCAAACGTCGCCCGCAGTTTGTTTTCCAAGAAGCGCAGATAAGAAAAATGCATGAGCTCCGGATCATTCGCAAAAATAATAAATTTTGGCGGCTCAATATCCGTCTGCGTCATAAATAGCAGCTTGAGCAATTTTCCCTTATGCGACGGCGGCGGATTAATGGCGACAGCATCTCGCAAAAGTTCGTTGAGCACACTGGTCTGAATACGCATGGACTGCTGTTCAGCAACATACTTCACCAATTCGGTAACACGAGGCACGCGTTGTTTCGTCAAGGCCGAGATATATAAAACCGGAGCATACTGTAAAAATCCGATTTGTTCTCGTAAGTCTTCCGTAAAGCGTAAAGTTGATTTCTCATCTTTTTCATACAAATCCCATTTATTGACGACCAGCACCACGCCCCGGCCTGATTCGTGCGCATAACCGGCAATTTTCTTATCCTGTTCCGTAATGCCCTCAATCGCGTTCAGAACCATCAGCACGACATTCGCCCGGTCAATCGCCCGCAGTGACCGCATGACGCTGTACCGCTCGATAGGCTCGTCGATTTTTCCGCGGCGGCGCATTCCCGCCGTATCAATGAGCAAAAATTTTGTATCATCTTTAACGAAATGCGTATCAATCGCATCCCGCGTAGTCCCCGGAACATCACTGACAATGACGCGATCTTCGCCAAGCAAAGCATTGACCAGCGACGACTTGCCAACATTTGGACGGCCAATAACCGCAATGCGGATTTCATCCGTATCTGTGGGCGATGTATCCTCTGTCGGAAAAGCCGCTACTACGACATCCAAAAGATCCCCCAGATTTAAAGAATTGGACGCAGCAATGGGTATTGGATCCCCCAAGCCCAAATTATAAAATTCATAAACATCCATTTCCTGTTTGGGACTGTCAATTTTATTCACGGCTAAAATAACCGGCTTCTTGGCAGCGCGCAGGAGGTGGGCAATTTCATTGTCGGCCGTCGTCAGGCCGGCGCGGCCATCAACGACAAAGAGAATAACATCAGCCTCCTCGATAGCCACCTGGGCCTGCTGCCGCATCAAACTCAGAATATGATCCGCCGACTCCATTTCGATACCGCCGGTATCGACCATTGTAAACGACCGATTCAGCCACTCAGCATCCATGTAAATACGATCACGAGTTACACCGGGAATATCATCAACGATAGACACCCGGCGCTTGCCTATTTGGTTAAACAATGTAGACTTCCCTACATTTGGCCGGCCTACGATAGCCACGATTGGTTTACTCATTTGCGGTAGTCCTCCTTACTGGTTTTGTATAGGCAGCATTTCCCTGCCACATATAAACATTCTCTTCATTGGTTACGTTATGACAGTACTGCCAATGCGTCAGCAGCTGCCAAAGATCAGCTCCGCTCAGCGCCGTCTCAACCCGTACGTCCAGCGTACGGCATAAATCCGACAAAGAGACATCATCCAGAAAAATATTTTCTCCGGCCCGCAAAGCGCATTCCGGCAAAATTACGCCGTGTCGGGGGCCGGTCACTGCCTGCAGCGCCCGGCCGATGTCCTGCCCGGTGAGCAGTCCGGATACATTCACTGAAGAACCAAAAAACAAATTCTCGACCGGCAGAACCCGCACCTGCAGATTGGGAACCTGCAGCGATCCGATTAAGCTCCGCAGCAGCGGTGCCACCGAAGTTCCGCTGACGACATCGAGAAAAAGCGGCTCGGCATAACCTTCTGTGCCGCCATTGCTTTGCTGCTGCCATTCTTCAATAAAATTCCGCGCCAGTCCGATGCCGTTATCCAGCTGTGGAAAACCATCATATGCCGCCGCCGGCGGCAATTCTTCTCCCGCCAGAAAATAAAACTCATCGCTTAGATAAATAAAGCTGCTGCCAGTCGCGTCCCGCTGTTGTTTTTGCCATTTTTCTACCTGGCGGATCACTTGACGGGCCCCATCACTATCAAACATCGTCAGCGGATAACAATGATCCCGATATTTGGTCAGACCCACCGGAACAATCGCCAGCGACTGCGCATACGGGCGGCGTTGAATCAGCGCCTGAATCGTCTGATCCAGTTTAGCGCCGTCATTCAGTCCGGGACAAAGAACGACCTGCGTATGATACTCAACATCGGCTGCCTGCAAGCGGTCCAACTGTTCTAAAAGACGCCCGGCGCCTTCGCAGTCCAGCATACGCGCCCGCAGTTCCATATCCATAGTATGAACAGAAACGAACAAAGGTGACAAATGATACTGCTGAATGCGCTTGAAATCAGCCTCAGCCATATTCGTCATCGTAACAAAGTTGCCATACAAAAAGGACAATCGATAATCATCATCCTTGACGTACAGACTGTCGCGCATATGCGGCGCTACCTGATCGACAAAACAAAAACAGCAATGATTCGCGCAGCAGCGAATGCCGTCAAATACCGCCGAAGCAAACTCCGCACCCAGTTCCTCGTCATACTCCTTATCAAACGCAACCAGTTCCTGCTCACCGGAAGCGTGTTCCACCAAAAGCTCAATTGACTCCTCGGCAAACGCAAAACTTAGATCAATAATATCGCGCAGACTCTGCCCATTGACCTGCAAAACCTGATCTCCCGGCACGAATCCCAATTCATCCGCCAGGCCGCCGGGCGTCACCCGGATAATCTTCCCTAAATGCATATTTCCCCCAATCTTTCGACAAACAAGGGAGTGATGCAAAACCATCACCCCCTTGAAATCATGCCTATTCTGCTCAATACCGTATCATTTACTTGTTTTCGTCAGCATCATTGACGGCTTCTTTCTGCTCCGCCATATAATCGTGATATTCAGCATCTTCTGCATCCTTTTGAACTTTGGTAATGCTCAGTGAAATACGTTTCCGCTTCGTGTCAATATGGAGAATCTTAACCGTTACCATATCGCCGACATGGACCGCTTCATCGGCTTTTGCAATACGCTTGTCCGACAACTCGCCCATTGGAATCAAACCGTCAAAACCCGGTTCAATCTCCATGAATGCGCCAAAGTCCGTCAACTTGATAACCTTACCCTCAATATGCGCACCTTCTTCATAACGAGCGGCACGTTCAAACCAAGGATCCGGCATCGTGTCTTTGACACTCAGGGAAATGCGCTTTGTCTCTGGATCAAAGCTCTTGACCAGCACATCGAGTTCCTGGCCTACCTTCAGAATATCCGACGGATGCTTGACGCGATCCCAGGAAAGATCCGAGATATGAGCCAATCCATCAACGCCGCCAATATCAATAAAAGCACCGTAGTCTACAATACGTTTAACTGTACCGTGCAAAGTCTGCCCGGCTTCCAGGCTGGCGAACAGCACTTCCTGCTTCTTCGCGCGTTCAGCTTCCAAAATCTGCCGGCGTGAAAGCACCAGACGCTGTTTCTTCACATCGCACTCAATCGGCAGTGCCTCAACGGTCTGTCCAACATAAACAGACAAATCCTTGACAAAATGAAGTTCCACCTGCGACGCCGGAATAAATCCGCGCACGCCCTTGACAACTGCTACCAGACCGCCTTTGACGACCTGTGTAACCGCTGCCTGAACTGTCTCGCCGCGTCCCATGACGCCTTCGATTTCTTTCCAGGACACCTGCTTATCTGCCTTAACTTTCGACAAAACCGCGCCATTTTCGCCGCCCATAGCCACGACAAAAACATCAATAACGTCGCCTACTTTGACAACATCTTCTGCGGATTCCGGAGCCGGATAAACGAGTTCGTTTTTAGGAATGGGGATTTCCTGCTTGTAGCCGATATCGACATAAGCCTCGTTGTGATCCACCTGAACAACGGTGCCCTTCACAACCTCATGCTCCTTAATTTCTTGAAAATTTTCTCTTTCTTCTGCTAACAATGATTCCATATCTTGCACTTTTTATATACCTCCTTGATAATCCAGTCGGGAGTTGAAGCACCGGCTGTGATACCAATTTTTTCTATTTTAGTAAACCAGTTATCTTGTATTTCATCGGCCGTCTCAATATGATACGTCCGACACTGCTGCGCGCAAAGCTGCGCTAAGCGCGTTGTGTTGGCGCTGTTTTTACCGCCGATCACCAGCATGAGATCCACCTCAGACGCAAGCGACATAGCAGCAGCCTGCCGCTGATCGGTTGCCGTACAGATCGTTCGAATAATATGAATATCATTCGATTTATCCAGCAGTTTTGCAACAATCTGCTTGAATTTCTCCGCGGAAAAAGTTGTCTGGGCAACGACGCCGAGCTTGCCATAAGAAGGCAGCGCCGCCGCTTCGGCCTCCGTTTCGATGACGATCGCTTTTTCTCCGGACCATTCAAAAATGCTTTTCACTTCTGGATGTTTTTTTTCTCCGATAATGACGACCTTATATCCATGTTCAGCCAACTCATGCGCAGCCATTTGCGCCTTTTTTACATGGGGACAGGTTGCATCTACCAGACAAAGCTTTTTTGTTTTTGCTTCTTCATAGATGGCCGGCCCTACTCCATGCGATCGGATAATAATGGTCCCTTCATCCGGCATATCTGCCAGGGAATTCACCGTACCAACGCCCTCGGCAGCCAGTCTGGCTACCATTTGAGGATTATGAATAATCGGCCCCAGCGTACAAGCCCCACCTGGCGGAGCACTGCTCCTGGCCAGCCGGATTGCCCGCTTGACCCCATAGCAAAAGCCAAGATATTCAGCTAAAACTACTTCCATAAGATTAACACATCACCCTGCCCCTTTGCAATCTAATCTATAGTATACCATATAATTATGCATCTTTGCTATCTAAATTTATCATTCTGGCAATTTCGTCCATAATTTTTTGGGAAAATACTTGTAAGGCAGCTTTATCATGATGTTGTCCTTCAAAGAACATCGGCCGGCCGTAAATAACCGTAACGCGAGAAAACAACCCGCCATGAGGAAAAAGATGCGCCGTCCCGATAATCGCAGCCGGCACCACCGGCGCTTTTGTCATCGCGGCGATCAAAGCTACGCCAGCCTCGGCCTTATGGAGACGGCCATCTTTACTGCGGGTACCCTCGGGAAAAAGCCCGATGCAGTTTTCTTCCCGTAATGCCTGTACCGCCGCTTTAATAGCGCTGCGGTCCGCCGCGCCGCGTTTCACTGGAAACGAATGGCACTGTGTAATCGCCCAGCCCAGCACGGGAACTTCAAACAACTCCTGTTTCGCCATATAACCGACTGGCCGTTTCAGATAGGCAGCCAGAAAAGGCGGGTCCCAGTTGCTGCAATGATTCGCCGCCAATATAACCGGTCCGGTCAGCGGCAGATTCTCCGCGCCCTGAATTTGAACCCGGAAAAATAAACGAAAAAACGTTGTAAAAAATATCTGTAAAAACTTGTAAAACATACGCTCACCTGCACATATCCAAAATAACCGCCACGACTTCGGCAATGCCCATTCCGGTCGTATCCAGCAGCGTCGCATCTGCCGTTTGTACCAGCGGGGAAATTTCCCGCTCGCTGTCCGCCTGATCGCGCGCGGCAATCTCCTTTTGCAGCGCCGCCAGATCGACCTTGTATCCTTTGCCCTTTAATTCCCGCCAGCGGCGCTCTGCCCGCTCCTCAATTGAAGCCGTCAGAAAAATTTTTATATCGGCATCCGGCAGAACCTTGGAGGCAATGTCTCTTCCATCCATGACGACCGCGCCCTGCGCCGCCATCTGACGCTGCAGAAGAACCATTTTTTCCCGTACCGGCGCCAGCTTGGCTACCTGAGAAACAATTTTAGTAACCTCCGGCGTACGGATTTCGCGGCTGACATCTTTTCCATCTACAGCAACCATGATTTTACCATCGGCATACTGCAGCGAAACCTGAATATTCTTTACAACTTCCAGTACCAATGCATCAGTTACCGGCTTCTGCTGCTGCAGCGTTTTCCAAGCCACCGCCCGGTACATCGCCCCAGTATCAATATAAGTATACTGCAGTTTTTGCGCCACCAACTGGGCGACGGTACTTTTACCGGCGCCAGCCGGACCATCAATCGCAATGACAAAAGATTTCATTTTTACCTCCTATTTCATCAGGCTGTGCAAAGTTGTATAAAATTCCGGATAGGAAATATTCACACAGGCAGCATTTTCAATGGTCACACCCTGTCCTGCCGCCCCAGCAATCGCCAGGGACATTGCAATGCGATGATCATCATAAGAAAAACAAGATGCCTCCGAAAATACGGCCGATCCATGGATAACCAGCCCGTCTGCCTGCCCTTCAATGCAGGGAGCCAGCTTCGTATACTGATCAATGATTGCCTGTAAACGATCTGTTTCTTTAACCCGCAGTTCACCCGCGCCGGTAATCGTCGTTTCCCCACTGGCGAACATCGCGGCTACTGCAAGAATCGGAATCTCATCAATCAGACGCGGCATGATTTCCGCCCCGAAAGAAACCCCATGCAGTTTTGCTGACCGCACCCGGATATCTGCCATAGGTTCGCCGCCGCTGACCCGTTCATTCATGCACTGAATGTCTGCTCCCATCGCGCGCAGCACATCCAAAATCCCTGTGCGCGTAGGGTTTACGCCAACCTTTTTCAGCAAGACATCACTGCCGTCAATCACCGAAGCGGCTACCATCCAGTACGCTGCGGAACTGATATCACCAGGAACATCAATCACTTCCGGCGCACAAAGCTTCTCTGCCGGCTGCATCATAACCCCGCCGCCCGATTTCCGCACCGGAACGCCAAAAGCCTCCAACATGCGTTCCGTATGATCTCTCGAGGTATACGGCTCAAGAATCGTTGTTTCGCCCTTGGCATACATTCCAGCCAGCAGCAGCGCGGACTTAACCTGCGCGCTGGCAACCGGCATTTGGTAGGTGATACCGGTCAGCGGCTGCAGCGCCGGTAAAACGGTAATCGGCAGCAAACGGTTGCCATCGCGTCCCACAATATGCGCGCCCATTTGCGTCAATGGCTCAATCACCCGTCCCATGGGCCGCCGGGATAACGAAGCATCCCCGGTAAAAGTGGCCAGGAACGGCTGCGGCGCCAAAAGCCCCAGCAACAGCCGCAATAAAGTTCCCGAATCGCCCGCATCCAAAATTCCGGCCGGTTCCTGCAGACCATGCAGACCATTGCCGGTCACCAGCAGCATGCCATCCGCCTGTATGTCGATTTCAGCCCCCAGCTGCTTCATACAGCTGACGGTTGACAAGCAATCCTGTGCCTGTAAAAAATTAGTAATGCGAACCGGTGTATCCGCCAGCGCCGACAAGATGACGCTACGGTGCGACACCGATTTATCGCCGGGAATGTTCACCTCGCCCTGTAAGCCATGTCGTACGGGAAAAATTTGTTTTTTCTCACTCATCAACAATCCCTCTTTCTCACTCGGTCTGAGCGCTCCAGGCCCCAGCAGCCGCTCCGGTAGAGAAAGCAGCCTGCAGATTGTATCCGCCGGTAAAACCGTCAATATCCATCACTTCACCGGCAAAATACAACCCCCGGACCAGTTTGGAAGCCATTGTCCGAGGAACAATTTCCTTGATAGAAACCCCGCCCGCCGTCACGATGGCCTCGCTGATTGGTCGGGTGCGGAGAACGGTCAGCCCTACATGCTGCAGGGCTTCCGCCAGACGCAAACGCTGTTCCCGGGAAATCTGATGCACCGGCTGGTCCGGCTCAATATACGCCAAATCCAAAACCGGCGGAATCAGTTTCCCCGGCAGCAAATCATGCAGCGCATTTTTAGCCGCTTTATTGCTGTATTGTGAAAAGTCACGCTGAATCCGTGCCTGCAGCTGTTCCGGCGTCAACGCTGGCTTGAGGTTTATGCTGAGTTCAACAAAATGCCCCTGCTGCAATGCTTCTGAAGCCGGACGACTGAGAGACAATATGACCGGCCCGGTTACGCCAAAATGAGCAAACATCATTTCACCGAAATCCTCGGCCGCTTTTTTCCCCTCGACGCGCAATGTCACCCGGACATTGCGCAGGGACAACCCCTGCGCTTCCTTGACCCACTCTTCTTCTGTTTCCAGCGGCACCAGCGCCGGATAAAGCGGCGTAATGGTATGACCAAGCTCCGCCGCCATGGCGTAGCCATCGCCGGTTGATCCGGTCCCCGGATACGATGCGCCGCCGACGGCAAGAATCACCGCATCTGCAGGTAAAAATCCTCCTGACGCCAGCCTTACGCCGACAATCTGACCGTTTTCCTGCTGAATAGCACTGACGCGGCTGTTCGTCTCAACATGAACCCCGCATTCATGCATACAGGCCAGCATAGCTGCCACAGCATCCGCCGCCTGATCGCTTTCCGGAAAGATTCGTCCGCCGCGCTCCAATTTTGTCGGTACTCCCTGTTCATTAAAAAACCGGATCACCGCTTCATTATCAAAAGCACGCAAAGCACTGTTGAGAAAAACGCCATTCCCAGGAATATTCTTAATGATCTCCGGAATTTCGGCAGCATTGGTAATATTACAGCGTCCCTTCCCGGTGATCAGCATTTTTTTGCCGATACGATTCATTTTTTCCAGCAAGGTCACCGACGCGCCATTCTCAGCTGCTTTAATTGCCGCCATCATACCCGCCGGACCTCCGCCAATCACAATGACTTTACGCATATAATTTCACCATTTTCTTCTTATTTTCCTGCCAAAGCTTGTAAAGAACGTACTTCCCCTCGGGTCAGCGGACGATAATCGCCGCGCGACACGCCGGACAAATCCAGACCGGCAAAAGCGACCCGTTCCAAGGATATGGTCTCATGCCCTACCGCCTCCAGCATCCGTCTGACCTGCCGGTTGCGACCCTCGTGAATGGTAATCTGCAGCCTTGAAGAGTCTTTTCCGGTTTGCAAGATTCGAACGCCGGCCGCCGCCGTCATTCCATCCGATAAGCCAACGCCCTGCTCCAGCCGGAGAAGCTCCGCCTCGGAAATCGAACCAGTCACCTCAGCTTCATAGGTCTTAAAAATTTCATTTTTAGGATGAAGCAGCGCATTCATTAAATCCCCATCATTGGTAAAAAGCAGCAATCCTTCGGTATCATAGTCCAGCCGCCCTACCGGATAAATGCGTTCGCGAATGACGGAAAGCAGCTGCATCACCGTCCGCCGTTCATGTTCATCATGAACAGTTGAAATATAACCTTTTGGTTTGTTCAACAAATAATACACATGCTTTTCCGGTGCTTCCACAGGCTTCCCATCAACCAGAATCTTACTCGCCTGCCAATCCGCCTTGGTCCCCGGCTCCGTTACCACCTTGCCGTCGACCATAACCCGGCCATCAGCTATCAATTTTTCTGCCGCCCTCCGGGAAGCAATCCCCGCCTGACTAATGATTTTTTGCAAACGTTCCATAAATATGAATACCCCTCACTATAAAAAAGAGCTGTTATCCACAGCCCTTCCTCCCGATGCAGTCCCACCTATAACAAAGCGACTACGCTGCACCATTGCTGATATAAATACGAAAAAAACGATTTTTTCTCGATGGATTTGGCCGCCAGCAGTTTTGTTGACGCCACTTCCTGCCCATCATAAAGAATCTCCAGTGTGCCAATCGGATCGTCCGCATGAACCGCCGCCTGCACATGATCCGGCAGCTCCACCTTCACCGAATATTTATCCGCGCCGCTGCCGCCGACCGGTACGGTCAGGCTTTGTTCCGCTTTGACCGGCAAAGACCGGCTGCGTCCGCCGAGCACCGGAACGCTGGCCTCAATCTGCCCCGCAGTCACCATCTGCCGCGGCTGCAGCGTCTGAAACCCATAATTCAGCAGCGCGATGGAATCATTCCACATAAACAAACTATCCAGCACGACGGCAATCAATTGTATTCCGTCACGATTAGCCGCCGACACCAGGCAGCGCCCGGCAGCTTCGGTATAGCCTGTTTTAACACCATTGCCGCCGGGATAAATCCACAAGAGAATATTTTCATTTTCCAATTTGCGATATTGAGGACCGCGCGTACGGAACAAAGACCAGTCCTTAGATCCGACAATTTTAGCAAACGCTGGATTTTTATACCCATACGCCGTAATCAGCGCCAGATCCCGCGCCGTCGTATAATGATTGTCATCCGGCAAGCCGTTGGAATTCACGAAATTCGTATGAACCGCGCCAATCTCATGCGCCTTCGCCGTCATCAGCTGCGCAAAAGCATCCACACTGCCCGCGATATGTTCGGCAACCGCCACCGTCGCATCATTACCAGAAACCAACATCATGCCGTAAAGCAAATCTTCCAAACGAATCTGCTCTCCTGCTTCCAACCAGATGGTAGAACCCTCTACCCCGGCTGCCTGCGGGCTCACCGTCACGATGTCATCTGGATTGCCATGTTCCAACGCCACGATTAAAGTCATGATTTTCGTCGTGCTGGCCGGATACCGCCGCACATCGGCGGCGCGTGAATAAAGAATCTGTCCCGTCAATGCATCCATTAAGACCGCCGACTGCGCCGTGACCTGCGGCCCCGCATTTTCCTGATACCCTACCGGACCCGCTCCTGCCGGAATCGCCGCCGCACAGACAGCATTCAGCGCGCAAAAGCAGGCAGCTAAGCTCAGTAAACAAGTAAAAATTTTTTTCACTCTTCTACTCCTTCTGCTGCATACTTTATTATTATAGCGAACTCCGGCAAACAGCGTCAAGCGCTTTTTAAATTGGCTGTCCACCCCGGCAGACAATCCCCTGAGCCTCTTCAACTTCAGATTCCAACACTTGCACCTCAAAAATCCCATCCAGAGCAGTTTCCATTCCTGCCGGACGGACATGCGTCATAATGCCTTCCGCTTCCAGCGCCGACTGCATAGAATCAGCTTGTTCTTTATTATTCGCAACATATATGGATTTCCACACTGCTAATCTCCTCCCAGAAATTATCTTTGCTTAATAGCGCCCGTTCCCAAAAGCGCCTCAATTTCCGCAACAACGCCCGGCGACTCATTCAGCCAAAATTGCGATGCCGCGCGAATACGGCGATTTTTCGCGACAAAATGAAGATACACCACATGATCCCCGTGATAGTTTGTAAAGATCTGCTGCAGCGCCTGCATGGTAGTATCGTTATCCTGCTCGGCCTGAATCGTAATATAATATTCCGGACGATATTCATCCAGCGAGCAAACCCGATCGGCTAATATTTTGGCCCCTTTATCCGTCATGTTGACCCGCCCCTGAATGACCACCGCCATATCCGGCGCAAACAAATTCACATGCTCATAAAAAACCCGGGGAAAAGCGATGATCTCAATGCTATGCGTAAAATCTTCCAGCACGGCAAAACACATCGTATCGCCCTTTTTCGTTGCAACGCGTTTAACCGAAGAAATCAATCCAGCCAAACGCACCAGCTTGCCTTCAGGCAGATCGCCATTTAACACAGTTTCAATCCGGCAAAAATTCTTAATCTTATCCTGATATTTATCCATCGGATGACCGGTAATATAAAAGCCAGTGATTTCTTTTTCCCAGGTCAGCCGCTCGCCTTGATCAGCCTCAGGAATATCGGGCAAATGAATTGCATCCGCTTCATTCATCGCCATGTCGCTGAAAAGGCCAAGCTGCCCACTGGCCAAATCCCGCTGCCGCCGGGCTGCCGATTCAATCGCCGGTTCCAATACAGCCAGCAGCTGCGACCGTTTAGCGCCTAAAGAATCAAACGCGCCGCATTTAATCAGGCTCTCGACCACGCGCTTATTCACCGCCCGCATATCAATCCGCGAACAAAAATCGACCAGCGACTGGAAAGGTCCACTGTTGTCCCGAATCGTCTCAATGCTGTGAATCGCCGCCTCACCGACATTGCGGACAGCGGCCAGACCAAAGCGGATAGAAGCGCCGTCTACGCTGAACGACGCCGAACTGGCATTGATATCCGGCGGCAAAATAGCAATGCCCATATGGCGGCACTGCTCAATATAGATACCGACTTTGCCGCTGTCATCCATAATACTGGATAACATCGCCGCCATAAACTCCGCCGGATAATGTACCTTCAGATAGGCCGTGCGCCAAGCAACCAGCGCATACGCAGCGCTATGGGATTTATTGAAGCCATAGTTGGCAAAATGCGTCAAAAGCTCAAAGATTTTATTGGCCAGATCCGGCTCAATATCCTGCGCCTGCGCCCCCTGCAGAAAACTTTCTTTCTGCTTCATCAGCAGTTCCGGCTGCTTATGTCCCATAGCGCGCCGCAATAAATCAGCCTGACCCAGCGTAAAACCGGCTAAAACCTGCACGATCTGCATGACCTGTTCCTGATAGAGAACGACGCCAAAGGTTTCCCGCAAGATCGGCTCCAGCAGCGGATGCAGATATGTCACGGTCTTCTTGCCATGCCGGCCATTGATGAAATCCTGCACCATCCCGCTGCCCAAGGGGCCCGGCCGGTAAAGTGCAACCAGCGGAATGAGATCCTCAAATCCCTCCGGCTGCAGGTCCTTGACCAGCGCCGTCATGCCCGCCGATTCCATCTGAAAAACCGCTCCGGTCTGCCCTTCGCAGAGGACTTTAGCCGTCTCATCATCCTGCAGTGGGATGTCGCTAACAGGCAGGTCAATCCCCTGGCTTTTTTTGAGATTCAACAAAGTATCCCCGATCACCGTCAGCGTCCGGAGTCCCAGAAAGTCCATTTTCAAAAGGCCAAGTTCTTCCACCAGATCTTTGTCATACTGCGTGACCAGCGTTCCATCGGAAATCTGCACCGGCATATAGTGCGTCAGCGGCTCGCGGGCAATCACAACGCCAGCGGCATGGGTGGATGACTGGCGCGGCAGCCCTTCTATTTTCCGGGCCAAATCGACCAGCCGTTTGGAAGTTGCATTTTCTTCGTAAATCTGCCGGAAATCCGCCGACTCCTTCAATGCCTTATCCAGCGTCATCCCGAGTTCCATAGGAATCGTCTTGGCCACACGGTCAACGTCCGAATAAGGAAGATTCAGTACCCGCCCGACATCACGGACCGCGCCGCGGGCCAGCATCGTACCAAAAGTAACGATTTGCGCCACATGATCATCGCCATAACGCTTCTTGACGTATTCGATAACTTCACGGCGGCGGATATAGCAAAAATCAACATCAATATCCGGCATCGACACGCGTTCCGGATTGAGAAATCGTTCAAACAGCAGGGCATATTTCAAGGGATCAATATCCGTAATGCCAAGAATATACGCTACAATACTGCCCGCCGCCGAGCCACGGCCGGGACCGACGGCAATTGACTGACTGCGGGCGTAGCTGATAAAATCCCATACAATCAGAAAATAGCTGTCAAATCCCATGCGGTGAATAATGCCCAGCTCATATTCCAGCCGGCTGCGCACCGCATCCGTCACCGATTCATAACGGGTGTGAAGCTTCTCTTCACAAAGCTGCCGCAAATACATTTCATCCGTCATCCCTTCCGGCAAAGGAAAGTTTGGCAGATAATGCTGGCCAAAAACGAAATCGACCTTACAGCGCTCCGCAATACGAACCGTATTAGTAATGGCCTCCGGATAAGCGGCAAACAGGGCCTGCATTTCCTCTGCTGACTTCAGATAAAAATTATCGCTGGAAAAACGCATCCGGGAAGGATCATCCATCGTCGTTCCCGTCTGAATACACAGCAGGACATCGTGAAACTCACTGTCCTCACGGCGCACATAATGAAGATCGTTTGTAGCCACCAGCCCCAGCGCATACTTATGCGCCAGCTGTACCAAACCGGCAACCGCCTTTTTTTCCTCCGGCATACCATGATCCTGAATCTCAAGGAAAAAATTATCCCGGCCAAAAATCGATATATATTCCTGCGTCAGCGCATCCGCCCGCTCCATATTATCCTGAATAATCGCCCTAGGAATTTCGCCGGCAATACAAGCGCTCAGACAGATCAGCCCCTGATGATACTGCCGCAAAAGCTCTTTATCGACACGCGGCTTATAATACATTCCCTCAATGTTGGCCAAAGATACCAGTTTGACCAAATTGCGATATCCTTCTTCATTTTCCGCCAACAGGATCAGATGATAATAACGGACCCCATTGACCTCAAAAGCATCATGACGAGACGCGGGCGCCAGATAGACCTCGCAGCCAATAATCGGCCTGATGCCGGCTTTTTTTGCCTCTTTATAAAAATTAACCACGCCGTACATAGCGCCGTGATCGGTAATTGCTATGGCCTTCATCCCGAGCCTTTTCGCTTCGGCAATCAGATCAGGAATACGACTGGCCCCGTCCAATAAACTATATTCAGTATGCACATGCAGATGGACAAAATCTGCCGGCTCTATTTGCTCATTATGTTCCATAATTCCACGCGTTCCTCCTGCACGAAAACTTTATCAGAACAGCTACGCCGTATCTTCGGAAAAAAAAGGCTGGAAGTCATTTGATGACCTCCAGTCCCCTTCTTACTCAAATTTCCATAATAATCGGCAGGATCATCGGCCGGCGACGTGTCTTTTCAAATAAATATCGACCTAAAGCATCGCGAACATTCGACTTAATGGTTGCCCATTCAGTAACTTTGCTGTCCTGGCAACGATCCAATGCCTGCTGCACCCGTTCCCGGGCCTCATCCATCAGCGCCTCGGATTCACGCACATACACAAAACCGCGCGAAACGATATCCGGACCGGCCACTACCTGACCTGTGGCCTTGTTCATCGTTACCACAATAATCAAAATGCCATCCTGTGATAACTGTCTGCGGTCGCGCAGAACAATATTGCCGACATCGCCGACACCCAGCCCATCGACAAGAACCCGGCCGGAAGTAACTTTTCCGGCCACTACGCCCTTATCCCGGGTAAACTCCAAAATCTGCCCATTTTCACTGATAAAAATATTTTCCTTTGGCATACCCAGCTCATGCGCAATCTTCGCATGTCTGACGAGCATACGGTATTCGCCATGCACCGGAATAAAAAACTTAGGCCGGACCAGGTTATGCATGAGCTTGAGCTCTTCCTGGCTGGCATGCCCCGAAACATGAATGCCCTCGGAACGCCCGTAAATCACATTGGCGCCCAGTTTCAGCAAATTATCAATCGTCTTGGAAACCAGTTTTTCATTGCCGGGAATCGGCGTCGCCGAAATGATAATCGTATCCCCCGGCACAATCGTCACCTTGCGATGGTCCGACATGGACATGCGCGTCAGCGCGGACATCGGTTCGCCCTGGCTGCCGGTTGTAATAATAACAATCTGCGACATCGAGAAATTATTGATCTCATCAATATCAATCAGCGTGCCTTCCGGCGCATTGATATAACCGAGTTCCAATGAAATACTCACTACGTTGACCATACTGCGGCCCAAGACAGCAACCTTGCGCTTATACCGCACCGCCGTGTCAATGACCTGCTGGATACGCGAAACATTCGAAGAAAACGTCGCTACCAGAATTCTTTGCCGGGCATTATGAAACGCCTTATCAAAAGCAACCCCGACCGTACGCTCGCTCGGCGTATGTCCTTCACGTTCCGCATTCGTGCTGTCGGCCATCATGACCAGAACACCCTTGTTGCCCAAGTCCGAGAACCGGCGGAAATCCGTCATCTTTCCATCAATCGGCGTATAATCCAATTTAAAATCGCCGGTATGAACAATCATGCCCAGCGGCGTTTTAATTGACAAGCCGACTGCATCCGGAATACTATGATTCACCCGGATAAAACCAACGCTGAAGCAGCCGAGATTGATGATATCGCCCGGCATAACCGGATGCAGATTGCCGCACCCAACATTATTTTCCTTGAGCCGGCCTTCCAGAATACCCAGCGTCAGCTTTGTGCCATAAACAGGCACACTGATCTGCTTCAGTACATACGGCAGCGCGCCAATATGATCTTCATGCCCGTGCGTGAGCACAATCGCCTTGATCATATCGCGGTTTTCCAGCAGATACGTAATATCCGGAATCACGAGATCGATTCCCAGCATATCTTCATCTGGAAACATCAAACCAGCATCAATCAGCAATATTTCATCATCCACACGAATGACCGTCATATTCTTGCCGATCTCGCCCAAGCCGCCCAGCGGAATAATTTGCACTTTTTGTGATCCTTTTGACAAAAAAATTACACCTCCAAAATTTTATTTATCTTTTATTTTCCTAATCCATTATTCACTAAGTCCGAACCGTTCAATCATCCAAGGGGTAAAGAATCGACCGTTCTACTCGTTACCGTCTATTATATATCTAAAAAAGCCCGATTGTAAAGCATAACCCGCATTCTTCTGCTATAAATCCATAATTCCGTAATGTACGGGGCTGTATTTCCCGCCTTCCATGCGCAAAAATCCCAGCCGGGCAAATTCCTGGCTGCGGCTGTTCTCCTTTAAAACGACGCGATAACGCGCCACCCGGACCGCTTCCGCCAGTGTCTCGCGATCAATCGGACGATGGTCGGCCACCCGGCGCAGAGGTTCCATACTGGCGCTTCCCGTCAGCGGATGACGGAACATTGGATCAAAATAAACTACATCCATCGATTTCGCCGGCAGCGCCTGCAAATAAGACAAATGATCCTGCGCAACCACACGGATCCGCCGCATGGCTTCCTGCATAGTATAATTTTCGGCCGTCATATGCGCGAGGCCATGGCCCATGACGGCAGCAATCATCGGGCTGGACTCCAATCCGATGACAGTTCCCGCCGCGCCGGTTACAAAACTGGCGACAATAGCATCCGCGCCAAATCCCAGTGTGCCGTCTAAAACCCGCATGCCGGGCTGTAGCCCCATTGCCTCTATCATATGATCTTTCAAGCCATGCCGCAGATTTTTCACCCGCAGATGCGCCATACTGGGATGAAAAAACAGTTCGCCCTCCGGCGTGTTCAAGGTCAGCTGCCCCTGGCTGGAAACAATAATATATTCGACCTGATACTCCTGCCGCAAAACCGGCAAGGACCGCTGCAGCCGGGGAACACAGGCGCACCCCAGCCGGGTCGCCGTTTGCTCCGCCAAAGCCACATGCGCGGCCGCCGCGGCATGTCCGGTAGTTACGATTACATTTTTCAAACTTTCAGCTCCTCAGGTCCGCTTAAACATTTTTGCCAGCTCATCACTGCTGAACCGCAAAATTGTTGGACGCCCATGCGGACAAGTATAGGGGCGCGCCGTATGCGCCAGTTCATCCAAAACGATCTGCATCTGGCGCAAATTTAGTTCATCCCCACAACGAATGGCCGCATGGCAGGCTGTGGTTGCAATACAGGCATGGCGTATCTCAGCCGCCGTCAAATCATGCAAACCGTTTAACGATTCGAGGATTTCCCGGATGATGGCCTCCGCCTCGCTGACCGGCATATCCGCCGGCACCGATTTCAGCCGATCCCGACTGGCGCCGCT
>DCFR01000088.1:0-337 GCA_002319815.1 Megamonas sp. UBA1799
CGGTGGATGAGGTCCTTGTCTTCACCGCAGCCCAACGCGCCGCCGCAACATCCCCACTCCGCTGTAACCAACCTCGCAACAGGCCGTTGCATCACTGCCAAGGACCTCATCCGTCTGTTCTCTTCGCTGCGCTGCGTTCACAGCCACCTTCTCCAACGGGAGAAGGCTAAAACCAGCGCCCTACCCGCAGCTGCACAGCTTGCCGCTAGTTCCCTTCCACAGCACCACAACCGGATCAAACCCTCGCCGCACTTGACCGCAACCCAACCAGCCGCCGCAATGTCCCCACTTCACCGCAGTACCGCTCGCCGCCCAGCCTTCTCCCGTTGGAGAAGGG
>DCFR01000088.1:650-5072 GCA_002319815.1 Megamonas sp. UBA1799
AACGCGCCGCCGCAACATCCCCACTTCACCGCAGCACCGCTCGTCGCCCAGCCTTCTCCCGTTGGAGAAGGGGAACCGTCGCAGACGGTGGATAAGGTCCTTGTCTTCACCGCAATCCAACGCGCGACCAGAGACCTCATCCGTCTGTTCTCTCCGCTGCGCTGCGTTCACAGCCACCTTCTCCAACGGGAGAAGGCTAAAACCAACGCCCTACTCGCAGCTGCACAGCTTGCCGCTAGTGAACTCATCGCTCAGGCGTCTTTTCCCGCCGCTTTTTTCCGGGCGAAATATTCGCGATCCAAAATCGCCATAATGACCAGATTTTCATAATGCCCGTTCACCAGAATCGTTTCCCGCAGCAGCGCTTCCCGCTGCATACCGGCGGCTTCGTATACGTGCAGCGCCCGCGCATTGTAGTCTTTACAGTCGAGCCAGGCGCGATGAAACTTCATTGTTTCAAACGCCCATGCCTCGACAAGCTCCATGGTTTCATGCCCATAACCTTGTCCTTTGGCATCGATGATGACGCGCCGCCATTCCATTTCCTTATCCGGACTCGTCAGGCCGGCAATGAGCAAAAAGCCTACCGCTTCCCGCGTATCTTTCCGTTCCACAATGAGCTGCATAGTATCCGGCCCAGCCATCAGCCGGGCATGCGTCTCCCGTGTATCCGCCATGACAAACTCGGCATTGCCCGGGCGATGATCCGCCTCGGTAATATAATCAAGATCGGCTTCCACTGCCTGCCGCAGCCGCAGCCGTTTTCCTTCCTGCACAATTTTTTCCATATTGTATCCCTCCATATTTTGATCCGAATGACAAACTTGCTCACATCCGCCCGCCTCTGCAGCCGCTGCGTAAAGAGCGGCTAAGGTTCTGAGATCATTTGGCAGCATTCCAACGCCGCCAAAACTAAGTCTCCATTGATAGATTAGACAAAAGCAGCTCAAATCCTGCTTTGCCTTTTGCTTGCGTCCGACCGCCGTTATAGTATAATAGTAAACAATAAAGGAATGGAGGTTTTCATTGTGTCATTTTCATTCACGCCTCATTGGGGCCAGATCGCGGATATGTTATTTTTGCCAGCCTGCATTCTGCTTGCGTCGCTCTTGCTTGGCATCATCCTCAACAATTTTGTCAATCAACGCATCCGCCAACATGTCAATGTGCCGGATACTTCGCTTTTCTCCGTTTTCATCACCGCGCTGCGCGGCGTTCCGCTCGCCTGGTGCCTGGGCGTCGGTCTCTATTGGACGATCAATACGCTCGATCTCAGCCCGACGCTGGCGCATCTCTTGTCCTGTATTTTGTTCACTTTGATTGTTTTCTTTCTCACCCGCGTCGTTGCCCGCACGCTGGCCGGCATGGTCGACATCAGCGTCCAGCGCAGCAGCCAGAACGGCGCCAAGAATTCGCTTTTGACGAATATCGTCAATCTTATCGTCTATGCCATGGGTTTTCTGGTGATTCTCGAATACTATGGCATCTCGATTGCCCCGCTGGTCACCGCGCTTGGTATCGGCGGTATGGCTGTCGCCCTTGGCTTGCAGGAAACGCTCGCCAACATCTTTTCCGGCTTACATCTCATTCTTTCCAAGCAGCTGCGCCTTGGCGACTACATCCGACTTTCCTCCGGCGAGGAAGGCCGCGTCACTGGCATTACTTGGCGCTTTACAACGGTTTTATCACTGAACGGCAACGACATTGTCATTCCAAACCAAAAAATCGCCTCGGCAATTCTCACCAACTACAACATGCCGCAGGAAAGTGTGACAATCACCATCCCGATCGGCGTGAGCTACGACAGCGATCTCGATGTTGTCGAGCGCGTGACCCTAGAAGTAGCGCGCGAAGTGACGAACCGCATCGACCCGGCCAGCGCCGGAGAACCAGCCGTGCGCTTTACAGCGTTTGCCGATTCATCGATCAATTTCAGCGTGATATTGCATGCCAGCCAGTTTCCCAATCAATCGCTGCTGAAACACGAGTTTATCAAGGCGTTGACCCGTCGCTATCGGGCAGAAGGCATTGACATCCCCTTTCCGATTCGCACCATCTACAGCGAAACAAAATAAGTTTATCCACAGATGCAGAATATTTATCCACTGTTTTTGTGTGCATAAAATGATTTATACAGTTTTAATCTTTAGCCCATGATGAACAGCATCCTTACAAAGATGCTGTTTTTCTTATCTGTCAGCATTTGCTGGTAATGTATAAATCTTTACCGGCCTGCATTTTTATGGCAGCCGATTGTGGATAACCAAACAACTATATGTAGTAGGTCTCATTGACATGAAGCAATAGATATTGTATAATTTGCCTCGGATTTATAAAAAAACAGCAAAGAAAAGAGCGTACACATATGCCAACGATTGGACACATCAAGAAACGCAATGGCGACATCGCCGCCTTTGACGCCAAGAAAATCAGCAGCGCAATTCAAAAAGCAAATCTGGAATCGACCGATGAAACTTTTTCCGCCCATCAGCTGGAAAAGCTTACGCAATCCGTGGTAAAACAGATTGCCGCACAGGAGACTCCCGGCGTAGAATTCATTCAAGATGCCGTCGAGCGCGTATTGATAAAAAACAACTATGCGAGTACGGCAAAAGCTTACATACTTTATCGTGCCGAACATGCCAAATTGCGAGAAGCCCAGGCCGACCTCATGGATATCTACTCGGACCTGACCTATCAAAAAGCCCAAGATGCCGACATCAAGCGCGAAAATGCCAATATTGACGCCGATACAGCCATGGGCACAATGCTCAAATATGGCTCCGAAGGCTCAAAATACTTTATTGACACCCGCATTTTACCAAAGGACATTGCCGCAGCGCACAGCAACGGCGACATCCATATTCATGACAAAGATTTTTATATGCTGACCGAAACCTGCTGCCAGATTGATCTTTTGCAGCTGTTCAAAAATGGTTTTTCGACCGGACACGGCTATCTGCGGGAACCGAATGATATTCGGTCCTATGCGGCGCTTGCTTGCATCGCGATCCAAGCAAATCAAAATGAAATGCACGGCGGCCAATCGGTGCCGAACTTTGATTACGCAATGGCGCCCGGCGTCGCTAAAACGTTTGGCAAGCAATATTTTGAGCAGTTGAGCGAGTATTTGGCCATTGTCATGCATATGGAAGTGCCGGATGCCCGGCTGCTGGTAGCGGCCATCCGGAAAAACATTCCTCAGCCGGTTACGCTGCGCACAGCGGAAGATTACAAGTTCCGGCTCATGGAGTTTTTGCCGGCGCATCAGGCGCGCAACGGCTATCAGCCGATCAGCGCCGAGCTCACCGCCCGTGCCCACGATTTTGCCGCCTCAGCAGCGCTGGATGCGACCAATGAAGCCACCTATCAGGCTATGGAAGCTTTTATCCACAATTTGAATACGATGAATTCCCGAGCCGGCGCGCAAGTGCCTTTCAGTTCAGTGAACTATGGCACGGATACTTCGCCGGAAGCCCGCATGGTCATCCGCAATCTCCTGAAAGCCACGATGGCCGGTCTCGGCAACGGCGAGACGCCGATTTTTCCGGTACAGATTTTCAAGGTCAAGGAAGGCGTAAATTACAACTCCGATGATCCCAACTATGATCTTTTCCAGTTAGCGATCAAGACATCGGCCAAACGGTTATTTCCGAATTTCAGCTTTCTTGACGCACCGTTCAACAAACAATTTTACCGTCCCGGCGATTACAACTCCGAAGTGGCCTATATGGGCTGCCGCACCCGCGTTATGGCAAACATCTATGACCCATCCCGTGAAGTTACCTGCGGCCGCGGCAATCTGAGCTTCACCAGCGTCAATCTGCCGCGTCTCGCCATTGAAGCACACGGAGATCTGGATAAATTTTATGAAGGGCTCGATGAAATCACCGAGCTGGTCATTCGTCAGCTGAAACATCGCTTCAAAATCCAGTGTGCCAAACGTGGCCGCAACTACCCTTTTCTCATGGGACAAGGCGTCTGGCTGGATTCCGAAAAGCTCGGGCCGGACGATACGGTAGGAGAAGTGCTCAAACACGGCACGCTGACGATGGGCTTCATCGGCCTTGCCGAATGCCTCAAAGCACTGGTAGGCAAGCATCATGGCGAGTCTAAAGACGCGCAGAAGCTGGGGCTGCAGATTATCGGCCACATGCGGCAGCGCATGGACGACGAATTTAAGCGCACCGGACTGAATTTCTCCCTCATTGCTACGCCGGCCGAAGGGCTTTCCGGCCGTTTCGTACGCATTGATCAGGAAATTTACGGCAAGATTCCCGGCGTTACCGACCGGGATTACTATACGAACAGCTTTCATATCCCGGTGTACTTCCCGATTGCCGCCGCGAAAAAGATTCAGCTGGAAGCGCCGTATCACAATCTGACCAATGGCGGCCACATCAGCTATGTGGAAATGGACGG
>DCFR01000061.1 GCA_002319815.1 Megamonas sp. UBA1799
GATTTTGCAGGTGGGAAAGTTGAGTGTATTATGTATTTACCAAGAATAGTCCTGATTGCTTTATGCACGCTGACTTTCCTGCTATTGGCTGCCGTTTGTCTGCTGTCCTGGAAGAAAAGACAACTGCCGTTGGGACAGGGCGTATTCATGCTGGCGCTTTGCACCGGCATATACGCCTTCGGCTACGCCGGCGAACTGGCCAGCAGCCAGCTGGCTGCCATAAAATTCTGGCTGCACTTGGAAAATATCGGCATATCTTTTCTTCCGGTTGCCTGGATTGGACTGGCGCTGCATCATACACAAGTAACGTTCCGCTATGATAAACTACTGCTGGCCGTTTTGCTGATGCTCTGTTCGATAACGCTGATTTTGAGCCAGACCACAGAAATTCATCATCTGTACTACCAATCTGTTGATCTCAATCCGGACGCGCCTTTCCCCGTCGCCTGGATTGTTCCCGGCATCTGGTATCATGTCCACACAGTTTTAAACAATGGCGCTTTGCTGCTGGGAAATATTTTCTATATTCTTTACTGGCGAAAATCCAGTTATCCAAAAAATCAGCAGCCAATTATTTTTCTTCTGGGCTCTCTTTTTCCTTGGGTGAGCACGATCCTTTATTCCTGCGGTTATATGCCCTGGGGTCTGGACCCTTCACCGGTTTCTTTTATGGTGCCGGGCATTCTGTACGGATGGGCCATTTATCATCTGAACTTATTTGAAGTTGCCCCCTTGGCACAAAAAGTAATTTTCCAGGCACTTTCCGATGCCATTTTGATTTTTGATACCCAGGGTGTATTGGCTGATTTTAATAACGCCAGCAAAAAAATATTCCCGGCGCTGACGTCTGCTTCTCCCGGTCAAAAAGCATCCATCTTGTTTACCGACATCCCGCCTATTGTGAACTTACTCGCCCAGGAACAAGCACAACCGATCGAACTGCAGCTTCCGACGCCGGACAGCAACCATTATCAGGCAAAAAAAATTGATATCATGCATAACCAGAAAAAAGCAGGCTTCCTTCTGACATTTCATGATATCACATTCTTTTCCGATCAATTAGACAGTCTGCAGGCCAAAGCGTCCACCGACCCGTTAACCGGCATTGCCAATCGTAACAAACTGGACGAAGATATACAATCACTCATAGAAAGCATCGCCTGTCAGCCGATGCACAGCGCACTGCTGCTGATTGACATTGACCATTTCAAACAAATCAACGACACCTTCGGGCACATTGCCGGCGACACAATTTTGAAACTATTTTCTGCCGTCAGTGAGAAGAACCTGCGGCAGGAGGATATTCTGGGCCGCTATGGCGGCGACGAATTCATCATCATTCTGCCGCATACCGAACAAAAAGATGCACTGCTCATTGCGGAACGCATTCGTGAGTCCATTGCCCGCCAGGAAATACCGATCAATGAAACCCATATCATACAAATCACCATCAGCATAGGAATCGCCATGGCCGATTCACAAAACTCCTGTACGGATATGTCGTCCTGGATCAAAAGTGCCGATCAGGCGCTCTATCGGGCCAAAGAATCCGGCAGGAACCAAGTCCAGCTTTACGAACGGCCAAGCCGGTCCTAGACCCGGCTGATTATCGCACATTAGCATCCATGCGCTGCAACAGTCGATATAAAATCTGCTGTTCTTTAGGACCAATTCCCTGCAGCGCTTTTTGCCTATGCTGACTGACGATGGCATCCAAAGCTTCATACAAGCGCAGTCCTTCAGCGGTAAGCGCAATGATTTTTCCCCGTCCGGTTTTGTTATAATACCGCTCAATCACTTGTTTCTTTTCCAGTTTCGCCAGCGTTTTGGAGATTGCCGCCGGCTCTACACCCAGATATTCAATCATTTCCACTTGTGAAATCGTCCCATGCTCCCTGACCAGTTTGAGAACTGTCCATTCTGAGCTATAAATACCAGACGCACAAATAGCTGTGTTCAAAGTTTTTGAAAAAACCCGCAAGGTTTGATACAGCTGATGAATCAGGCGATCCTCCACCGCAACTGCATCTTCTGAAACAGAATGCATTTTTGTTCATCTCTTTCTCCATTACGGTTCAAAAGACGTTTATTCGTCTTCCGCTTCATTGAGCGTCTGTTTTGGCCGGACAAAATGCTGCAGCAAACAGCCGATGATAAAGCATACCATAATGGCTATTACATATTTATACATTGCAATATATCCTATCGTACCAGCCAGACTGCCGAAAATCAAGAGCCCACTGCTGGTTCCTATATCCAACATGTTATAAAAAGTTGCGCTGGCAGCGCTGCGGCGATCAGCACGAACCACATTCAGCATCCAGGTCATCAGCGCCGGAAGCAAAAGCCCGCCGCCCAGGCCATAAAACAAGGAGGCCAGCAGCAAAACCGGCAGCGATTTTGCCACCACAATCAGGCAAAGAGAAAGCATAAAAAGAATGCCGCCTGGCAAAACGACTGCAAAAGGGCCTTTCAAATCAAGCAATCGGCCGCCAAAAGGACGCGAGATAAAAATAAATAAAGTCCCCAGAATAAAGAACCAACCGGAATGATCAATACCGGCTTGCTGCGCCATCATTGCAATAAATGTATTGACAGTGCCATAAGCCGCGCCAAAACAAATCGTCAAAAGAGCCGGGATTCCCGTTCCCGCTTCAAAGATGCGGTTCCGGATGGAAGAATGAATCGCCGGCGCTGGCAGTTCGGCTTCTATCGGCTTGGTAGTACAAACCATCGCTGTAAAAATCGCCAAAAAGCTCATCAACGCGGACAAGGGAAACAACGCCTGCGTTCCAAAACTAACCAGCAGGAAAATTCCCACAGCCGGCGCTATCGCCATGGCCACGGTGCTTCCTAGTCCAAGATAGCCCACGCCTTCACCCCGCCGGGCCGCCGGAATAATATCCGCCGCGATTGCCGCCGTAAAGGTTGTGCTCAGACCAAATCCCAATCCGTGAATTACACGCGCGATCATCAATTCATGAATAGAATCAAAAACAAAGTAACTCAGCGTGGCTAAAATAGAGAGAATCAAGCCGGCATAAAGACACTTTTTCTTGCCGACAGCGCGTACGCCGGTATCGGTGAACAAGCGAATAAAAATCGCCGAAAAGCCAAACACACCGCTGATAAAACCAATCTCTGTCCCCGTTGCCCCCAAACTGGCGGCATACATAGGCAGCGTCGGCAGTAAAAAATGGAAACTGGCAAACAACAGTCCATTCGTAGCCGTAAGAGCAATAAAATTTTTTGTCCAAAGTTGTACTTTCTGCAAAAAAACAATCCCTTCTGTAGTATAAATTTTACATTAACTAGTTAATGTTATAGGTATACTATATAACTTTTCTCATTTGTTGTCAAATAAAGTACTCAACTTTCCCACCTGCAAAATCGAGACAAATCCTTTAAAAATCTAATGTAACGGCTGTTTTGTTGCCATATTGACAATAAAATAGCACCAATCCTTAGTA
>DCFR01000066.1:0-186 GCA_002319815.1 Megamonas sp. UBA1799
TGGCGCCAAGACCGCGCCGACGCAAGCCCCGCCCGGCCTCCGGTGGACAGCTCCGCGCTCGCCCGTCAGCACCAACAATTAACAGAGGACGCGCGACCGCAGTCGGCGTGCCATTGGCCGCCGCCTACCACCGCGCGTGGGGAACGTCGCACGGCGGACCAAAATCTGGAAGAGGTGCGCCGTGCT
>DCFR01000066.1:431-1998 GCA_002319815.1 Megamonas sp. UBA1799
AAATCTGGAAGAGGTGCGCCGTGCTTGACATACGGACCGCCTCCGGCGGCCATCTAAAAGAACGTCACGGAGGAATCAGCGGGGCTGCGGTGCTTTGCAAAGGCTCCGGTAGTTGCGGCGCGCCCGCAGCTGGCCTCGCCTGCGGCGGCCAGACTACCACCGCGCCGCCGGCGGCTCGTGAGACTTCGACATCGTCACGCCGGCCCGTTTTCTCGGCCCGGCAATCGCTCAATCGCTGTCTATGGTCTGCAGCCTCCTGTGGACAGCTCCGCCTCTGCCGCACCTGCGAGCTGATTTGACATTGACATGTCAAGTTGACGGGAATGGCTGACATTTGCATATTGATGCATTTTTGTGGATAGAGTACAATTAAGTTCGCAAAAGTAACAAAAGGAAAAGCCATCGACACTCCGAAAAAGGTAAGTATCCAGCAAACCAATAAGGAGTGAAAATCGATGGCTTACCAAAATTCTACCGTATCTTTTGAAAAAATGCTAATGAAATTTATATCGGATGAAGATCCGATGCAATCCATGCTTAAATGGCTTTGCGAACGCCTAATGGAAGCTGAAGTGGAAAACAAGCTTTGTGCCGAAAAATCAGAACGAAATAATGAACGACAAGGATACCGATCAGGATATCGCATTCGCCGCTTTGATACAAGAATGGGAACGATATATCTTATGGTTCCTAAAATCAGAAATGGTGGTTATGTTCCATTTTTTGTGGAAACAAAAAAACGCTCGGAAGCCGCACTCATGAATGTGATTCAGGAAGCTTATATTAATGGTGTTTCCACCCGAAAAATCGATAAATTAACGAAAACACTAGGGATAGAATCGATCTCACGCAGTCAGGTTTCTGCAATCACCAAGGATTTGAACCAACAAGTAGAAGCATTCCGAACCCGAAAACTCGAAGGTACGTATCCCGTTCTTTGGGTAGATGCTTTATATGAGCGAATTCGTGATAATCAAAGGGTTCAAAACATGGCCGTATTAGTAGTCACGGGCATCAACATCGAAGGGAAACGCGATATTTTAGCGGTAGAACCCATGTATGAAGAATCTACTGCAAGCTATACGAAAGTATTTGAACAGCTCAAAGAACGAGGCTTAGAAAACGTATGGCTTGTCGTATCGGATGGACATAAAGGCTTGGTAAAAGCTGCCCGAGAAACTTTTCTTGGCTGCTCTTGGCAACGATGCAAGGTTCATTTCATGCGTAACATATTGGCAAATGTTTCTGTAAAAAGCAAGAAACATTTTGCCGAAAAGCTCAAGCAGATATGGCTGCAGTCAGACTATGAAAGTGCTAAAAAATATGCCACTGCCTTCATGAATGATTATGAACTGAAATATCCCCAAGCCATAAAGTTATTAGAAGATGGTCTGGAAGATTCACTGCAGTTTTTCACCTTTCCAGAAATTGATTCCAGAAAAATATCCTCCACGAATCTGCTGGAACGGTTAAATAAGGAAATTCGTCGCCGAACAAAAGTAGTAGGGATTTTTCCGAGTATGGATTCATACGTCCGGCTTGTAACCAGTTATCTGATTGAGTACAG
>DCFR01000066.1:2238-59127 GCA_002319815.1 Megamonas sp. UBA1799
TAACCAGTTATCTGATTGAGTACAGTGAAGATTGGTCAAGCGGACGTTCCTATATAAATCCTAAAATTATTACAGATCTTATCTTAACAAAGACTGCTTAATCTGATTCGGAGATTGATGGTTTTTGCGAACATTGCTTGACACTATCTTTTTGTGTATGACGCAATAGCATGATTTATAATAGGAAGATTCCGAGCATTACAAAAAAATCCAGTGACCACCAAGTGACCACCGGGAAAATTATGAGATGTGAAATTATGACATAATATAATAATTGCAAAAATAGTCTGCACCAGCCAAGGCTTGAAACAGCTGATTGTGACAACGAAACATTACGAAACGTGATTATCGTTTGACTCGAAATCAAGTGTCCTGTCAAAAGGACCGTGGGTTCGAATCCCACCCTCTCCGCCATAGAAAATTAAGGCGCTGCAGATTTTTCTGCAGCGCCTTTTCTGTGGTGCGTCGGCAGGGGCGCATTCTCACGAGTGAAAGTCCCCAGTGCGGGTGAATCGTGCCAAGCGCATAACTCAAGGCAAGAGTGTCCATCGTGAGATGAAACCTGAAGGAAGCTGGCGGAAAATCTCTGGCCTAACGGACAGAAATTACATCTAACGCAGGAAAAAGCCGGAATGGAGTTGCCACACAAACGCAAGATCAAAACTATTTGCGGTCAACTCTGTAGATGTAGCCGATAGATGGAGAGCAAGACTGCGTCCAGGTAGTAGGAGTAGATTACCGCAAAATTTAAGGCAGTTGTAACATAATTATTTGCGTTTGCAGGGGGCGACTTTGTGGTGTGAAGATGGTTATGGATGGCCTTGCCGCCTTTATATGCAAGGCCTGTTTGATGTTGCAGATTTTCTGGGATATATATGATATAATGAAAATGAAAGTTGCAGAAAGCTTTTGATTGGAGGGATTGGCTATGGAATCAAAGCCCATAACGGATGATATGGTCGTTAAACGGGTGAATGCGGCAGTAAAGATTGCTTTGGAAAAAAATAAGGCAATGGATATTCCGAGTATTGTTTATGATCGTCAAACACAGAAAATCTATGAGCTTAGAAGTGATGGGTCGCGCGTCCCTATAGCTGATCGGGCTTGGAAAGGGCGTTATAGTGAACGGACAAAAGAAAAGGCCTGAGATTGTTGTGTTTGCGGGGCCTAATGGTTCTGGGAAAACAACTTTTACAGAGGTTTTGCGGCCTTTGATGGATTATATTAATGCCGATGAAATCAAAAAGAATCTGAAATGCAGTGATCTGGCTGCAGCACAGCTGGCAGAGCAGCAAAGAGAAGCCCATCTAGCGAAGAGACAGGATTTTTGTTTTGAGACGGTAATGTCTACAGATCGGAATTTGCAGCTTTTGCAGAAAGCCAAACAAGCTGGGTATTTTATTCGCTGTTATTATGTACTTACGGCAGACCCGAAAATCAATGTGTATCGTGTGAAGGCGAGGGTAGCTGCGGGCGGACATGATGTGCCGGAGACTAAAATTTATGAACGTTTTCAACGAGCCATGATTTTAGTACCAGAAGTGGTTGCTATTAGTGATATCTGTCATATTTATGACAATTCTGAGGCAACAGCTTTTCGCATTTTTAAGAAGAGGAAAGATGTTTGCTATTATGATGGATGTGCCGATTGGCAGTTGGAAGATATTCAAACTTTAACGGGAATGATGGATTTGCAGCATAAAGCGCTGAACTCTCCTTCTGATTGAGTTGTAAGGGTTCTAGAGGAAGTGCTTTGACACCATTTTGACACCAACCGCCATAAAAAAGTGTGTTATTTCATAACACCGTTTAAAACGTAAATGGTTATCAATTCAAGTGGAATAAGGGCAGACAAGATTTTATAAGATGACCTTACACGGAATGTTTTGAACTCGAAATCAAGTGTCCTGTCAAAAGGACCGTGGGTTCGAATCCCACCCTCTCCGCCATAGAAAATTAGGGCGCTGCAGATTTTTCTGCAGCGCCTTTTCTGTCTATTGACCAGGGGCTCGCGATTGTTGATTTTTACTGTTGTAATAACGACAGAATCTGTTCCTTGGGAATCACGCCGACCGAGGAGGTCTTTATTTTTCCGTTTTCAAACAATAGCAGCGTCGGAATGCTCATAACTGCAAATTGATCAGCTAAAGCAGGCTGCTCATCAATATTTACTTTGCCTACTTTTACTTTGCCGCTTGTTTCCTGCGCAATTTCCTCAATTATAGGGGAAAGCATTTTACAAGGGCCGCACCAAGGGGCCCAAAAATCCAAGAGAACTTTTGTATCGGCGTTCAGGACTTCCTGCGTGAAATTTTCTTTGGTAATAGTGATAATTGACATTTTGTTTCCTCCTAAAATTTTAGATAAACAAATTTACATTGGCATCTTCGGCCGCGCTGAGATAGGATCCGACGCCACCAACTTGGATGCCGTCAATTAGTTCTTTTTTCTGAATGCCCATAACGTCCATAGACATTTGACAAGCAATCATTTCAATGCCATTTTGCTGCGCCGTCTTGATAAGCTTTTCCAGAGAATCTATATTTTTCTTTTGCATAATCTGGCGCATCATTTTTGTTCCTAAACCGAACATATTCATGTTAGAGAGCTTTAGGTTTTTACTGCCGCGCGGCATCATCCAGCCAAACATTTTTTCCATCAAATATTTTTCAACCGTTACAGGCTCTGGTTTACGCAAAATGTTCAGACCCCAGAAGGTGAAAAACATCGTAACTTTTTTATTCATTGCCGCAGCTCCATTGGCAATAATGAAAGAAGCAATCGCCTTATCCAGATCGCCGCTGAAAACGACAATGGTTTTGTTATCTTTTGCTGCTGCAAGCTGTGCGGCGCCCGTTTGTACGTTTGTGTCGGCAAGATGGCCTTTTTGAATCCAGACGATTACGCGGCCACGTTCTTGCTCTCGTTTTAACAACAGGTTGTTTGTCCGGTCACACCAGGCTTTACTATCACTAAAGAATCCTGCATCCGAAGCGATCGCTTTCACTATTTTTCCGGGTGCCAGCGTATCAAATTTTAGTTTTAATTTCATGAGCGGACCAGGACAAGAGAGGCCTGTGAGGTCCATTTCTTCATCAAAGGAAAGTATGCTCTGGGAAGCGATTCCTGGTGATTTTTGTTCGTTGGTTATATCGGTATCTGAGGTTGCTTCATTTACCGTAAAGTCTTGTTGCTTGGCGGAGGTATAACCGCCCATTAAATTTTTAACAGAAAAGCCATTTTGTTTTAAAATTCGTTCGGCGATATACCCGCGCAGCCCAACTTTACAGTAAACTACCATGGGAACGGTTTTATCGAGTTCGGTCAGCCGGGTACGCAGTTCATCCAGAGGAAAGTTTACTGCTCCGGGTAGGTGATGCGTTTTATATTCCAATTCAGTTCCTACATCAATTAACCGCGCGCCTTTTGCGATGGCTTCTGGTAAATCAGCATAGGCAATTCCATCGGTTAGTCCCCGCAAAACGTTTTCTGCGGCATACCCGGCCATGTTTACCGGATCTTTAGCGGACGAAAATGGCGGCGCATAGGCGAGTTCCAGTTCAGTCAAATCATAGACGGTGCCGCCTAAACGTAAAACGGACGCAATTACGTCAATGCGCTTATCCACTCCGTCATAGCCAATAGCCTGTGCTCCCAAAATACGGCCCTTTAGATCAAATAATAATTTCAAGGTCATTTGGTTGGAGCCGGGATAGTAGCCGGCATGGGACTCCGGATGGATGCAAATGGCCTTATATACTTGCTGCTGCCTTTTTAAGCTGCGTTCATTGCTGCCGGTGGAGGCGGCAACCAGGTCAAAGACCTTTAGAATCGAGGTTCCCTGCACTCCCTTGTATTGACTGGGAATCCCAGCAATGTTGTCGGCGGCAATACGGCCTTGTTTATTTGCCGGTCCGGCTAACGGCACAGCTGTTTTTTCCCCATTGATGAAATCTACGACTTCCACGGCGTCGCCAACGGCGTAAACATCGGCGGCATTGGTTTGCAGGTGTTCGTCGACCAGAATATGGCCGCGGGCACCGAGATGAATACCGCTGTTTTGCAAAAACTGTGTATCGGGACGCACGCCAATGGCCAGAACAACGAAATCCGCCGATACCTTTTTCCCGCTGCTGAGGCTGATTTCAATCGTGCCGTCGTTATCGGAAAAAGCTTGGACGCCGTCTTCTAAAATGATTCTGACGCCTTTTTCTACCAGTTCTTTTTCGATAATCTTTACCATATCGGTGTCAAACGGAGCCAAGATATGTGGCGCGGCTTCGATTACGGTGACGTCTAAACCACGCTGCCGTAAATTTTCCGCCATCTCAATGCCGATGAAGCCTCCGCCAATAATGACAGTCCGGTGCAAATTCATATCGGCAAAATGTTTCAGCTGATCGGCGTCGGGTATATTTCGCAAGCTGATAATTTTCGGATGGTTGATACCGGGAATGGGCGGTCTCAATGGCTGCGCTCCCGGGGACAAAAGCAGGGCATCATAGGTTTCTTCATAAATTTTCTGATCGTTTGTCCGCACCTTTATTTTTTTTGCGGCAGGATCAATTTGAATTACTTCACTTTTAACTCTGACATCAATATTAAAGCGTCCGTTTAATTTTTCCGGCGTTTGTACCAGCAAGCGCTCGCGGTCTTTAATTGTGCTGCCGATATAATAGGGCAAACCGCAATTGGCAAAGGATACATAATCGCCGCGTTCAAATAATATAATTTCTGCAGACTCGTCCAGCCGTCTTAACCGGGCGGCTGCTGTAGCTCCGCCGGCGACACCGCCGACAATAATATATTTTTTCATGTTTTGTACCTCCTCGGTATTTGTTCATATACTTTTACCATAAAATTACTTTCGTGCTTGTATGACCTTCAATGTCAAACACATTTTTATATAAACACTATATTTGTATATTACGATATAAAGATATAAAAGTCAACGAAAATAATTTTAAAAGTAAAAAAAGCTTGGTGGTGAAGGAGTTTATTTCCTTGTATTGCAAAGCAAATTGTAGAAAATTTACATAAAAATGGTACGAATGATTTTTTTGTCTGGGACTAATGCTGCTTCTCCAACTAGCGCAAGTTCACGTAAACTAGATATAAGGATATGTATGCTTGCGTATAGGCATGCCAGAAGATAAATGAAGACTTGCTTTCGATGGCGTTTTAACGCCGTTTGGGCTTGAGTCGAATTTATCCAGGGTTTTAGCCGCTCGCTGAACACCGCCTGTAAGGGCGGGCGTATCAGAACGGTTAAGTCCATTCGGATCAACGAAGGAGACGTTGTCATGTCTAAAATGGTTATGGTAGAAGCGCTGGCGCCGGGAGATGTTCTGGCGGACGAAGTGCTGTCGATGAATGGGCGCGTTTTGTTGGGGCGGTCGATCACGCTGACGCCTCGTCATCTTACCTTGTTAAAAAGCTGGGATATTCAAAGCGTTTTTATAGAAGGGGAGGAAACTGCTGCGGCGGAGGAAGCAGCAGTCGAAGCGCCGGCTGCAGAAACGGCGGCGATAGATTCTTTTCGTGAAGATTACCAGCAGATTGTGGATGATTTAGAAGAATCTTTTACGATCATTCAGCAGCATCAGCTGGTGCCGGTGACAAAAATGACCGAGAATGCGATGAGAATTGATGCCTCTTTGGCGAAAAACCTCGAATCGCTGGGCTATTTACTTACCGATAGCAGGGATTCATCAAAGTTGATTTCCGGGCATTCGGTGCGGGTAGCTTTTTTTGCTGATTTGATTGCCCGGCAGCTGCACTGGCAGGAAAATGATATTCAGGGAGTGACGTTGGCCGGTCTGATGCACGATGTTGGCAATTTGCTGGTCAAGCCGACGCTGCTGCTTTATAAGGAAGCGCACCTGGCGGAGACAGCGTCTTTACTGCAGCGGGCCCGCATGCTCCCTGCACCGGTTATCATGGGAATTGTGCAGCACCGGGAATATATCAATGGGACGGGATTCCCTAATAAAACCCAGGGTTCGCAGATTCATCCTTATGCAAAGGTGATTGCCATTGCGGATGCTTTCTATAATATGGCGTATAATTTGCAGGGTGTGAATCCGTTTATTACCATGGATATGTTGAAACATGAAATGTATGTAAAATTTGATCCGCTGATTTGCGAAACTTTTCTCAGTTCTATGAAAGACCATCTGATGCTGAGCCGGGTGCTGTTGTCTGATAACCAGACGGCGGAAGTTGTGTTTTTTAATAAAATGAATTATCAGGATCCGGTATTAAAGACGGCGGATAATAAAATCATCAATCTGGCCGAGCGCCGGGATCTGAAAATCGTCCGGCTCATTGCTTCGGATTAGCCGGTGGTTTACACTAAGAAAATATACAAATATTGTCAGGTGAATGATTTGAATTTCAGCCTAAAGAAGCGTATGATAAAGAAAGTATCCGATGGTATCGTATCGGATTTTTTCGCTTGGCGTGCTGAGGCAGTTTTGCCAATACCGGCTTGCATTTGTTGGGCGTAGTTATGCAAGGACGTGACGATGGGTATGATATTTCACCGACAGGATAAGGAAAGGGAGCAGATGCGATTATTTGATCGTAATGCGGTTAAGGTGATTGTGACCGGGTGTATTGTTCTGGCCGCTGCTTTAATGATTATGAGCATTACCGGGATTATGATTATGAACAAGGCCGTCGTAGATAAGCTGAAGCAGGATGAACTGCAGATGCAGGCGGAAAATATCAGTACCATGATTGAAAGTCGGATCGACAAGGCGCTGTCCGTGGCGCAGTTGCTGGCGCATTCTCCCTTAATTGTGGAGTGGCTTCGTCAGCCGGATGACGACGGAAGGCAGGTGTCGGTGCTGCCATATGTGCAGTATTTGGCCGATTCAATGGATTATGATACGGTTTTTTTTGCTGCAAAAAATACGGATCAATACTGGGCTTACCATGATCGTCGTTTTGCTGAACTGGAGCCGCTTTCCGCAGCCGATCCACAGGATCGATGGTTTTTTTCTTTTTTGCAGCGGCAAGTTCCCTATGAAATGAAGATTGATTATAATAAAAGTTTGAAGGATACGTTTGTTTGGATTAACGCATTGGTAGCAGTGGATGGTCGTCCGGTCGGGGTTGCCGGCGTCGGCATGAATCTCGGCAAGGTAGTTCAGTCGCTGCTGTCTGAAGATCAGGAGGCTGGGCGGCATAATGATCTTTGGCTGGTAGATGGAGCGGGGCGGATTTGTCTTTCCAAGGACCCGGCTTATTTGGATGGATTGGTGCAGCAGTATTTTCCTTCATCGCTGGCCGAGGATATCCAGCAGGCGCCGGAGCAGACTTTTTTTGTTCAGGAATATGAGAATGAGAATGGTCGTCTTTATGATATTGCTTATAAGCAGATACAAAACAGCGACTGGAAGATCGTGATTCGTACCTCGCGCGCCGATAGTCTGGCTTTTTTGGACAAGGTCAAGTATCATATGGCGGCGTCCGGCGCCGTGATTTTGCTTTGTATGGGGTTGTTGTTTTTTCTGGTGTCCCGCCGGATTGCCGATCCTTATAAACGGTCGCTGCAATTGAATCAGGCATTGGAAAAAGCGGTAACAGCAAGGACGTTGGAGCTGCAGGAAAAAAATATGAAAATTCAGGATAGCTTGGAATATGCCCGTTTGATACAACAGGCCATTATGCCATCGACAGATGGGTTGGCGCAGTATTTGAAAGATGCGTTTGTGATTTTTGAGCCAAAGGACAGTATCGGCGGTGATTTTTATTGGTATCGGGCTTATGAGACGGGCGTTTTGCTGTCGGTTGGCGATTGTACGGGGCATGGCGTTCCCGGGGCGCTGATGACGACAGCTCTTAATGCAATGCTGAATCATATTGCTGATGAAACGGGATATGAAGACCCGGCAAAGGTCCTGCAGCAGTTAACGGCCGCTTTTTGTCAGTCGTTTTCCGGCAATGGCGGGAAGTCGATCACGGATGGTTTTGAGGCGGCGGTGGTTTTTGTCGGACGGAATGGTCAGGTCGCTTTTGCCGGCGCGAATATGTCGCTGTACTATTATGACGGCAGTCAGATAATTGAGATTCGTGGGGATCGCGGGGCAGTGGACTGTCAGATGGCTCCCGAAAAAAAAGATTTCAGCAAGAAGGTAATTGTCGGGCAGATGGAGAATATGTTTTATGCTGTTACTGATGGGTACCGGCAGCAACCGGGCGGGGAACGTTCGCTGCCTTATGGCAAAAAACGTTTGTTGGCGCTGTTAGAGTCTGTAGCCGGACGGTCGGGGGCGGAACAGAAAGAACAGATTTCGCAGGAACTGCACGCCTATGCTCCCATTGAGAACCGTCGGGACGATGTGACGGTTCTGGGATTCAGAATATAGGAAAGATGGGGAGAGGATACAATTGGACGTGGCAATGTATGAACTATATCGGGAATTAAAGGCAAAAAATATTTTATTGACATACTGCGGCGCAATTGCGCAGGAAAGTATAGAAGGCATTGGCGATACGGTGCGCAAGAGTCTTGCCGCTGAGGAAGCGGAGATGTCGACTTCGTTGACGGTGTTTTCCATCTTTATTGAACAAGTGCAAAATATCTTGAACTATTCGGCGGAAAAACTGGTTGTCAATCAGGAACATGAGAATGAACTGCGCTTTGGCATTGTGGTCGTGGGTCGGGAAGAGTCGGGGAAATTTTTCGTTTGCTGCGGCAATAAGGTGTATCATAATGACGTTGCAGTCTTGACGCAGCGTCTTGAAGAGCTGAAGCGGCTGAACAAGGACGAGCTTAAAGTCCTCTACAAGCAGCAGCGGCGCAATTCAATGTCGCAGGAAGGGAAGAGCGCGGGACTGGGACTCATTGAGATGGCTCGCCGGGCTTCTGAACCTATTGAGTATTCTTTCGAGCTAGCGGAAGACGATTGGTATTTCTTTAGTATTAAAGTGATTGTGGGGAAATAGACGATGGAAAATTTGGAAATTGCACGCACAAAATCGACGCCATATGTTTTTTTTGATGCGGCGACCGGGCGGCTGCGTATTGAGGGAGAATCGTATCCCGAGAATGTAGTGAAGTTTTATGCACCGGTCCTGGAGTGGCTGCAGGCTTATTTTGCCAATGGCGCCGATCAGGCTAGTCTGTCATTTCAGATTGCCTATTTTAACAGCAGTACGTCCAAGGTTTTTATGACGATTTTTGATCTGCTGGATGCGCAGGCGGTGGCTGGGCATAAGGTAGAAGTGATCTGGGTTTGCGATCAGGATAATGATGTCGCGATTGAATGCGGGGAAGAATTTCAGGAAGACGTCGAGGCGCTTCCGTTTAAAATTGATATTCGGTAATGGAGATATTTATGAAAAGCTTATATCGGGCCGAAGAACTGGTAGTGGAGCGCGCCGAGCGGTTGCTCAGCAAGGCGCCGGAAGGTTCTATGGAGGAATACAGGGTTCTTTGTGCAGAGTATAGAAAATTATTGCGGCAAACCAAGACGCTTGTCAGGGTGGCCGATCTTATGCAGTCGGAGCTGAAGGCGCTGTCAGAAGAGCTTGGCAAGGTCTCGCGAGTGGATGGTTTGACAGAGATTTATAACCGCCGTTATTTCCGGGAAATTTTTTTACAGGAATGGCAGCGGGCGGTAACCAAAAAGAAACGTATTTCGGTCTTGATGATCGATATTGATCATTTCAAAGAATATAATGATACGTATGGGCATCTGGCGGGGGATGACTGCCTGAAGTCCGTCGCTGCTGCTTTTCAGCGGGCCGTTCGCCGGCCGCAGGATTGCGTGGCGCGCTTCGGCGGTGAAGAGTTTGTAGTTTTGCTGCCCAATAGCCGGGAGGAAACGGCGGTGCATATGGCGGAACGGTTGATTCAGAATATCGCGGATTTGTGTCAGTGTGAGCGGTCGCCGCTGTATAAGAAACGGGTGACGATTTCCGTGGGCGTAGCGTCGATGATTCCGGCGGCGGCCGATCAGCTCCATGCTTTTCTTGATGAAGCCGATCAAGCTTTGTATGAAGCAAAAGCGGCGGGCCGCAATTGTTTTCGCATTTATAGTCCGTCCAAAGTTGAAAATTGAATCTTTTTGGGGCTGCCGCAGGCAGTGGATGAGATTTTGTCGGCGGTTTTTAGTGTAATATTTGACAAAGAGAAAAATGTCGGAAGAAGCAAGAGCAAGTGCTTCTTCCGACATTTTTTCGATTATCTTGTATTATTTTCCAGCGAATTGCGGGGCGCGCTTTTCATTGAAGGCACGGACCCCTTCCCGGAAATCTTCGGTTCCGAGCAGAGCTGAGGAAGCCAGCGATTCGAAAGTCAGGCTGTCTTCCAGCGACGCCTGTGTGTTGTTGAGGGCTTTTTTGGCCATGGCAATGGCCAGCGGCGCTCCCTGGGCAATGCGGGCGGCAAATTCCCACACTTTGTCTTTTAGCTCTTCAGGCTTGTAAACGGCGTTGAGCAGATTTAACTGCAAAGCTTCCGCAGCAGAGACCGGGCGGGCGGTAAACATCAATTCTTTAGCTTTGGCCAGGCCAACGGTTTTGGCCAGATAATAAAAACCACCGCAGTCCGGAGACAGGCCGACGTTGACAAAACTCTGGATGAATCGCGCCGATTCGGCGGCAAAAGCAAGATCGCAGGCAATGGCAAGGTTAAAGCCGGCTCCGGCAGCGACGCCATTGACCATGGCAATCACCGGTTTCGGCAGGTCGTGGATAAGTTGTACGATGGCGCCGACTTTGGCGATGAAGCGCCGTCTTTCTTCTGTTGTATGCAGCGCATCCAGCGACCCGAGATCGCCTCCGGCAGAGAAAGCGCGGCCGGCGCCCGTGATAATGATGCAGCGGATGTCGTCATCCGCACCGGCTTCTTGCAGACGGGCAATGCATTGTTCCACAAGGTCGGCGCTCATCGCGTTGAGCGCCTGCGGACGGTTCATCGTAAGCAGGGCAATATGGTCCTGAGTTTCATAGAGGATAGCTTCTGACATGGGTATCATCCTTTCCTTTATTGGTTTTTCCATTCCATCGTACCGCAATTTACTTTATGGGGCAAGACAGTGACAGATAAATGATTTGGATTAAATACGCTGAAATAATATTATTTCAGATAGGTAAAAGTTCATTTTTTATGACAAATATAGATTTTTTTGTATTGTTCTGTCGATATTGAGGCCGTATAATTAAAGAAAGTACAAATTATGAATTGTCTGAAAGGGGAAGTTGGTATGAAATTGAAAAAAATGGCTGCGCTGCTTTTAGCAGGAGCGGCTATGCTGGGGACGCTGGGCTGCGGAGGTAGCGGCGATAAGCCGGCTGCGGCTGATAACAAGCAGTCGCTAAAAGGGAAAGAGCTCGTTATGTATGTGTCGTTTCATGAGGACACGGCGAAGGATCTGGCCCGCTTGTTCAAAGAAGAAACGGGTTGTGAAGTCAAGTTTATCCGTTTGCCGACCGGTGAGGCAATGGCGCGGCTGATGGCAGAAAAGGATGCGCCCAAGGCGGATATCTGGCTGGGCGGAACGGCAGATGCGCATGAGCTGGCTAAGGCGCAAGGCATTACGGAAAAATATGTCTCGCCGAATGATAGTATGGTTCCGGAACAGTATCGGGACAAAGATGGTTATTGGAAAGGCGTTTATCTGGAAACGTTGTCCATTGGCGTCAATGTAGCTCGTTTTGAAAAGGAGTTTGCGCCGAAAGGAATCGCGATGCCGACGAAGCTCGAAGATCTTTTGAATCCTGCTTTTAAAGGCGAAATCATTATGCCGGACCCGGCAAAATCAGGCACGGGCTATACATTCCTGAGTTCTGTTCTCCAGAGTATGGGCGACGAGCAAGGCTGGAAATTCTTGAAGGAACTCAAGGGCAACGTAGCGCAGCTGACGCCGTCCGGTTTCACGCCGGCACAAAAAGTAGGGGCGGGCGAATTCTTGATCACCGTCAACTTCTTATCGGATCAAACGCTGATCAATAACAAAGGCCAGAAATTGAACCGGACGGTTTATCCGGATGCCGGTTGGAGCATGTGTGCGGTTTCCAAGCTGAAGACGACGGCGCATGATGATGCGGCGAAGGCGTTTATCGACTTTATGATGACAAAAGAAGCGGGTGATTCGATGGCAAAAACGGCCAATGGTATTGCCTGCAACCCGCAGTCAACCGTACCGCAGGGCAGTAAGCCGCTGAATGAACTGCCGCTTTTTGCCAAGTATGATTTTGCTAAGGCCGGCGAGGTCAAGACGGCACTTTGTGAGAAGTTTGCCGCTCTGTAAACGGCCGGTTTATCGAAGAATGGTTATGGGGGCTTTCGGGGCTGCGGCCGCAGAAAGCCCCCATTTTTTGGGAAATGGGGGATGGTTATGCAGGAAGGGACTGTCGGTCGTGAGCAAAGCGGCTGGGCTTTCGAATTACGAACCCTGCGGCGGGAACCGCAGCTGCTTTTAGCGATTGTGCTGGTGTTTGCTCTGTTTGGGGTGTTTATTATTTATCCGTTTGTCAAACTGCTGCTGGTTCCAAGCGCAGCGGATTGGCAGCATGCAGTTACCGGACGAATTTTTATTGAAGCTTTTGAGCATACAATTTTTTCATCGCTGCTGGCGACGACGATGGCGATGATTTTAGGATTTATTTACGCGTATGCAATGAACTATACGGATATTCCGGGCAAACGGTTTTTTCAAATCGTGGCGCTGTTGCCGACGATGGCGCCTTCGATTGTTTCTGGCCTGGCGTTTATTATGCTGTTCGGCCGGCGGGGATTTATCACGTATCATTGGCTGGGACTGCATACGGATTTGTATGGTTGGTTCGGACTTTGGGTGGTGCAGACCATTGCTTTTTTTCCTTTGGCATATATAACGATTTCCGGTGTGTTGAAGTCTATTAGTCCAAATTTGGAACTGGCGGCGCAAAATCTTGGGGCCCGTGGTTTTTATCTATTCCGGACCGTGACGCTGCGGCTGGCGACTCCGGGGCTGGCCAGCGCCTTTTTGCTGGTCGGCATCAACAGTCTGGCCGATTTCGGCAATCCGATGCTGGTTGGGGCGAACTATCATGTGCTGGCGACAGAAGCCTATGCGCAGGTAGTCGGGGCCTGGGACCTGCCGATGGGCGCGACTTTGAGTGTATTCCTGGTAATTCCTACGCTGCTGGTGTTTTTTGTCCAGCGGTATTATCTGGAAAAACATTCTTATGTCACGGTTACGGGTAAGCCGGTAGCCGGTATGCAGCGGGTGACGGTCAGTCCGTTGGTGCGTTGGCTGCTCTTTGCTTTTTGTGTGCTGATTTGCGCCGTTATTCTTTTGATTATCGGCATTGTCTGCTTGTTCGCATTTACGCGGACATTTGGTTATGACTATACGTTTACTATGGAATATTTTATTGAAGGCGTGCTGCAATCGGCATCGATGAAGAACAGCTGGATTGCTTCGATTTGTACGGCGGCGATCACGACGATTCTTGGTATTGCGCTGGCTTTTTTGACTTTGCGGCGTCGCTTTCCGGGCCGTACGGTTATGGACTTTCTGGCGATGCTGCCGGTATCGCTGCCCGGCACTTTTATTGGTCTGGCGCTGATCATGGCCTTCAATCAGGGACCGCTGGCTCTTACCGGCACACTGGCAATCATCATTATCGGCATGACGCTTCGGCAGCTGCCGGTAGGGTATCGTCAGGCAGTAGCCGGGCTGTCTCAGATTGAAAAATCGATGGAGCAGGCATCGACGAATTTGGGCGCCAATAGTTTTGTGACCTTTTATAAAGTGATTGTCCCGATGCTAAAAAATGCACTCTCAATTAGTCTGGTGTATTCTTTTATGAAATCAATGAACACACTGAGTACGGTAATCTTTCTGATCTCACCAGAATGGAACCTGGCTTCAATTAATATTATGAGTCTGGCCGATCAGGGATTTTTAGCCGTGGCAAGTGCGACCGCGGTTGGCATGATGCTGACAATTTTTGTTACGTTTGGTCTGGCCAAGTTGTTTTTGCGGGATCAAATTAATATTTTTGATTTATAGGAGGCGGCAGAATGGCAGATATAGTGATGGAGCTTCGGCATATACAGAAGTTTTTTGGCAGCAGCCAGGTGATTCACGATGTAAGTTTTCAGGTTAAAAAAGGTGATTTTGTAACGCTTTTGGGCCCGTCCGGCTGTGGAAAGACGACAATTTTGCGCATGATTGCCGGATTTTATGAGCCGGACAGCGGCGAAATTGAACTGGCCGGTCGGCGGATTGAACGGGTGGCGCCGTATGACCGGAATACAGCTATGGTATTTCAGGAGTATGCGCTGTTTCCACATATGAATGTATTTGAGAATGTAGCCTATGGATTGCGGGTACGGCATGAAGGCTCGGATTCGGTGAAAAAAAAGGTTGGCGAAGCATTGGCGCTTATGCAGTTGAATGGGCTGGAGAGCCGGTATCCCAATCAGATGTCCGGCGGGCAACAGCAGCGGGTGGCCGTCGCAAGGGCGCTGGTGATGAATCCTGACGTATTGCTGCTCGATGAGCCGTTGTCCAATCTCGATGCAAAACTGCGGGAATCGGTGCGGGTTGAACTGCGGGCCATTCAGCAGCAGATGGGACTGACGACAATTTATGTGACGCATGATCAGCAGGAAGCGCTGTCGATGTCGGATTCCATTATTGTCATGAAACAAGGCGTGCTGCATCAGCAAGGGCGGCCAGAAGAAATTTATTTTGCGCCGAAGACGCCGTTTGTAGCGGATTTTATCGGTACAACAAATTTGCTGCCGATTGAAGGCAACGGCAGCTGTCAGGTTGTTTACGGATCGGATCCTCTGCTGGCAGATACGATTTGTTCCGTCGGAACCGGGGTCCTGAGCGTGCGGCCGGAGTCTGTTCGATTGAGCCGTACGGCGGACGCGGCAGATCGCGTCAATGTGTTGACGGCACGGGTGACGCACAGCATGTTTCTGGGTGAAAAACGGCGGTATTTTTTACAGGATCGTCAGGGCAGGGAATGGCTGGCTGATCTTTATGATCCGGGGATTGCTATATTTAACGGCGATGTGTATATGCAGTTTGCGGCGGATCGATCGCATGCGATTGTCGGACAGGAGCCGGGATAAAAACAAAGGGGGCAGGCGGGGTTCACTCGTCGGCTCCCTTTATGCTATACTGTGAAAAGGAGGGGAAGGGCATGCGGAAAAGCAAATGGTGTATCTGGGTTTGCCTGTTTGCCTTTGCAGGCATTTTAGCCGGCTGCGGCGCTGCTCGGGAAGCCGACGATGTTGCTGCGGAGCCCCGGCTGGTGGTTTATTGTGCCCTGACATCGCCGTTTATTGAGTCGATGATCAATGAATTCGAGAAGCAGACCGGGGTGCGGGTGGACTTGCTGCCCGGCGATGCGGTTGCGTACCGGTCGGAACGGGAAACAGCCGATGTGTTTTTCGGGATCCCGGTGCCAATGGCAGATGCACACCTGGATGATTTTCGGGGGTATCGCTCGATTAATGAATATCATATTCGTCCGGATTTTCGTCAGCCGGCCGGTCGAATCACTTGCTTTGCCAGAAGCCTGAATGTTATTTTGGTCAACACGAATCTGTTGGGTGAGCGGCGTCTGCGTGGTTACCATGATTTGCTGGCGCCGGAGCTAAATGGGCAGGTGGTTTTCTCTGATCCGGTGCATTCGGCTGCCGGCTATCGTCATTTCGTTAATATGCTGGCCGATATGGGCGGCGACACGCCGGCAGGCTGGGACTTCGTGCGCCGTTTCTGTCGTCAGGCGGCAACGGCGGCGTCGGCGACGGAGGCAGCGGAGGCGGTGGCAAAAGGCCGTTATACGGCGGCGCTGACGTCGGAGAATGCGGCGCTGACACAAGTACTGGCCGGCGCTCCGGTGCGGGTCGTATACATGCAGGAGGGCGTACAGAGTTATCTGCATGGGGTAAGTATTGCTGCTGGGACCAAAAACCGGTTGGATGCAGAAAAATTTGTTGATTTTGTTACGAGCAAGGGAACGCAATTTGTGCTGATGCGGCAGCTGTATTATCGCCCGGTGCGGGATGATGTTTTGACGATCCGGCCTTTGCTGCCGGCGGCAGAGCTGCCGGTTGCGGTGGAAATGGCTGATTTTTCCTGGCAGCAGCGTGAGGATTATCTGGCTAAGTTTGTCGCCGGAATGAAAGCGAATGGGATAAAACCATGAGCGGACGGCAAAGAATGCGCGATGAGCTGCGGCGGGCGTTTGTTTTCTATGCGCTGGTGCCGATGCTGCTGCTTTTGATACTGAGCGCGGGACTGCTCTATATCTATTGGATGGAAAATATTTCCCGCCGCAATGCGGCGGCGCTGCAGCAGGTGTCAGGGACTTTACAGCAAACGATTCAGACCGGACTGGATGAAGCAGAGCGTTTGTCGCTGCAATGCGACTTTGATCGTCTGCAGCAGGATCCGGCTTACAAGGTGGCGTTTTACCGCCGGTTGTATGATTTTTTGAACGAAGAGCCGGCGTATCGGATGTTTGTGGTGCTGGACAGCGAGCAAAAGATTGTGATGTCCAGCCGTTCGCAGGATCCGGAATTTTTGTATCTGTCCAAAGATGTTTTCTGGGGGATATTAGAAAGGCTCTGGGTAGAACCGTATCATGCAATGTATGAATTTATCGGTTATGATAAAAAATTTGGCCAGCCGATGGATATTGCCGTAGGCAAGGCCATTATGGCGGATGAGAAAACACGCGGTTATGTGATTTTTGTCATTTCCGGTCCGGCTTTATTGCAGGAAATGGTGAATCCGCGGGCTAATATTGTGGTTGAGGATGCATTCGGGCACACGCCGCTTTGCACGGATTATAATTTTTCCCTGCGGGTCAACAATAAACTTCGGGCGGAGTTCCATCAGGCGGAGGGCTATGTCCACTATGGCACGGGGGATTATTATGTTGGAAAAGCTTCGGTGCTGGACGGTGGGGCTACGGTTTATGCGATTTCCGCACTGGGAGAACTGCGAACGTATCTGCAGCAGGCGGCGTTGGTTTTGCTGGGCGCCGGTACGCTGCTGCTGTTTTTGATTCTTCGGATCAGCCGTCGTCAGGCCCGCTGGCAGACGCGCATCATTGAACGCATTGTCGATGCGTTTACAGCGGCCAAACAGGGCGATCTCAGCTATCGGCTGCATATTCCGGAAAGCAGTGAACTGCGGGTGATCGGCGAGTCCTATAACCGCATGGCGCATAGTCTGCGGGCTTTGATAAAGAGCAATGAAGAAAAAACACGGGCGGCAGTGCTGCTGGAACTGCGTCAGCTGACATCACAGTTTGATCCTCATTTTTTGTATAATACGCTGGGCAGCATCAAGTTTATGATTACACTCGACCCGCAGGCGGCCAGTGAGATGACGATGGCGCTGTCCCGTCTTTTGCGCTATAGCATTCGTCATGCGTCGGCGCAGGTGGCGCTGCGGGATGATATGCAGTATCTGTATGATTATCTGGCGATTATGCAGTATCGCTTTACGGATCGATTTGACTATTTGATTCATATGGAACCGGCGGCTGAACTGGCTTTGGTGCCGAAACTTTGCCTGCAGCCGGTTATAGAAAACGCGTTGAAATATGGGTACGAGGGGCGGCAGCATTTGCTGGTGGAAATTGTGATTACGGTGGCCGATGGAGCGCTGGACATATGGATTCGGGATGATGGCTGCGGTATGGATGCGGCGCAGCTGGAGGAGATACAGGCGGTTCTGGCCCGGCAGGAGCTGCCGGCGGCACATTCCGGGTTGTTTAATATCCATCGCCGTTTGCAGCTTTTATATGGAGCTGCGGCAGGACTGACGATTGCGAGTGTGCCGGGCGAAGGCACAACGGTGCGGATGAAGCTGCCCCTGCGGCAAGCGGAGGAGGGAACAGGCGATGCGGGTCATTATTGTTGAAGATGAGTTTATCCTGCGGCAGGGGCTGGCGCAGACGATGCCCTGGGAAGCCATGGGCTGCGTAGTGGCTGGGACGGCAGCCAATGGACAGGAAGGGCTGGCGCTGCTGCGGACGCTGCAGCCGGAGGTCGTGATCACGGATATCAAAATGCCGCAGATGGACGGGCTGGAGATGCTGCGCATTGCCCGGGAGGAAGGCTGTCGGGCGGCGGTCATTATTCTTACCAGCTATGCAGAGTTTTCCTATGCGCAGCAGGCGGTGCGGCTTGGGAGCGCCGATTATTTATTAAAGCCGGTCGAGGAAAAAAATCTGGCAGCGGCTTTGCGAAAAATTGCCGCCGGCGGAGTGGCTGCTGCACCGGAAGCCGAGGCCGGTCTGGCTGACTGGCAGGCGCTGCTGGTTTCTGCCCGACGGCAGAATTCTTATGTGAACCGGGCGCTGACGATGATTCTGGCACATTACAGTGAGCATCTCAGCATAGAGGATCTGGCGGTCCGATCCGGGCTCAGCGCCAGTTACCTGAGCCGGAAGTTCAAAGAAGTCACCGGGCATACCTTTGGCGACTTGTTGGCGGCGCGCCGGATTGAAGCGGCGCTGCAGCTTTTACAGGGTGATTACCGGATTTATGAAATAGCAGAAAAGGTAGGGTTTCATGATTATAAAAATTTTTGTCTGGTGTTTAAAAAATACATGCAGCACACGCCAAAAGCTTATGTGCGGGAGCAGGGGAGAAAGTAATTTGCCAGAGCGGAGGCGCGTATGAAGCAGACATTTTCGTATCGTGAGAAGGCACGGACTTTTTTTGCCGTATTATTACCTCTTTTAATCACGCAGCTGGCTCTGGTATCCACGGGATTTTGTGATACCGTCATGGCCGGGCATGTGAGTGAGCAGGATTTGGCCGGGGTGGCGGTGGGGGTGAATTTGTTTTTCCCTTTGTTTACGACTTGCCTGGGCATTGTTTCCGGGCTGACGCCGGCGATTGCGCAGTATAATGGCGCCGGGCATCGGGAAGCTATTGTTTTTGCGATACGGCAGGGATTTTACTGGGCGTTGGGAATTGCCGTGCTGCTGATCGCCGGCGGATGGCTGGCGGTACCGCCGCTGCTGCGCTTCCTGACGCTGGAGCCGCGGGTCGAAACGGTGGCCGCTTATTATCTGGCGGCGCTGGCTGTAGGGATTCTGCCGGTGTTTCTGGCGTCGGTATTGCGTAATTTTATTGATGCGCTGGGCGCTACGCGCTTGACCATGTGCATTACGGTGGTGACGGTGCCGGTAAATATCGTCATGAATTACATTTTCATTTTTGGCGCTTTTGGGGTTCCAGCTTTTGGCGGCATTGGCGCTGGCATCGGCACGGCGATTGCTTATTTTGTCAATATGGTGCTCAATATGCTGGTGGTTAAATACATGGAGCCTTTTCGCAGTTATGGGATCTTTCAGTCCTGGATACGACCGTCGCTGCATGAATGGCGCCGGCAGTTGGGCTTGGGGATTCCGATCGGCGCGACGATGTTTTGTGAAGCAAGTATCTTCAGCGCCGTCGGCCTGTTTATGACGACGTATGGTACCGGAGTGGTGGCGGCGCATCAGGCAGCCTTGAATTTTTCCACGATGGTTTATATGCTGCCGCTTTCGGTAAGCATGACGCTGACCATTTTGATCGGCTATGAACTGGGGGCAGGCCGCCCGCAGGATGCCTGGCGATACAGCCGTTTGGGCCGCGTGCTGTCATTTGTGTTTGTTGCCGGCGTTGCCTTGATTTTGCTGCAGTTTCGTGATGCTGTGGCGGCGCTGTATACCAATGATGATTTTGTACAGCGATTGTTACGGGTGTTTTTGTTGTATGCGGTTGGGATGCAAGTGGCGGATAGTATCAATGCTCCTTTGCAGGGAACGCTGCGCGGCGCCAGGGATGTGCGAGTCACATTTTTTCTGGCGGTTCTTTCCTACTGGATCATTGGCTTGCCGGCAGGCTGGGTATTGGCAAACCGGGTCCTTTTAAGTCCATATGGGTTTTGGATCGGACTGATTGTCGGGCTGCTGGCTGGCGCTTTGCTGCTGATGGCGCGGCTGGCGGTCATAGAACGCCGTTACCGGCAGTCAGCCACGCAATGAGTCAGGATAAAAAACTTGCGAATATCAAAAAAAAATAGTAAACTGATATTTACTATTTTATATATTGTTGCTACAATCAATACTAGGATTGTTTGGCAGCGGTTTGCAAATAAGGAGCGGATCATACGGATGGTGATTCGAATTTTAGAAAAAATTGGTGCGGTTGTCATCAAATGGCTTCAATATGTTGGCGAAGTGGTTCTGCTGGTGGCGGAAACCTTTCAGCAGCTGCGGCATCCGCCGCGGATGCGGCATGTGTTTGCCCAGATGTCGCATCTGGGCGTGGATTCGCTTCCTATTGTTTTGCTGACGCTGCTGTTTACCGGAATGGTTATGACGCTGCAGGTAGCGCATGAATTTATTCGTTTTGGCGCGCAGTCTACGATTGGCGGCGTGATTACCATTGCCATCGGACGCGAGCTGGGTCCGGTGCTGGTTGGGGTTGTGGCGGCCGGCCGCGTAGGGGCGGCCATCACGGCGGAGATCAGCACCATGAAGGTTACGGAACAGATTGATGCGCTGCGGGTTATGGCTACGAGTCCGGTAGGCTATCTCGTGGTGCCGCGTATGCTGGCGTGTATGGTGATGGTTCCAATTCTGACGGTATTTGGCGATGCGATTGGCGTTTTTGGCGGGTGGGTCATTGCTACCAGCCATTCGGAAATCAGCACGTTCTTATATCTGAATTCGATTGATTTGTTTGTTGATATGCATGATATTACCGGAGGATTGCTGAAAGCCGCTGTTTTTGGCGTGATCATTGCCATCCTGGGCTGTTATTGCGGGCTGAAAGCGCCGGATGGCGCAGAAGGGGTCGGTTTGGCGACGACACGCTCCGTAGTGAGCTCTATTATCGTGATTTTTGTTGCCAATTGCTTTTTATCGTTGTTGCTGTATCAATGAGGGACAAGTATGATAAAATTAGTGCATGTGAGCAAGTCATTCCGGGATAAACAGGTGCTGCGGGATGTGAACCTGACGATTGAGGATGGAGAAACGTTGGCGATTATCGGCGGCAGCGGCTCCGGTAAGAGTACGCTGCTGAAGCTGATGATCGGGCTGATTCGTCCGACGAGCGGTGAACTTTGGGTCAATGACCGCGAGATATCGCAGCTGCCGGAAGCCGAGCTTGATAAGGTGCGATTGGGCATGGGCATGGTGTTCCAATATTCTGCGTTGTTTGACTCCATGACCGTAGGCGATAATGTGGCGTTTGGTCTGCGGGAGCACACGAAATATCCGGAGGAAAGAATCCAGCAGATTGTCCAGGAAAAGCTGGCGCTGGTGGGAATGGACGGGGTGGAGTCGATGATGCCAAGTGAGCTTTCCGGCGGCATGAAGAAACGGGTGAGCCTGGCGCGGGCCATTGCCTTTGGCCCAGAAATTATTTTTTATGATGAGCCGAACTCAGGTCTTGATCCGATTATGAGCCGCAAGATTGATGAGCTGATTACGCATACGCAGCAGGCTTTGAAGGTGACTTCCGTAGTGGTCACCCATGATATGGTGAGTGCCTGCCGGATTGCGGATCGGATTGCGATGCTTTATGAAGGGAATCTGCTGGCGGTTGCCGCTGTGCCGGAATTTCGGAAACTGAAGGACCCGCGCATACAGGCATTTCTGCAAAGTGCATATGTGGCGGAAGAGGAGGCAAGGGAATGACAAATGAGGCGAAAGTCGGGGCGTTTACGATTCTGGGCGTGGCCCTGCTGGCATTTATTTTGGTCCATTTAAGTGGCTTTCGGTTCGGCGGAGACAAAGATTATTCGCTGTATGTCAACTTTTCTCAGGTGATGGGGCTGAATCCCAGCGCGGCCGTTCGTTTTGCCGGCGTTGGCGTCGGAAAAGTGGAGAGCATCAAACCAGAAGGCATGGGCGTTCAGGTGGCAATCCGGGTGAACCCGGATATCAAAATCCCGCGGGGCTCGAAGATCGCGGTTGCCGCCAGCGGATTTATGGGAGAAAAATTTGTCGGCATATCTCCGGCCGCTGACACTGGAGACTATCTGCAGCCGGGAGAAACGGTGTCCGGGCAGGGAGAACAAGGGATGGACTCGGTCATGGAGAGTGTCAACAAAACGATTGATGAAGTTCATTCACTGTTGCTTTCGATGAATGAAATCATGGGCAATCCGCGCGTCAAGACTTCGGTGATCGAGACTTCGGAAAATGTTCGGGATATGACGGCCAATATGCGTGATCTGACAGCTACGCTGTCCCATATGGCGCTGCATAATGAAGAGGATCTCAATGCGGCGGTGCACAATCTGAGCTTGATGACCGGGAGCCTTATGCAGGCGGCGGATGAAGTGGATACGATGGTGCATGATTTTTCCGGCGACGGACAGACGGCAGGCAATCTCCGGCTGGCGATTGCCAATATCGCCGCTACGAGTCAACGCATTGACCACATGGCTTCCAGCCTGGAAGGCGTTGTGACTAATCCGCAGACGGCAGATGATTTGCAGGCTACTTTGCATAATGCGCGGCAGGTATCTGAAAAAGCGAACAAGATGCTGTCGGGGTTTAATGGGGCGCATATGGAAACTGGTGTAGATACGATGTACAGCGGTAAAATGGATCGCTGGACGGCAAATTTCGATATGCATCTGTATAATTCGCCGGATAGTTTTTTGCTGCTGGGGGTTGATGATATCGGAGAGGAAAACCGTTTTAACGGACAGGTTGGTATGCGCCGCGGCGCTCTGACCGGACGGGCCGGCATTGTGGACAGCAAGCTGGGAGTAGGCGTTGATGCTGCGGCTGGTTCGCGCTGGGTTTTTTCCGCCGATGCGTATAATATCAATGATGCGACGGTGAAACTTCGGGCCACATATAAAGTGACTTCCGACACGTATCTGGTCGGGCAGATCAATGATCTGAACCGGCGTTCACGCCGGGCGGCCTACGTCGGCATTCGTCACACATTTTAATAAGCATATCAAGATGCTTTGATTTGATATAGATTTTTAGGGGAGAAGAGAAACGCAATCAATTTATTAGGAGGATATTACATGAAGAAAAGTAGTTGCTTTTATAAAAAACTTACGGCATTGGTGATTGGCAGTTTTATAAGTTTTTCTGCGTCTGGGCCAGTGCTGGCTGCGGATACGGTTAATCTTACATTGGAAGACAGCATTCAAATGGCCTTGGAAAATAATCGTACGATTAAAGCATCAATGATGGATGTGGATTCAGCAAAATGGACCCAGCACGAGGCACGCCGTACGAGCGGCCTGAGCTTGACTTGGTCCGGTTCTGCTGCTCGTATTGGAGGGGAAGCTTATGAATCGGCCAGAACAGCCTATCGACTTCCCTATAATTCAGCTTATACAAACAGCATGTCGCTAAGTATGCCGCTCTATACCGGAGGGCAAGTGGAAAATACAATAGAGGCGGCTCGGTATGGAGTGAATGTTGCGGATCTTACGCTGGAAAATACAAAACAAACCATTAAATTGTCCGCGACTTCAGCGTATTATAAAATTTTGCAATGTCGTAATTTGATCCAGGTAGATCAGGATGCCGTAGATACATTGCAGGCGCATCTTAATAATGTGAATGCACAGTACCAGGTGGGTACGGTTGCTAAATCAGATGTGCTTCGGTCTCAAGTGGAACTTGCCAATGCGCAGCAATCCTTGGTTTCGGCGCAAAATGATTATGATATTGCAGTGTCAACGCTGAATAATATTATTGGGTTGCCGACGGATACTGTCATTAATATTCGTGATGAGTTGAAGTACACAAAATATAAGCTTACATTGGACGAGTGCACTTCTTATGCGCTGACGCATCGGCCGGACGGCATTTCAGCTGATCAGGCAGTCAGCGAGGCTGAGGCTTCTATGAAGGCTGCCAAAGCTGGATATCGTCCGCAGGTACAGGCTGTAGCAGCAAAAACGATTGCCGGCGAGCATGCTTTTGGCGATGATCATGTGGGTTCAGATACTTGGAGCATTGGCATTTCCGGCAGTTGGGATATTTTTGATAATAATGTGACAGAGGCGCAGGTGCAGCAAAAAAAGGCGGTGTTGCGTAAAGCACAGCAGACGTCGCTTCAACTACAGGAAACGATTCGGCTTGACGTGCGCACAGCTTATTTGAATCTTTTAGCTGCTGAAAAAAACATCCAAACGACAAAAGTAGCTGTGGATGAAGCACAGGAAGATTATAAAATTGCGCAGGTAAGATATAGTGCGGGTGTAGGTACAAATTTGGACGTCATGGATGCAGAGGAGAAACTGACTTCTACACAGACAACGTATATAACCGCTCTTTATGATTATAATACCAGTAAAGCTTCCTTAGATAAAGCCATGGGGCTTAAAGTGGATTTGGATGTCGCGTCGTACGATCCAGCAGCGGGACCAGTCGAATTTCCAATTAAAAAAGCCGAGCAGCAGCCGGCGGATGACAAGACGGTAACGAAAGCTAATGCAGCTCTGCGTCCGATTCAGCTGCCTCATGTCGCGCGTCCGAATACAGCCGTGCAAACGGTTGGGACGAATGAGGAAGGTAACGGCTCGGCTGATGAAAACACGGCCGTGACCGATGAAATGGGAAAATAAAGATTGGGGATTCGGACCTTTTGGAGGTAATCAGGTATGCAGCGTAAGCTTTGGGCCGTTGTGGCCATCATACTGATGGGAATAGGCATGCTGGCATTCGCCGGGTTTTGGTATTATACGGGAACGAATGCTTTTATGCAGGCTGCTGGGGAAACGGCGGCGGCCAAAGGGTCGGAACTTTTAGGAACCCGGCTGGAAATCGGGCGGGTTCGGGTTGATTCCCTGCATCAGCTGACCATAGAAAATATTGTTCTCTATGATAAACAGGATGCTTGTATTGCAGAGGCTGAATCAGCAAAGGTTCGATTCAGCCTCTTTGCTGTACTCGGAAATAAACCGGCATCCGGCATTGAAGAAGTAGCGGTTCATCAGGTGAAAGCCGATTTGCAGCAGCGTCCGGACGGGCGCTGGAATTATGAGGATTTTACCCAGAAGAATAGCCAGTCAAATGACTTTCGGGGGATTGTCCGGGTGCAGGATGGCATGCTGACGGGGCGGGCGGCTGGCAAGTCGCTGCAGCTAGAGAATGTGCAGGCTTTATTTGATTTTGCCGATCCGGCGGCGGTTCGGACGGATGTGCAGGCGACGCGCCAGGGCGCTGAAATTTCTGCTTCCGGGAAGATCGGCGATGAGAGCCGGTTGAGCCTTGAGGGGAAAAATCTGGATGTGACGGACTATCTGGATTTTTTGCCGGCGGGAATGCTGCCGGCCTCGGTGGAGATTTCAGCGGGACGGGTGGATCGTGTTTCAGCCGTGCTGCAGCAAAAAAATGGTCAGTTTACGTATAGCGGTCAGGCGGAAGTAAGCCAGGGCACCGTGCGGTTATGGGACACAGAGGTAAAAAAGATTGCCGGACTGGTGACGTTTAGTGATAAGGAGGTGTCGGTCTTTGCCAGCGGCGAGGCAGCCGGCCAGCGCATGGCAGTTCACGGGAAGATTTTGCTTGATGCTGCGGAGCCTTATATGAATCTGGTTTTGGAATCGGCGGCATTTGATCCGGGCGCCGTATTGCGGGACACTCCATTTCACGGCGCAGTGGCTTTTACCGTCAATGTTTACGGTACGTTTTCAAATCCGGGATTTGAGGGAGATTTTCAGGCAGCGAATGGTACGGTCTATGGATATTCTTTTGCCAATGCGCGTGGCCGGGCTGCTTATCAGGATGGCCGGCTGGTGATCCGGCGGCTTGCAGCCGATGTGTTTGGCGGCAAGGCTGAGGTCTCCGGGGAGTTTGATACGGCAGCGGCAGCGTATGATGGCCGGGTCAAATTATCCGGCATTGACGCCGCACAACTGTCGGATTTTCTCCCGGCAGTGACGGGTAATTTGTCGGCTGACCTGGGGATTGCCGGACAGGGCAAGGACCTAAAGGGATTTTCCGTTTATGGCAGCTTTTCCGTCAAAGGGGGCAGTTATCGGGGCATTGCGGTTCCATCGATGGAAGCTTCTTTTTCCCGGACGGGACAGGCGACGACGATAGATTATTTAAGCATTGGTTTGACAAGTGGATCTTTGGGCGTTGAAGGGACTGTTCAGGATAATACCCGGTTGGATCTGACTTTTTCTGGGACGCATGTCGATCTGGGGCTTTTTAAGTATTTTGTTCCGGAGGCTGATGTCAGTGGGGTTACGGATTGCCGGGGGCAAGTGAAGGGAGATCTCACAAATCCGGTTTTGCAGATTGATTTTTCTGCAGTCGATGGCAAGTTGTTTGAGCAACCGTATCGTACGCTGCAGGGATCGGCGAGCGGCAGTCTTGACGGGGTGCGGATTGATTCATTTTCTCTGAAAAATGGCGGCCGGGAAACATGGAAAGTGCAGGGAACGGTTGGCTTTACCGGGAAACGCCGCGTACAGCTACAGATTGATACGATGGGCGCCCGCATGGAAGATATTGCGGCGCTGGTAGCTCCGGAACAGCCGATTACCGGTAATGTGGATAACATTATTACGATTACGGGTACGCTCGATAATCCTTCGATGGTCGGATATATTCATTTTTATCAGGGCAGTTATCATGGCTATCTGCTGTCTGGTATGGACGGCGATTACAATATGGCGAATGGCGTTATGACTTTGCACGATTTTCATATATTTTCGCCTTTGGTGGATATGGATCTAAATGGCACGGTAACGCGTAGCGGAGGTCTGGACTTGCGCGTAGCAGCGCATGATCTGGATCTGAATCGCTTTGATCATATTTTACCGTATCCAATCAGCGGGCATGGAAAATTTGATGGGCAAATTAATGGGAGTCTGGAGGCGCCTTCTTTTGATGGTTTGCTTACAGCTGGTAAGCTTTCTTTGAATGGGCAGATTCTTACGCAAGCGCATGGAAAGGTCCGGTTGCGTGGACATAGGGTTTTCTTTGATTCCTTTGGCGTTGAGCAAAAAGATGGCAGTTATAGTCTTACGGCGTCGCTTAACACAGTAAGCCGATCAATGGACGGCCATCTGGAAGTTAAAAATGGCGACATTAATGCGTTGCTGGCAATTTTTAACTTAAAGAATGATATTATTCACGGACAAATGAATGGTACGCTGGGATTGGGTGGTACTGTGGACCGTCCTCGGGTTCATTTGACAGGATTTGCTGCAAAAGGTGAATTGGAAGGCTATGCGCTCAGTGATGTATATGTAGATGCCAATCTGGTAGGCCGGGTGATTACTTTGAACCGGTTTGACGGAAAACAAGGCGAAGGTGTTTTTGCCGCGGAAGGAACTGTGGATATGGAGGGGCCAATGGATGCCCGGCTTTCGGTTAAAAATGCTCAGGCGGGAATTCTGGCTCGTTTAGCTGGTCTGGATACGCCGGCAAAAGGCAGCGTCGATCTCGAGGCCCAACTGAGCGGATCAGTGAGTGATCCGGCGGCTGACGTTTCGCTTACGATTAATGGCGGAGGCATTGGTGCATCGACCTTTGATTCGTTGGCGGGACTTTTTAACTTGCGTGACGGAGTCATTCAAGTAAATCAACTGATAGTTCGCAAAATGCAGGCGGGGCATTCATATAAGGCAAGTGCATACGGAAGTATTCCGATTAAGGCAATCGGCGGAGATGTGGACAATTTACATTCAGATGAGCAGATGAATCTACGGTTGTCTCTGGATCAAGCGGATCTTAGTTTGCTGCCGTTTCTTTCCAATAGTGTCGACTGGGCGATGGGGGAAACCTATGGTAACCTTATGGTATCGGGAACTCTGGCTCAACCGATGGTGCGGGGGACGCTGGGGTTCAAAAATGGAGCGTTAAAGTTCAAGGAGTTGACACTGCCTTTTACGGATATGCAGGCTGATATTGCTTTTGAGGGCAACCGTATATTAATTAACGAATTTTCCGGGAAACTGGGCAACGGTAGTTACCGTCTAATAGGAAACTCTCAATTTTCCGGTAGGATGCCGGTCGGGTATGACTTTATGCTGACGGCAGATCAATTGGATATTGGCAGCAGTTTTTATAAGGGACCTTTATCTGGAACTTTGCGGTTGAATGAAGGAGAGATTTATGGACGGAGGATGCCGCAGCTGTCAGGAAATATACTGGTCGATAATGCGACGGTCTCGATTCCGACGATTCCAGATAGTAAAGGAGATATGCCTCGTCTGTTGCTGGATCTGGATTTGAAATTGGGGAAGAAAGTGCATTTTTATAGCCCGTTTTTATATGATATGCGCATAGCCGGAGCAGCTCATTTTGGTGGCACAACCCGGCATCCACGTCCGTCCGGAACGATTTCAGTGCTGAGAGGCACGGTTAATTACCTGAAAACGTCTTTTACAGTACGAGAGGGAGAGGCTTATTTCAATCAAGTTGATTCCTTTTTGCCCAGCATTGTACTGCATGCCGATACAAAGCTTACAAAGGCCAAAGTTTATCTGTCGGTTGAAGGGCCTGTGGAGCAAATGGCAGTGCATTTGACCTCTAGCCCGGAAATGAGCGAAACAGAAATTCTGCAGCTGCTGACTTTGCGCAGCGAATACCGCAGTGGACAGCAAGGCGAATTTAACTCTTTTCTGGATGTCGGACTGCAGATGAGTGTTCTTAGTGAAGCAGAGGGCGCTGTGCGCGATTGGCTTAATCTTGATTTATTTAATATCGCTAGGGATACATCGCAAAATACACAAAAAACTGCGGACAACAGCGCACGAGAGGTGTATAATGTAGAAATGGGTAAATATATCAGCGATAAGGTAATGATGCGGTATGTTCAGGGCATTGGCGGCAGTCAGACGAGACGCTATGGTGTTCAATATGATTTTAATGATCGTATGAGCTTTACAGTTGAGCATGATCAGGATAATGCTTACCGTTTTGGTCTTGAAGCGCGGTTTAATTTTTAAGTGAGGTGAGCGATGTGCGTCTGGAAGATTATATACAGGAATTGAACCGGATAAAACTGTTGGAGCCGGAGCAGGAAGCAGAACTTTGGAAGGCATTTAAGGAAGATAAGAATGAAGATGCCAGACGGCGGCTTATCCAGTCTTATCAGCCTTTGGTTTTTAAGAATGCGTTGCCTTTTCGCAGTATGGATGGTATTATGGATATTATTCAGGAAGGGACAGTCGGTCTCATTGAGGCGGCGGAGAAATTTGATTACCACCGTGGTGTCGCTTTTAGCCTTTTTGCAGTGCATCGGATTCGTGGCCGCATGTTGAATTTTATCCGTAAGGAAGGGGCCTCGGAACTAACGTGTATCGATGATCTGGGGAATGATGGCATATCAATCAAAGACCGGATTGCTGATACGGCTCTATCCGTTTCTGAACAAGCAGAAATGCATGAGATTACGGTGCATTTAAAGGAGGCATTGACACGTTTGCCAGAGAAGGAGAGGCTGGTTTTAGAACGTGTATATCTGGAAAGCGCTGAAATTAAAGATGTGGCGGTGCTGCTTGATTTGAGTATTGCTCATATTTATCGGCTCCAGAAGACTGGAATCAGGCGGATACGCGGCATGCTGTCGCAATTTATGCAACGTTGGTAGTCCCTTTTAACTTAGGAAAAAGGTTGTATATCCTTGCTTTTTGGCGAAAAATGGATATAATAGTTTTTAATCATGATATTTGACCAGATTCAGCCTGCAAAAAAAGGCAGGATCCTTTGGAGTATATAATTATACATACCGAGGGAGGAGATTGCTGATGTCAGATGGACGTAACCGGTTTAAAAATCATGTGCGGGCTGCCAGAGAATGGCTGGGGCAGGCTGAGCATTCTTTAGATAATAAAGAAGATATTCGCGGTGATCTGAACGTTATGCTCGCGCAAGCAGAACTGCAGCGGGCGAAAGAGACAAAAGAGCTTATGCCGATGCAGCGCTGGTTGTATAGGCTGGCGCCGGTTGCCGTCGCCGTTCTTTTTGTGGTGGGGAGCTTGTTGTTTTGGCATTGGGAACAACCGCGTTCAGTAGGTGCGCCGGAGCAGCCGCCAGTGGCGGTAACTGCTCCGGCTGGGGCAACGGATCCCCCAGTGGCGGCAACTGTTCCGCAGACCGCATTGCAAGCGGAGGTGATTGTCACGCCACCAGGGCTGCCAGAACGGCAGTTATCATCGCCGGAAATGCCCGTTGTTTCTTCGATGCAGGAACAACCCGCCGCCCCTCAGGCCGCAGTTCCTGCCCTTGCTGACAAACAAGAGGTATATATGCCTTCAGAAAATCTGCAAAAACTTATGTGCTCAGCGGGGAAGAGCCTGCGGGCGCAATGAGGCTGATTCTTATAGATAGGTTCATGCATTTATATTGCAAATATTGGGAGGTTGGACTTTTGAGCAACAAAAAATACAGAGCAATTGCCTGCGCACTGGCACTTGCGGCAAGTTTTCCTGCCATGCAGAACAGCCCTGTTTACGCGGCTGAGGCAGAAGCGGAGGATGCAACTTCGGAGAATACGGCTGGGAATACGCCGACGGTTGTCGATCCGGGCGCGGATACAGCTGCTGCTGTAGCTGTTGACGCTGCGGCAGCAACTTCAGCAAAAACGGCAGCGACGCCGGTAGATACCTGGAAGGCGAACCGTCCGGAAGATAAGACGATTGATTCAGGGATGGATGCTTATGCAGGGAAGACAATTGTGAGCATTGAATTGGATGGTGCCGGCCAAACAACGCGTCCGACAGCGTTGGCGGCTCTTTCTATGCGCACCGGGGATACGTTCTCAAAATCCGCTATTGATAAGGACAGAAATGCGCTTTATGATACCGGCTACTTTTATGATTTGTATCCGACTTTTACTGTGGTGCCAGAAGGCGTCGTGGTGACGTATCATTTGTTGGAAAATCCGGTTTTGCAGGGGATTGATGTCTCAGGCAATACGGTGGAAAAGACAGCGGATATTCAGAAACTATTAACTATGCGTACAGGTGAGATTCTTAATACGAAGATTTTGCATGAGAATGTTCAGGCGATTGAGGATCTTTATCATAAGGATGGTTATATTTTGGTTAAGTTCAGCAATCTTGATATTGATCGCAATGGCAAGCTTAAGCTGGTTATTAATGAGGGGACGTTGGAAGGCTATACGGTTAAGGGCAATACTAAGACGAAAAGCCGGGTGGTTTTGCGGGAAATGCGGCAGAAGCCAGGTGAGCCGTTTAATGCGAAAAAAGCGCGTCGTAGTATGCAGCGAGTGTACAATCTTGGCTTTTTTGAAGATGTTAATATGAAGCTAAATCCAGGCGTGGCCCCCAATGCCATTGTTCTTGAAGTGGATGTCGTCGAAAAACGCACCGGTACTTTTAGCGTAGGCGCTGGCTACAGCAGTCAGGACGGCCTTATTGGCATGGTCAGCGTCGGCGATACGAATTATCGCGGGACAGGCGATTCGGTCAATCTCATGTATGAATTCAGCGGGTCGCAATCGGATGCGCATGGGTATGTATTCTCCTATCGTAAACCATGGCTGGACAAAAAGGAAACAGTCGGGACTTTCCGCATTTATAACCGTACTTATGAGTATGATGATTATAATACAAGCGGTAATCTAGTGGAAGAATATATGCGTAAATATGCTGGCGGTGAAGTTACTTTGGGTCGACCGGTCAGTGAGTATTCTACAAATTTTATTACATTGCGGCATCGGGATGACCAATATGTGAGCCATGAGAGTAGTGAAGACCGTAGCGGTGATGCATATAAATCTTGGCGTGATAAAAACTTTGGCGTGACTCGCAGTGTGACGCTGGAACATGTGACCGATACTAGGGACAATATATATTATCCGATGTCTGGTGGAAGAGTAGCATTGACTGGTGAATTTGCTGGGCTTGGCGGAAAGTTTACGTATCAGAAATATACGATCGAAGACCAGCGATATAAAAAGGTTGGGCATGCGCAGGTTATTGCTGTTCGTATGCAGTATGGACATGGAAATGGTGACATTCCGGAATCGGCACAGTATAAAATGGGCGGGCAGGATTCCCTGCGCGGTTACCGTGATGATCAGTTCCGCGGGAATAATATGTATCTTGGAACACTGGAGTACCGCTTCCCCGTAGTCAGTAAAGTGCAGGGGGCCTTGTTTACTGATTTTGGGGCAGCATGGGATTCTGGCTGGAACCCATCGGGGACGCATGCCGGCGTCGGTGTTGGCGTGCAAATTCAGACGCCAGTCGGGCCAATCCGGCTTGATCTTGGTCATGGTTCGCAGGGCAATCGGGTACACTTCAGCGTCGGTGGGACATTCTAATCATGGACAGGGATGGAGGCCGCAGCCTGAAAGTGGTGCTGCTTTGTCTGTTGGTCTGGTTGCTGCCGGCGCCCTCTTCGGCGGCTCCGGCGGAGATGGTGGAGCAGACAACAGCGGTGGTTACGGCGGATGGCAGTTTGCCGCCTTTAGTTCAGGGGCGTATGCAGGCCAGTGTGGCTGCGATTGCCGGACAGCTGCTGGACGGACGGCGTATTGTCGACGTAGAGACCAGCCGTGCACAATATGAAAATATCATTCATGAAGTTTTTGATAAAGTGCTGGTTGGTTATTCGGTAGAACGGGTCACTTTACAGCCGGGGGATACAACTGAGGTCGGGGTGAGGTTGATTCCCTGGGCCGATGTCATTCGTCAGGTGGATGTGAAAGTTGCGGTAGAAGGTATGCCGCCGGAAATAGAGGCAATGGTCCGCTCAGATATGCAGGGGGTAGGCGCAGTTTTTACGCAGGGACTGAATGGCTTGCCAATTGCTGCGGCAGACTGGACGAACGGGGTGCTTAAGCAAAGCCTGACTGCATTTATGGACACGCATTTGCCGGAGTTTCGGGCCGATTTTGACGTCAATCCGGAAACGACGGCGCAGGTGCAGGTGACTGTTTACCCGCGGCTGCCGGTGGTCCGGACCGTCGATCTCAATATGCGTTCTAACACGGTGCCGAATTTTACGCTGCTAAACCATCGCGAACTCATGCAGGAGAAAGTCAATCTGATGATCGGGGTGCCGGTGCCTTTTATTTCCCGGCATCAGACGGAATTTTGCCGTTTGTTTGCGGCGGCGCTGGATGAGACGGCTGACTTTCGCGCCTATGCAATGCATACGTTGGTTACGCTGCCGCAGATTGGTCCGGATATGGTGGTGATGAGCCGCTCTGATACGAGGCGGTACCGTTTTCGGCTGGAAGGCTGGGCTGATTTCCGCAATGCGAAAAAAAGCGATCAGAATACGATGCTGCGCTTGCATTTAGGGCAGAAATTATCGCAGGCTGACGAGATTTTTATTCAGTCGGATCTTTATCCGCAGTCGGTTGAATTTGACTGGCAGCTGGGCTATGCCCGGGCTGTCGCCGCGAAAACACAAATGATTGTTCGTTACGATATGAAGCGTGACCGGTTTGTTTTGGGCGGAGAAAGGCAGCTATCGGATCGTTGGCTGCTGCGGTATGAATACCGCTGGTCCGATCAAAAGGGCGAGGCGGCGCTGCGGTATCGGATGCATGATTTCCTTAGTTTGGAATATGTGACGGATCACGATGACAAATGGCTGCGGCTGATTGGGAATTTTTGATATATCATGGCAGATTTACGGTGCCATAGCTTGAATAAGAAATAAGAGTTTGCTATAATGAAACTGCTTTAGAAACAGAGGACAAAATGTCCGGAGAAAAAGAGACCCGCAAGGGAAAAGGAGAAAAGACATGATTAAATTGGAAAAGAAGCACATTAAGATTTTCAGTGTTCTGATTGCGCTTGTATTTGTAGGGAGCGTTGTTGCTCTGGCACTTTCACAGTCCGGAACGGGGATTGCTTCGGCCGCCTCGTCGAGCGTCGGCGTGATTGATTATCGTCAGGTTATGAGTCAGCATCCGGATCTTCAGGCAGCGAATGCGACCATGCAGCAGGCAGTTCAGGATGCCCAGAAAGATTTTGAAACGAAGTCGGCTAACATGAGCGAGCAGGAAAAGAATGATTACTACCAGCAGACACAGCAGCGCTTGCAGCAGAAACAGCAGGACCTTATCGAACCAATTCAGAAAAAGATTGAAGATGCGGTTAAGGGCGTAGCTGAGGTTAAGGGATTGTCCGTGGTTCTGGATAAGAGCAGTGTAGTGTATGGCGGACAGGATATCACCCAGGATGTTGTCAAGAAGATTTCCAAGTAATTTCTTACAGGTCTAATAAGGAGTGTAAATGTACCGAGCCAGATTCTTGCGCTCGGTACTTTTCTGAGGGGGGGACTTTTCGTGGCAGCAGCGGATGGAGCGGATACAAAAACGAAGTCGGCGGATTCCAATCGGCGGCTGCTGTTAGGAGGCTTGTCCCTTTTGATCGTTGTGCTTTTGGCAGGGTTTTGGCTTAGCGGACGTTCAAGACCGTCGGCGCTGCCGCCGCCTTTGGCGGAGATCGGCGTAGTGGACCTGCAGACGGTTATGCGGGCGCATAATGCCTATGGGGAACTGGTGAAACTGCGTGCGGAGCGCGCTGCGTTAGCCGCCGATCTTGATATGGATCGCCGGTTGCTTTTGGAGCTTACGGCGCCTAAAGTTGCCGATCAGCCATTTAAAGACGCTGTGACCCAGAAGCGGGATCAGGCGGTGCATGTACAGCGCGACGCTCAGCTGGCTCAACTGCGGGAGGCGGAGCAGCGCCAAAGGCAGGCAACGCAGCCGGCGTATGCGGCGGCCCGGGATGATATCAATGGGGCCTATCTGAATGCGATATTTAATATCCGGCTGAAGCTGGATAATGCAAAGAGTATGCGGCTTTCACCAGAAAGTATACAGGATTTACAGAAACAGCTGGTTGCCCTGCAGCAGGAGCGCGGGGAAAAACAGCAGGAACTGGAAGCGCGGTATGAAGCTTCTATAGCTGCGTATACAGCAGCTATAGCCGAAAAAAATGGCATTGAACTTCAGAATACGGCGGCAACAACCGAACAGCTCCAGGCGGTGGAATTGAAAAAACAAAGCGACGCGCAGCGGCGCAATGCCGAGGCCGTACAGAATAACATGCTGGATGCGGCTGCTCGCCGTCAGCGCATGGCGAAAAAACAGGCAGAGCTTACGGCCAAGGATCAGGAAATTGCCGTGATGGAAGAACAGATGCTGAAAGAAATTGCTGGCAAAGCGGCTAAACTGGCGGTGCTGCATCATTTAACACTGATTCTGGCGAATCCGTCAGTCAATCTGGCTGCGATTCCTACCGGGATGCTGCACGTGGGGGCATGGCCGGAGAAATATGCGCCGTTGGTGAAGAACGACGCTCTTGATCTGACAGCTGAGCTTGTGCAGGAGTTAAAGTAAAATACCAAGGTAAGGGTAAATGATAGAAAGAGGCAGAGAGAATGAACTTGAAGAAAAAATCAATTCTGGCATTGCTGGGTGCGATGCTTTTGACGCTGGTTCTGGGCGGTTGCGGTAATCAGGCGCAAATCGGCTATTTTGACGGAGAACGGGTGATGAAAGAAAGTCCTCAGCTGCAGCAGGTTATGACGGAAGGCAATGGAAAACTGGCCGAGATGCAGCAGCAGGGCGCCGATCTTGACAGCAAGCAGGCATCCATGTCCGACGACGACTATAAGAAAGCCCAGACAGAACTGAGGACTCGTATGCAGGCGGTCAGTCAGCAGTATTCCTCCGAAATGCGGCAGAAGGTAGAGAATGCTTTAGCCGATATTTCTAAGGCAAAAAAACTGGATGTCGTGCTGGACAGCGAAAAAAATGACCGTACCGTGCTTCATGGCGGAACGGACGTAACGGATGATCTGATTCAGAAACTGCAGTAAGGAAGGTTGAACATGAAGACATTACAGGAAATAGCGGAGCTGGTCCATGGGCGGCTGGCCGGAGATCCGGAGATCGCAATCAGCGGCGCAACGAATATTGTGGATGCGGGCAAAACGGATATTACGTTTGCCGTTGATCCGCATATTGAAGAGGCGGCTGTCTGCAAGGCGGGAGCTGTCATTGTCCCCGACAGCGTAAAATCTTTTCCACGGCCAGCTATTTATGTGGCGGAACCGCGGGTGGCATTCGCCTGCTTGCTGGAGGTGTTCACCCCCCCGCTTCGGCTGCATACCGGCATCAGTGAACTGGCTTTTGTCGGCAAAGATACTGAACTGGGGAAAAATGTTACCCTGATGCCGTTTGCGGTGGTTGATGATCATGTTAAGATCGGCGATAATACGATTCTTTATCCGCATACTTATGTGGGGCAGCATGTAACCATCGGGGCGGATACGACCTTGTATTCCAATGTGACGATTCGGGAGTACTGCCGCCTGGGCGATCGGGTGATTGTTCATAGTTCTACCGTGATTGGCGCCGACGGTTTTGGTTTTACAACGCAGGACGGCGTGCATACCAAAGTGCCGCAGGTTGGCAATACGGTGCTGGAAGACGATGTGGAGGTCGGTGCGCATGTCGGCATTGATCGGGCAACGACCGGATCGACGATCATCGGCCATGGAACAAAGATTGATAATCTGGTGCATATCGGTCATAACTGCCATATCGGAGCGAATAATCTGATTGTGGCGCAGACCGGGATTTCCGGCTCGACGATTGTTGGTGATAATGTCACTTTTGGCGGGCAGGTAGGCACGGTTGGCCATATTGAGATTGGCGGGCATTCCGTGTTTGCAGCGCGCAGCGGCATTACGCAAAATACCCCGGAAGGCGTATTTTATGCGGGGTTCCCGGCGCAGCCTCATCAGGAATGGCTGCGGATGAAGGCGGCCATCAAGCATTTGCCGGAAATGGCCAAGCGCCTGCGGCAGCTGGAAAAGCAATTGGCTCAGTACGAAAAAGAGCAATGAAAAGGCTCCCTTAGGGGAGCTTTTTTTGAAAAGTGTGACGGCATGGCGCAAAGGAGAGCAGAATGAATATGGGGCATCGGGAAATCATCGGAGGGCTGCTTTGTTTCTGCTGCTGGTTTACGGTGGTGACAGCGGCGCCGGCAGCAGGCGGCGAAACCGGAAATCTCATGACGCCTTCGGCCGATATGATGCGTCCGGGGCAGTTTCATGTCGGCTGGTATGAGCAAGCTGGGCAGCAGCATCTGGCGGCAGCGGCTGCGCTGAACTGCCGCTGGGAAATCAGTGCTCTGCGGCGCACGGGCGGCGATGCTTCTAATGCGGAGGTCGGTTTTAAATATGCGCTGCGCAGTGAAAATGTTCTGACGCCGGGACTGGCGGTCGGCGCCGAAGATGTGACGGCGGAACACCGTCGATCCTTTTATGCGGTGGTGAGCAAGACGCTGCCCTATGGGATGCGGCTGCATGCCGGCGTTGGGAATGGCCGTTATGCCGGAGGCTTTGCGGCGTTTGAGGTGCGGCTGCTGCCTAAAGCTGACGTTGGCCGCTTTCCCGATGCGTCGGTCTATGCGGAGCATGTGGACGGGCATGCGGCTTATGGCGTGCGAATGGCTTTATTTCGTGGTGTGAAGCTGGCTTTAGGCGTCGACGGGCACGAACATTTTGTGGGAATCAGTTATAATTTTTATTGACAGAAGAGGGATTGTATGTCTTATTATCTGGCACATTTTGTGAGTTGGTTGTGCTGCCGTCTGCCGGGCAGTTTTTGCGACTGGCTGGGGCGCTGTTTGGGGCAGATTACCTGGCCTTTGGTACCGGCAAAACGCCGCCGCATGGCGCGGGAAAATATCCAGCGCTGTCTAGCGACAGATGAACAGGAGGCCGAGCGCATTGCCCGGGAAAGTTGGACGCGTTTCGGGCCGATGGTTTTTGAAGTGCTGCGGTTTCCCGTGATTAAGCGGCAGATTGACAGTTATGTTGAGATTGAAGGGGCCGAGAACCTGCGGCAGGGATTGGCGCTGGGGCGTGGGGCAGTTCTTGCCGGCGCGCACAGCGGCAACTGGGAACTGATGGGCGGCGCTTTGGCGGCGCTGGGTTTTCCCATTGTTGGCGTTGCCATGCGGCAGAAAGAGGCCGGCATGGATCGGTTTATCAATGATTATCGCCGTATGGTGGGTATTCATATTACTTATAAAGATGACGTGCGGGAAATGTTTTCAATGCTGAAAAAAGGCTGGGCGATCGGTCTTTTGATGGATCAGGACAGCAGCGTACGCGACGGCATCGTTCTCGATTGGTTCGGGCAGCCGACGAATTTTGTCCAAGGACCGGCAACGCTGGCTCGGTTTAAAGATGCACCGTTAATCCCGGGATTTATAACCCGCAAGGAGGATGGCCGGCATAAAATTATTCTTTTTCCGCCGCTGTTTGTACCTCATACCAGCAATAAACGGGAAGATATACGGCAGGCGATGGAACAGCTGAGTACTATTTTGGAGCAATATATTCGCCAGCATCCGGAAGAATGGTTTTGGCTGCATGACCGTTGGAAGTCCATGCGCAATCGGGTAGAACCGCATCATCCCCGTTATAAACAAACCGATTGAAAGAGTTCCGGTTTTGTCAGCCGGAACTTTTTCTTTTTCTACCGGTCTTGCTGGGGGATTTTCTCTGCGGCGAAGAAAAACTTGCAGGAAACGCGATTGTTTTGTAGAATAAAATAAGAACAGGGGGATTTATTTTGGCGTATCAGACAACATTGGCCGCAGCCGTTTCTTATGCCGGAAATGGACTGCATTCAGGTCGGGAAGTACATATGACGCTTCAACCAGCAGCCGTGAATACAGGTATTGTATTTGTGCGCACGGATCTGGCCGGAGCTCCGGAGATTCATGCGATTGCCAGTAATGTTACCTCAACGATCCGGGCGACGACGCTGGCTGAAAATGGGATCAAGGTTTTTACCATCGAACATTTGATGTCGGCGCTGCATGCTCAACGCGTTGATAACTGCCGCATTGAAATGGATGCCGAGGAACCGCCGGTAGGTGACGGCAGCGCGCAGGTCTTTTTTGAACTGTTGGTCCAGGCCGGCTGCGCTGTGCAGGATGCAGTTCGGCGGGAGATTGTCATTGATCGTGTCTATCGGGTGGATGATAAAGAGCGTTTTGTTATGGTAGTGCCCTATGACGGTTTTCGCGTGAGCTTTACGTCGCTCAATCCCCACCGCCTGATTGGCGTTCAGTATGAAGATTTTGAAATCGATCCGGAGACCTATGCCCGTGAAATCGGACCGGCCCGGACGATTGCCTATGAAGCGGAGATTGATGCGCTGCGCAGCATGGGGCTGGGGCTCGGGGGCACGATGGAAAACGTGATCGTGTATAATGATGATGGTTGGCTTAATCCGCTGCGTTATGAGGATGAACTGGTTCGACATAAAATGCTCGATGTGATCGGTGATCTGCGTTTGACCGGGATGATTCGCGGGCATGTGATTGCCGTTAAATCCGCGCATGAACTGAATACCAGATTGGCCAAACAGATTTCGACAGCATTTTCGCCGGGGACCTGAGATTTGTGCTATAATAATGCAGATGAGATTAATTAGAGGAGTGGAAATTTATGATTCTGGATATAAATGAAATTCAAAAAATCTTGCCGCACCGTCCGCCGATGCTGCTGGTAGACCGTATTATTGATCTGGTTCCATTTGAGTCCGGCGTAGGTATTAAAAATATCACGATGAATGAACCATGTTTCCGCGGACATTTTCCCGGCAACCCGATTATGCCAGGCGTTTTGATTCTGGAGGCAATGGCTCAGGTTGGCGGAATTGCCATGCTTTATCCGGAAGAAAACCGGGGTAAAATTGCGTTGTTCGGCGGCATGGAAAATGTAAAATTCAAGCGTACGGTCGTACCTGGCGATCAGATGGTCATGAAAGCACATCTGCTGAAAGTTCATGGCGATTTTGGTAAATTGCATGCCGAAGCGTTTGTGGGTGAACAGTTTGCGGCGCAGGGAGATTTTACGTTTGCTTTGAAAAAACCCGAAAAAAGATGATTGTTGGTTGGATTTGCATGAAATATGCCCATAGTCTTTTGCCAGTCTGAAAAACGGCTGAATTTGGTAAAAAACCGCTTGCGAAAAACAGGGCGCAAGCCGGAGTATATCACATGTAGGGATTGTTATGTCCCGAATGAAGCCATTCAAACAAGGCAAAGGAGTTGAAATTATCATGAGAGCAGACAACAAGGTTGTCGCCTACATACATGAAACGGCTGTTGTGTCCCCAGGGGCATGCATTGGAAAAAACGTTGAGATTGGACCCTATGCGGTGATCGGTGAGAATGTCGAAATCGGCGAAGGTACAAAAATTGGTCCGCATGCAGTGATTACAGGCTGGACGAGTATTGGCCGCGACTGTAAAATATATCAGGGAGCTTCGATTGGTGAAGAGCCGCAGGATTTAAAGTTTGCGGGGGAGAAGAGCTATGTCTTCATCGGCGACCGCACCCGGATTCGTGAGTGCGCTACGGTGCATCGGGCTACCGGCGAAGGCGAAGAAACACGCATTGGCAATGATTGCCTGCTTATGGCTTATACGCATGTGGCGCATAACTGCGTGGTTGGCAATAATGTCATCATGTCGAATGCTTCCATGCTGGCCGGCCATGCGGTTGTTGAAGATCGGGTGGTTATCGGCGGCATCACCGGTGTTCATCAGTTTGTCAAGATTGGCCGCAATGCGATGATTGGCGGCGCTTCCAAGATTGTTCAGGATGTGGTCCCGTATACGATTGTCGATGGACATCCGGCCAAAGTGGTTGGGCTGAATAGTGTTGGAATTTCCCGCGCCGGTATTCCTACAGATTCTCGCCGCAATATCAAGAAAGCCTATAAGATTTTGTATCGCTCCGGACTGAGTCTGGCACAGGCGATTGCCATGATTGAGCAGGAAGTGGATTCCTGTGAGGAAGTAGAGCACTTTTTGCGGTTTTTGCGTAACGCGGAACGGGGTATTTGCCGTGGCCGCCGCGAACCGGATAATAACTAAAACCGGGGAGGTTTATAATGGAAAAAGTCGGATTGCTTGCCGGTGTTGGTCATTTGCCGGTGGAATGCGCTAAAGCTGCCAGCCGTATGGGTTATGAGGTTTATGCAGTAGCTTTGCTGCCGGAGGTTGATCCGGAACTTAAAACTTGTGTGGCCGGATATAAAGCAATCAGCATTGCCCGGTTGGGAGAGATTGTTGCTTATTTGAAGGAACAGCAAGCCCAGAAGGTAACGATGATTGGCAAAGTTACCAAGGAGATTCTATTTAGCGGGCAGCATGAGCAGCCGGATGCGCAGATGATGCAGCTGATTATGTCACTGCCTGACCGTAAGGATGATACGCTGATGCTGATGTTCGTTCGGGAACTGGCAAAAGAGGGGTTGCAGGCTTTTGACCAGACGATGCTTATCCGTATGCTCATGCCACAGCGGGGTACGGTTACGCAGCGGGAGCCGACGGATGCCGAACGTACTGATATGGATTTTGGCATTAAGATGGCTAGGGAACTCGGGCGTTTGGACGTCGGGCAAACCGCGGTGGTTAAGAATATGGCAGTCATGGCGCTCGAGGCAATTGAGGGCACGGATGCTTGTATTGAACGCGGCGGGCGGCTGGCGCATGGCGGCGCTGTGGTTGCTAAGGCGGCTAAACCAAATCAGGATTTGCGATTTGATGTACCGGCGGTCGGCTTAAAGACGATTGAGAGCATGGCGGCAGTCGGCGCAACGGCGCTGGTCATCGAGGCCGGCAAGACGCTGTTGGTGGATAAAGAAAAAGTGGTTGCTTTGGCGGAAGCAAAGGGGATTACGATTGTTGCTATGTGATCCGTGGATAAGACGCGGCGGATACTGCTGAATCAGAAGTATCCTCGCGTCTTTTTGTGCGTAAGTGCCAAGCGGTGGAAAGGAGATCTTCCGGTGTATAAGATTATGTTTTCAGCCGGAGAGGTTTCCGGCGATTTGCATGGCGCTCGCCTGGCTGAGGCTATCCAAAAAAAACAGCCGGACGCGGTGCTATTCGGTTTTGGCGGAGCGCAGATGGCAGCCGCCGGGGTTCGGTTGGCAGCGAATATGTCGGATTACAGTGTTATGGGCTTTTGGGAAGCTTTTAAAAACTTACGACGTCTTTTTTGTCTGCGGGACGCATTGACCGCTGTCATGGCAGCGGAAAAGCCGGATTTGCTGGTCTTGATTGACTATCCGGATTTTAATTGGCGGCTGGCAAAGCAGGCAAAAAAACTTGGCATACCGGTCTTGTCTTATATTCCCCCGTCTGCCTGGGCTTGGCGGCAGGGACGGGCCAAAGACTGCGCACGGTTGGCGGATGAGTTTCTGGCTATTTTTCCGTTTGAAACCAAGGTTTACGAAGCGGCCGGCGCGAATATATCGTTTATCGGCAATCCGCTGGTTGATACCGTTCGCCCTTCGCTGTCGAGAGACGAGGCCAAACGTTATTTTGATATTGCGGCCGATCAATGCCCGATTTTGCTGTTGCCGGGCAGCCGGCGGCAGGAAATTAGTTTATTGCTGCCGGTTATGCTGGCGGTAGCCGCGAAAATTCAGGCCGAATATCCTTCAACTGTATTCTTTTTGCCGGTTGCCCAGGGACTGGACCGGCAGCCTATGGAAGCGATGGCCAGACAAGCCGGGGTTTCCATACATTTTACAACGGATTATACGTATGATTTAATGGGGTGCTGCCAATTGGCCATTGCTACTTCCGGCACGGTGGTTCTGGAAGCGGCTCTGATGGGATTACCTTCTATTGTGTTGTACCGCCTATCACCGATTTCTTATTGGATTGGTCGACTGTTGGTGCATGTAAAATACTTTAGCCTGCCAAATATTTTAGCGGGCAAGGAGATTCAGCCGGAATTGCTGCAGTCCGAAGTGAATCCCAAACGTATTCTGGCAGAGACCCGACGTTTCTTGTCGGATACCGCTTATGCGTCAGTCGTGCGGAATCAATTGAAACAAGCCTGCAGACTGCTTGGAGAACCGGATGCCGCCGGCCGGGCTGCGGAACATATTCTGACGGCGGCAGCGCGAAGCGGTCAGAAAAAAGGAAGATTATCGGGGGAAAACTTATGAAAAACTATTTGCGGTTGCTTCAATATATTAAGCCATATATGCGACGGTTGGGAGTTGCTGTTGTATGTATTATTCTGGCGGCGGCAGCCAATCTCTATGTGCCCTGGATCATTAAGGATATGATTGATGAAGTACTGGCCCAGCGCGATATGGCTATGTTGAATGTCATCTCAATAGGCATTCTCGTGGTGTTCTTTTTTCGGGGGATTTTTTATTATGGACAAAGTTATCTCGTGTCTTTTGTCGGGCAACGTGTTATTATAGACGTCAGAGATGTTTTGTTCCGTAAGTTTCAGCGAATGTCGTTGTCATATTATGACCAGCGCCAGACCGGTCAGATCATGAGCTATATAACAAATGATGTTGGGGCATTGCAAAGCGCGCTGGTTGATAATCTGATTGAGCTGGTTACGGAAAGTTCTATTTTAATTGGTTCTTTGACCATGATGGTATATCTTGACTGGAAACTCAGTATTTTGACTTTGGTGACGATACCGATGGTCGGGCAAGCTATGAAAATTTTTGGCCGCAAGCTGAAATCGTCAGGCACCTTGATTCAAGAGCGCCTATCTGATATTACCTCCCTCTTACAGGAGAGTATTTCTGCTGTGCGTGTGGTGAAGTCATTTGTACGGGAAATTTATGAATCGCAACGATTCCATGATCAAAATGAGTTGAATTTCCAGGCGGCTATGAAAAATGTTCAGCTGATGAGCCTGCTGACACCAACAGTGGAGTTTCTGGCGGCGATGGCGGTAACGGTGATTGTCTGGTTTGGCGGTTATGAAGTTGTCAATGGTGAAATTACCGCTGGCGCATTGGTGGCTTTTCTTACTTATTCGGTGAATCTGGCGAATCCGGTCAAACGCATCAGCCGGGTTTATGGGAATATCCAAAAGGCCATGGCGGCTGCCGATCGTGTTTTTGGGGTAATGGATTTGGATGAAGTCATTAAGGATGCGCCTGGTGCAATTTCTTTGCCACTTACAAATGGCCATGTGACTTTTGATCAGGTGAGCTTTGAGTATAAGAAAGGAATTCCGGCGTTGTCGCAGGTGACGCTGGAAGCTAAATCCGGGCAAATGATTGCCTTTGTCGGGCCGAGCGGCGCCGGCAAATCGACGATTGCCAATCTGATTCCGCGTTTTTATGATGTGACGGAAGGTGCCATTCGGATTGATGGGAAGGATATCCGGGAAGTGACGGTGAATTCACTGCGGGAGCAGATTGGCATTGTGCCGCAGGAAACGATGCTGTTCAGCACGACCGTGCGGGAAAACATCCGTTATGGGCGGCTCGATGCCACGGATGAGGAAATTACCGCAGCGGCTAAAGACGCCAACGCGCATGAGTTTATTATGACTTTGCCGCAAGGCTATGATACGAAAATCGGTGAGCGCGGCATGAATCTTTCCGGTGGCCAGCGGCAGCGCATTGCGATTGCTCGCGCGATTTTGAAAGATCCGCGTATTTTGATTCTGGATGAAGCGACTTCGGCGCTGGATACCGAGAGTGAGAAAATTGTGCAGGCGGCGTTGGACCGCCTGATGGTTGGAAGGACTTCGTTTGTCATTGCCCATCGCTTGTCGACAATTTTTGATGCCGATCAGATTTTCGTCATTGAAAGCGGTCAGATTTGTGAGCATGGAACGCATGAGGAGCTTTTGGCTCAGGGTGGTCTTTACAGCAATCTTTATCATATCCAATTCAGTAAGACATCAATCTGAAGAAACGGAGAGACGGTATGCAGCTACTTTATAATATAGCGGCCATTTTCATTGTGGTTTTGATCATTCCGATGTTCATGGTCCGTTCTGTGCGGGAGCGGGGTTTTGTAGAACGTATTCGCCAAAGCCTGTTCGGGTTTTTTCCGCCGCATGCACTGGACAAGGTCGCGAAGAAAAATTGTATCTGGGTACATGCAGCTTCAGTTGGTGAAGTGGTGGCCGCAAGCCCCCTGATTAAAGAATTTCGCCGCGAGTTTCCCAAGAGTCCGATCCTGGTTTCCGTGGTTACTAACAGCGGCTACGAGATGGCAAACCGTATCATTAAAGATGCGGACAGCATTATTTACTATCCGCTGGATCTTCCCTGGCTGGCGGCGCATGTGCTGCGCCGGGTCAGCCCGCAGGTCTTTTTACCGGTGGAGACAGAGCTGTGGCCGAATTTCCTCAGGGCGGCGCGGGAAATGCGTATTCCGGTCATGATGGTGAATGGGCGTATCAGTGACAAAAGCGTTTCCCGCTATCATCATTTGCACAGCCTGCTCGATGATATGATTGGCACGGTGACAAAATTTGCCATGCAGTCTTCCATTGATGCGGAGTATATTGTTCGGCTTGGCGCCGATCCTAAGCTGGTTATTGTGACCGGTAATACGAAATTCGATCAGACTTATACGGATGTAAGCCAGGAAGAAAAGCAGCGGCTGCTGCATGAAATGGGCTTGGAAGATAATGAGGGTATTTTTCTGGCGGGCAGTACCCATAAAGGCGAGGATGAGATGGTACTGCAGGCGTTTGCCGCACTGCGGCAAAAATTTCCTCGGGCGAAACTGGTCATCGCGCCGCGGGATCTTTTGCGGACGGGAGAAATTGCTTCCCTCTGCCGACGGGAGAACCTGCATGTTGCTCGGCGCACGGAGCTTCTGAAAGCACCGGCGGCCGGTCATGATGTGGTCTTGCTGGATACCATTGGCGAGCTGGGCAAAGTCTATAGTGTCGGCGATGTCATTTATGTCGGCGGCAGTTTAATTCCGCATGGCGGGCATAATATTCTCGAGCCGGCGGCGCATGGCAAGGCGATTATTGTCGGCTATAATATGTTTAATTTTAAGGATACGCATGTGCTTTTTACGAAGCGCAATGCCTGTGTGACGGTAGATAGCAGTGATGAACTGACGCAGGAAGTACTGCGGCTGTTTGCCAACAGTGACGAACGGCACCGCATGGAACGCGAAACGCTGGCTATTGTGAGCGAGAACAAAGGGGCGGCCAGAAAGTCGGCGGTTTTGTTACATGAAATGTTGGATGACTGTGAAGAAAAACGTCTGGCCAGCGGCATGATCCGGGCGACCGAAAAAGTAGAAAATTTCCAGACGTATTTTTTCCAGTTAGTCCATGGACAACATACGCATGGGGTGTTTCTTTCGATTATTATTGCCTTGCTGTATCTATTTTCTTTTATTTATGCCTGGCTGGTGAATGTGAAGCTGGCCGGTTATAAAGTGGGTATTTTCAAGCGCAAGCGTTTGGGTTGCTATGTCATCAGCCTAGGTAATATTACTGTGGGCGGCACCGGTAAAACTCCGACGGCGCAGCGGTTGGCACGGGAAATCCGGGATATGGGCTACCGCGTGGTTATTCTCAACCGCGGCTATCGGGCGAAATGGCGCGGTGAAGTCGGGATTGTTTCCGACGGACAGACCTTATATATGACGGCGGCTGAGGCCGGGGATGAGGCTTTCATGCTGGCCAAACATCTGCCGCAGGTGCCGGTCTTGATCGGCGCAGAACGAGCGATGACGGGACAATATGCCATCGAGCATTTTGGCGCGGAAGTAGCGATTTTGGACGATGGCTATCAGCATTGGCAATTGGAACGTGATATGGATATTCTGCTGGTGGATGCCGTCAATGTGTTCGGCAACGGCTACATGCTGCCGCGCGGTACTTTGCGCGAGCCGGTGTCGCATTTGGATCGGGCGGACGTCTGTTTGCTGACGAAAGTGGATCAGGCGCCGGAAGAGTCGCGCCAGTATATCCGGCGGACGATTCAGGCGGAAAATGATCATGCCCTGATTGTGGAGAGTATTCATCAGCCGCGCTGCTTTATTGAGCTCTCCAATTGGTATGAAAATATCACGGGGACCGGGATTGATGTTTCGCAGATGAAAGGCAAACGGGTGATGGCTGTGTCGGCTATCGGTAATCCGGCTTCTTTTGAACAAACGTTAAGCAATATTGGCGCTGTGATTATTGAGAGCCTTCGTTTTCCCGATCATCATGACTACACCGTTGAGGAAATGATGGATGTGGTCGATCAGGCCAACCGACAGGGCGCGGAAGCCATTGTCATTACAGAAAAAGACGCGGTTAAGGTCCCGGTCATGCTGAAGAATGTCGTGCAGGAAACTTCGCCGATTCCAATTTATGTAGTGAGCGTCGAGGTTACGTTTCAAGATGGAAACGAGGCGTTTCAGACGCTGCTTAAACAGCGCCTAGCTGAAAAAATCAGAAGGGACGAAGTACTGTCATGAACATATTATGTGTAATACCGGCGCGCTATGCATCGACGCGTCTTCCGGGCAAGCCGCTGGCAGATATCGCTGGCAAGCCGATGATTTGCCGGGTATATGACCGGGCTGTGCAGGCCGCCTGTGTATCGGAAGTCGTGGTGGCTACCGATGACAGCCGGGTAAAGCAGGCTGTGGAAGCACATGGCGGCAGGGCTATGATGACGGCCAAAGATCATCCGACCGGGACGGATCGTCTGGCTGAAGTCGCAGCGGCGTATCCGGCGGTGGATTTGATCATCAATGTGCAGGGCGATGAACCTTTGCTGGAACCGGCGGTTATTGATCAGTTGGCGGCAGCGTTTGATGGGGATGAGGAACTCAGCATGGCGACGGTTATGACAGAAATGACCGATGTGCAGGAACAAGCTAACCCGAATAACGTCAAAGTAGTTACCGATAAGCAGGGCTATGCGCTTTACTTTTCCCGATCCTTGCTGCCATATCCGCGGTATCAAAAAGGCGTCCCGGTCTATAAGCACATTGGTATCTATGCTTATCGGCGGAACTTTTTACTGAAGTACGCCGCTATGCCGCCGACGCCCTTGGAAGAGACGGAGGCGCTGGAGCAGCTGCGGGCCTTGGAAAATGGTTATCGCATCAAGGTGATTAAGACCGAGCATCGTTTTGTCGGTGTCGATACGGCGGAGGATCTGGCGCTGGTAAATAAAATTTATCAGCAGGGAGATTTTAAGTAATTTTACAGAAAAATAGTTTATAATAGAAAGATATATAGTATGGTGAGGAAAGGTGGCAGAAATAGTATGAATAAGGTAAAAGTAGCTGATTTTGAGATCGGCGGCGGCAATCCGTTGACGCTGCTGGCCGGACCTTGTGTGCTGGAAGATATGGACCGGTGCCTTTACATAGGACGGACCATTCGTGATATTACCCGGCGGCTGGGCATCCCCTATATTTTTAAAGCATCGTTTGATAAGGCGAACCGGTCATCTTTTAATGGCTTTCGGGGCCCGGGGATGGAAAAAGGTTTGAAAATGCTGCAAAGAATCAAGGACGAGCTGCAGGTGCCGATTGTGACTGATATTCATACGGAAGCGCAGGCGGAACCGGTGGCTGAAGTCGCCGATGTACTGCAGATTCCGGCTTTTCTTTGCCGGCAGACTGATCTTGTCTATAAGGCGGCAAAAACCGGCCGGGTTATTAATGTAAAAAAGGGACAGTTTCTGGCGCCGAAGGATATGCAAAATGTTGTCGATAAGATTCATGAGGGCGGCAATTCCAATATTCTGCTGACGGAGCGCGGCGCTTCCTTTGGTTATAACAATCTGGTGGTCGATATGCGCAGTTTTCCTATTATGCGTTCGTTTGGCTATCCGGTCGTGTTTGATGCAACGCATAGTGTCCAGCTTCCCGGCGGCGCGGGAACTTCATCAGCCGGCAACCGCGAGTATGTGGAATATCTTACCCGGGCCGCAGTTGGAGCTGGTGTCGACGCTTTGTTCATGGAAGTCCATGACAATCCGGAAGAGGCCCTTTGCGATGGGCCGAATATGCTTTACCTGGATAAGCTGGAGGATCTGCTGAAGGATTCGCTGGCAATTTATGAAGTCGTACGGAAAAAGCTGGGCTGAGGTCATGGAGGGAAGCGGCGTGATTAAGGAAAAAGCAATTGAGACGCTGCGCATCGAAGCGGATGCGGTAGCAAAACTGATTGATCGGGTGGATGATGAGTTTGAAGCGGCGGTCAAGGCCATTTTAGCTTGCCCCGCCCGGGTGATCGTCACCGGTATGGGGAAATCCGGTCATGTGGGACGAAAAATTGCCGCTAGTCTTGCCAGTACGGGGACGCCTTCTTTTTTCATGCATCCGGCGGAAGCCTTTCATGGCGATTTGGGAATGGTGACCGAGCATGATATTGTGCTGGCTATTTCCAACAGCGGCGAAACCAATGAAGTCGTTAATATTCTGCCGGTGATCCGGCGTATCGGAGCCCGGCTGATTGCTTTGTGCGGACGGCGGGATTCGACGCTCGGACGTCATGCGGATTATTTTATTGACGCCGGGGTGGAACGGGAAGCTTGTCCTTTGGGGCTGGCGCCTACGGCCAGCACAACGGCGGCTCTGGCCATGGGAGATGCAATGATGATCGCCCTGCTTTCAGCCCGGAATTTTACAGCGCAGGATTTTGCCGTATTTCACCCGGGAGGGGCGCTGGGCCGCCGATTGCTGCTTACCGTGAGCGATGTCATGCATAGCGGTGAGGATAATCCGGTTATTTCTTACCGGAAGACAGCCAAGGAAGCGCTTTTTATGATGACAGCCAAAGGCATGGGGGCAACTTCTGTTATTGATGATCATGGTAAATTCATTGGGTTGGTGACGGACGGCGATATTCGCCGCAGCCTGGCTAAGAGCAGTTCTTTTTTGGATGAACCGGTTGAGACGCTGATGACGCGCACGCCGCAGACGATTACGGCGGATAAGCTGGCGGCAGCGGCGCTGAGCCAGATGGAAAAACACAAGCCGCGTCCGATTACGGTGCTGCCGGTCATTGATGCAGAAAAGACGCCGGTTGGTATCCTTCATTTGACGGATCTTTTACGCCAGGGGGTTGTTTGAAATGACGGAAGCAGAAGAGCGGGCGCAAAAGATTCGTATGATTATTTTTGATGTCGATGGCGTGCTTACCGACGGCGGCATTTATGTCGGCAATAGCGGCGAACTTTTTAAACCGTTTAATTGCCGGGATGGATTGGGCATTACCCTTTGGCAGCGTGCCGGTTTTAAGACTGCTGTTATTACCGGACGCCATTCGGCGATGGTCGCCAGCCGGGTGGCCGAACTTCATATGACCGCTCTCTGGCAAAACTGTCCCGACAAGCGCGACGCGTATGCAGAACTAAAAACGCGTTATGGGCTGGCCGATGAGGAAATCGCTTATGTTGGTGATGATTTGATTGATCTGCCGGTGCTCATCCAGGTCGGTTTTGCTGCTGCTGTGGGAGATGCCGTGGCCGAGGTTCGGGCGCAGGCGCATTTTACGACGCAGCATACGGGTGGCCATGGCGCGGCGCGTGAAGTCATCGAGTTTATTTTGAAGGCGCAGGGCCGCTGGGATGCGATTGTGGCCGGATTTTTACAATAAATATACCTTCGCAATATGTTTTTTGGGGGAACTTCCATGCGTTATCATTTTTTAATGGCATTAAGCCGTATGATCTGTTGCTTGCCGCATTCCTGGCTGCTGGCTTTTGGCCGGCTGCTGGGCAATCTGTATTATGATCTTGTACGTAAACAGCGGAACAGGGCAATTGAACAGATGCAGGCGTCGCTGCAGATTTCTGAAGCGGAGGTCCGGCGTACAGTACGGGCGTCTTTTATCAATATGGCGCAGAATGTCCTGGAGATTCTTTACATGCCGCACCTGAATCAGGACAATTTTACCGACTATATTGAAATTGAACATTTGGATCGGATGAAGGCGGCGCTGGCAGAGAAGCATGGCGTCGTCGTGCTGACAGGGCATGTGGGTACATGGGAATGGCTTTCCGCCGCTTTTACGCTTTCCGGTTTGCCGGTTACGGCCATTGCCAAACCGCAGCCAAATGAACAATATACGCAGGTTTTGAATGACTTGCGGGCAACCATCGGGGTAGAGATTTTTTCCCGGGGAACGAGCGAATTGCTGGCGGCGGCGCGGGCGCTTAAAAAAGGAAAAATTTTGGGCTTTCTGGCCGATCAGGATGCCGGACCGGGCGGCGCTTTTATCGAATTCCTGGGACGGACGGCGTCAACGCCTATGGGGCCGGCGGTGTTCGCTCATAAATTCAATGCGCCGGTTCTGCCGGCCTTTATCCTGCGCCAGCCGGATGGTCGTCATAAAGTAGTGATCGGCGAAATCCTGCGCTATGAGGATCACGGCGACACGGATCAGGATCTGTTGGATCTTACCGTGCGCATGACCAGAATTTTGGACCAGACGATCCGGGACAACCCCACGCAGTGGCTGTGGTTCCAGAAACGCTGGAATACTCCGCCGGATGAGCGTCATGTGAAGCATCATACGGTGAAATCAGAGGAGGAAAAAGATGAGTAAGCGGGGAAAGTTGCTTCTGGGGGCTTTGCTGCTGCTGGTATTGGCGCTGATCCTCTGGGCGGTATTGACCGTGCCGCAGCCGCCAGCGCCATCTGAGCAAAGTGCGGCCTCACGGGTGATGGAATATGGAACGAATACGATCCGTGAGGAAAAAAATGGCCGGACCATCTGGGAGCTTACCTCCGATTCTACGGAGATGAATCTGGATACACAGGATACGGTCTGTGTGAACGTCCGGGGCCGTTTTTATGAAGATGACGGCAATGTGCTCGATGTGACGGCGCCGCATGGCGTATATAGCGGCACAACGAAAAATATCCGCCTGGACGGCGGGGTCGTGGCGACGACTACGGATGGAGCCCGGCTTACCGGTGATGCGCTGGAATGGGATGCGGCGAAGGCCTTACTGGCGGCAATCGGGCAGGCTAAAATTCATCGTGATGATATGGATGCTTCCGGTGATCGGATGGAAAGCTGGGATGGCTTTTCGGCTTTTAAAGCGATTGGCCATGCGCATATAGTAAAGGGGAAGGGAAAATGAAAAAAATCAACAAAAAGACAATCCAGATGACGGCGCTGGCCGCAGTAATCGGCTTATCTTTAAGTGCCGGCGCAGTGTATGCAGCCGATGAACCGGCGGAACTCAACGGCGATACAGTGGAATACAGCATGAAGACCGGCGAGATGACGGCGAACGGCAATGTTGTCATGAAGCAGGGCGGCGCCGTTATGACCGGCGCTCACGCCGTTTACAATACGAAGACGCAGCAGGGGCAAGTCACGGGCGGTGTTGTCGCCGATCGGGATGATATGCATATGACCTGCGCGAAGTTCACTGCGGACGGACAGAATCATCTGATTGCCGTCGGTGATGTTCATGCCGTCAAAGCGGATAAGACTTTTACCGGACCGCAGGCAGAATACTTCACGGACCAGGATTATGTTCGCATGGAGCAGGGTGGAACGATTACGAATACGGATGGTTCCTTTACAGCGGATCATATGGAAGGCTGGCTTAAGGAAGATCATTTTAAAGGCGTGGGCAACGCGCATGTAATCAGTCCGCCGAAAGCATTTGAAGGCGGCGGCGATCAGGCAGAGTATTTCGGCCAGGAAAATGGCAAGGCGGTATTCACCGGCAATGCCTGGGCAATTCAGGATAACAATACAATGAAGAGCCAGCGGTTGACGGTTTATCTTGACGAAGCCGGACAGGTTAAGACAGAATAAAGGCGGGGGCTTTACGCGTGCATATTGAAACAAAAAATCTGGTAAAAACCTATAAACGCCGCAATGTAGTCGACCGGGTTTCCCTGCGGGTTGATAAGGGGGAAATTGTCGGCTTGCTGGGACCGAACGGTGCCGGCAAAACGACGACATTTTATATGATTGTCGGTCTGGAACAGCCAACCTTTGGCGATGTCTATATTTCGGATGTGAAGATCGGCAGGATGCCGATGTACAAGCGGGCGGAGCTGGGCATCAGCTATCTGGCGCAGGAAGCGTCTATTTTTCGCAAGCTGACCGTGGAAGAAAATCTGCTGTCGATTCTGGAAACGCTGCCGCTTTCCAAAGCGGAGCGGATGAGCCGGATTAATGCCCTGCTGGATGAGTTTCATATCAGCCATGTGCGGGAACGCAAGGGAACCGAGCTTTCCGGCGGCGAGCGCCGCCGGGTAGAGATTGCCCGCTGCCTGGCTCTCGAGCCGCAGTTTATTCTGCTCGATGAACCGTTTGCCGGCGTTGACCCGATCGCCGTGGCGGATATCCAGAGCATTATTGAATATTTGCGGCAGCGCGGCATGGGCATTTTGATTACGGATCATAATGTGCGCGAAACGCTGCATATTGTAGACCGTGCTTATATTATGAACGAGGGAAAGATTCTGCTGGAAGGCGACAGCGCTACAGTTGCCAATGATGAGCTCGCAAAGAAATTCTATCTCGGGGAGAAATTCACCTTATAGGAGACAGGCTAAATGCATATTCGGATTTTAGATAAGTATATATTCAAAGAAGTATTTCTGACCTTTGCTTTTGGCATTTGTGCCTTTTCTGCGGTGTTTGTCGGCTCCGGAACTTTGTTTCGGATTGCGCAGTATATTACCGATTATGGCGCGTCGTTGGCATCGGTGCTGAAGATTTTTGTCCTCAGCTTGCCGGGCATTGTCATCTGGACGTTTCCTATGTCCATGCTGCTGGCCAGTTTGCTGACCTTTGGCCGTTTTTCCAGTTCCAGTGAGATCACGGCGATGAAATCCTGCGGCATTGGTTTTTCCCGCATTGCCGCGCCGGCAATTTTGCTGGGCTTTATTGTCAGCCTCTTTGCCATCTGGTTTAATGAATATATTGTTCCCCGGTCTAATACGGCCTATAATAATGTCGTGTATTATGAAATTCAGAAAAATACGGCGCCGCAGTCACAGGAACATATCATTGTCAAAGATATTGATCAGGGGAAAATTCGTCGGCTGGTGTATGCGCGTCGGTATGATGCCGCTACGGAAACCATGCAGGGTGTGACCATGCAGGTTTTTGCCGATGGCAAGGTCAGTCATGTGGAGAATGCCGAATATGCGGAGTGGAAAAGCGCGCAGTGGACGATGCATCAGGGAATTATCTACGATATTTCCGACGGTGAAACAGAGCATACGGTGCATTTTACAACGCAGGCGCTGCCAATCAATGAAAGTCCGCAGCAGATTGTGAGTGAGCAGAAAAAACCGGAAGAGCTCACAATGCGGGAACTGAAAGAACAGATTGAAATCATGAAAGCACAGTATGTGAATACTAAAAAGCTGGAAACGGAGCTTTATCAGCGGTATACAGTGCCAATGGCCAGTTTGATCTTTACGCTGGTCGGCATTCCGCTCGGGCTGCAGCCGAACCGCAACAGTTCTTCCATGGGGTTTGCAATCAGCATCGTGATCATTTTCATTTATTACAGTCTGATGACGCTGGCGGGAGCGATTGCACAAAGCGGCGCCTTGCCGGCGGCGATGGCGGTCTGGCTGCCAAATTTCATCGGCTTGGTCGTGGGGCTGCTTCTCATGCGGCGGGCGGCCCGGTAATTCTATTTTCTGCAGAAGGGCAGGTGTGGTTTTATGTATGGCGTGCTTCTTATTGTGGTTTTGGTTATCACCGGCGGCGCTATTGCTTTTATCGGCGATCGTCTGGGTTCAAAAATTGGTAAGAAACGGCTGTCCATTTTTGGGCTCAGACCACGCCACACGTCCATTCTCATTACGATTTTGACGGGAATCTGCATTACGACGCTGACATTCGGCGTCATGGCCGCAGTTTCAGAAAATGTACGGACGGCGCTTTTCGGTATGGAAAAGCTGAACCGGACCATGCAGGAAACACAGTCCCGGTTACAGCAGGCGGGTTTTGACCTGGCGGATGCTCAGCAGGAGCAGCAAAAGGCGGCCGGGGAACTAAAAAAATCACAAGCAGAGGTCGATCGTCTGCAGACGGAGCAGCAGACACTGACGGACAGGGCGCAGCAGCTGGCTGCTGGCAACGCCAGGCTGGAAGAGGCTAAGGCAACTTTGCTCGAACAAAATTCCGGGCTAACGACGGAGAATGGTCGACTGGCTGCGGGGAATGAAAAGCTGGCGTCGGCGAATGGGCAGCTGACGGAAAATAATAAGCAGTTGGAAAAGCGTACAACCGAACTGCGGCAGGGTCTGGAAACTATTCGCGAAGGCGACATCAGTTTTCGGGCCGGCGAAGTCATCGCCAGCGGCGTCATCCGGGGCAATCGTGCGGATGATGAGGTGCGGGCGGACATGGGGACGCTCATTCAGCTGGCCAATCGCAATGTGGCGCAGCGGTTGGGCGTGAACGATGAGAGCAGTTCCATCTGGATTTATCAGCCGGAGTACGATAAGGCGGCGGAAACCATTGCCCGGAGCCGTTCGGATATGGTGGTGCGCATTGTCGCGGCCGGCAATTTGGTCCGCGGCGAACCAGTTCGCACCAACTTACAGTTATTCCAGAACAGTGTTATTTACAAAAAAAATGAATTCATTATTGCGCGGCCGTTTAAAATGACCGGCAGCGGCAATGGCGAAGCGGAACATGTTGTGATGAGTTTTCTGCAGGATGTCAACGCAGCGGCCACAGCCCGCGGCATTTTGCCGGATCCGATCCGCGGTTCGGTCGGCGTTATGGAAGGCTCGCAGTTCTATGATCTTGTGCAGACATTGTCGCCGCTTAATGGGACGGTGCTGCTGAGCGCCTATGCGCGAACCGACACGGATGCGCTGGGGCCGCTGCGCATCAATTTGAAGCTGGAGACTGACAAGACGCCTTAATCTATAATAGGAACAGGACATTCGGCTACAATAGAATTTTATAAGATCTAGAGGGAGGCAGTACGATGCGAATAGCAGCAATTGATCCTGGCCGTGATAAATGCGGTATGGCCATTGTTGCCGGAGATGGAAAAGTTCTGGATCAGGCTGTGGTTGCTACGGTCTGGCTGGTTGAGGAACTTATGACCCGGGTCCGGTCGTACGGACCGGAACTGCTTCTTATCGGCAACGGAACGACGAGTGAGAAAGCGCAGGCCCGTATCCGGGAAGCATTGCCAGAGTTAAAAATCACGGTGGTGGATGAATATCGTACCACGGAAGATGCGAAACAGGTTTATTGGGAAGCCCATCCGCCGAAGGGCTGGAGACGTTTTTTTCCTACCAGTATGCAGGTGCCGCCGGTTCCGGTCGATGATTTTGTTGCCGTTATTATGGCGAAACGCTATCTGATCAATCAAAACTATCGGTGATTTTCAGGGGGAGTCTATATGCCAATAAAAAAAGACCGTCCGGAATGGACGGAGTACTTTCTTGATATTGCGAAGGCGGTTGGCCGTCGTTCCACTTGTTTTCGACGGTGCTATGGCGCTATTATTGTCAAGGATAAAATTATCATCAGCACCGGCTATAATGGCGCGCCGCGCGGCGAGGCCAATTGCATTGATACCGGGGTCTGCGAGCGCGAACGGCTGCATGTGCCGAAGGGGCAGAACTATGAGCTTTGCGTGGCCGTTCATGCCGAGCAAAATGCCATCATCAATGCCGATCCGGTGAAGATGCAGGGCGCGACGATTTATATCGTTGGCTACAATGCGGACGGCACCCTGGCTTCGGGAAAACCCTGCCTTTTGTGCCGGAGGATGCTTCGCAACGCTATGCTGGGCGAAGTCGTTTATTTGGAAACAGACGGCAGCGTCGTGCGCTGTCATCCGAATGAAATAAGAGATTAAAAAGGCGCTGCGGTGGCAGCGCTTTTTAGTTTCCATCGTACATATTCTGGTAATGAAGTCATAAAAGGCAATTTTACAACGGTCTGTAGCTTTACGGCAGGGGACCTCATCCGTCGGTTCTCTGCGCTGACGCTGCGTTCACTGCCACCTTCCCCAACGGGGGAAGGCAATACGCTGCGCTTCCAATCGACGTTCTGTTGCGTTATTGTTGCGCGCGCTCCCGGTTGTCTGTCTGTTTCGCTGTTGCCGTACGTGCTTCGTTGCCGTGTCCTTAGCCTTCTCCCGTTGGAGAAG
>DCFR01000066.1:59413-59542 GCA_002319815.1 Megamonas sp. UBA1799
GGCGGTGGATGAGGTCCTTGTCTTTGCCGCAACGCATCTGGCCGCTGTAGCGATTTCGCTGTTGCCGTAGTCTGTTTCGTTGCCATGCCCTTAGCCTTCTTCCATTGGAGAAGGGGGACCGCCGCAGGC
>DCFR01000051.1 GCA_002319815.1 Megamonas sp. UBA1799
TTTGGAGTAACATGAGATTAGCACCTTCCTTTGTGTTTTGGTTTTTCGCTAATCTCATTATACTAAGGATTGGTGCTATTTTATTGTCAATATGGCAACAAAACAGCCGTTACATTAGATTTTTAAAGGATTTGTCTCGCTTTTGCAGGTGGGAAAGTTGAGTAAATAAAAGTTTTTCCTGCAAAATCGACTTCGCGTGCAGCAGTGCAAGGCGCCGGCATAAATAGTCGAGCTGCCAGAGGCAGTGTTCTTTTTTAGCGGCGGCGAATAGTAGGTCGGGTTGGGCCAGACTGCTTTCAGCCGGTCCGCGGCTCAAGGCTTCATAGGCAAATGTTTCTCCGGTGGTCAGGTCGATAATGGGCTGATATACCGGTGTAATCCGCTGTTCATTCAGAATTCGCTGCAGTTCTGATGCTTCTGGTGACATACGTTCATCCTTTCTGCTAATGCCGGCTGTTCTTAGCGCCTGCTGTCAAAGAAAAATTGCTGGTCTCGTTGGGTTCAGTTTAAAACAGTCAGGCCATAACCGTGTTACCATTGTGTTAAAATAAGGTTGCTTTTTAGTTAAGAGCTTGAGAAAAAATTATCGATTTTTTCGGCGGGAAAACGTCAGCAGCTGGTTTTGTGCTCAATAAACAAATTCTTTCCGGCAAATTGTGCTGCGCTTTGATTGACACTGCGTTTTGGCCATGTTAAGATAACGGTAGCACTAGAAAATACACATGTGAGTAAAGGCGCTCATACCTATTTACAGGTATGAACGCCTTTTGCGTTTCTCGTTTGATTTTTGTATATAGGAGGGGCGGCTATGTTTAATATATTTAATTTGCAAAAGAATTATGGAACCATTGAGGTTTTAAAAAATATTACCATGCGTATTGACGATGGAGAAGTGGTTACCATCATCGGGCCGTCCGGTTCCGGCAAAAGTACTTTTTTACGCTGCCTGAACCTGCTGGAAGTTGCTACGGCTGGCCGTATTTTTTATAATGGGACTTTGCTGGACCAGGAACTGGATAGTAAACGCCTGCGCCGGGAGGTAGGCATGGTTTTTCAGAAATTCAATTTATTTCCGATGTTTACGGTATTGAAAAATGTGATGTATGCTCCGATGCATGTGAATAAACTTCCGCGCCGGGAAGCCGAGACGCTGGCGTATGAGCTGCTCGCAAAGGTCGGGCTTACCGACCGGGCGGGGATGTATCCTTCCCAGTTGTCCGGCGGGCAGCAGCAGCGCGTTGCCATAGCCCGGGCGCTGGCGATGCAGCCGAAGATGCTGCTGTTTGACGAACCGACTTCTGCGCTGGACCCGGAACTGGTGGGGGAGGTATTGCAGGTGATGAAGAAACTGCGGCAGGACGGTATGACGATGGCGATCGTAACCCATGAAATGGGATTTGCCAAGGATGTTTCCGATCATGTAGTGTTCATGGATAAAGGCTATGTCGTAGAGGAAGGTCAGCCGCAGCAGATTTTTAACCAGCCGAAAGAAGAGCGCACACAGCAATTCCTGAATCGGATTTTATTGGGGGTATAACATTATGAACACAACTTTGGCGTCCTTGCATTTTGCCCAAGCCGCCGAGTATCTGGTGCCTTCTCTGGTCCATGGCGCCGGTTTGGTACTGCAGACAACGTTGGCCGGTTTTTTTCTGGCAACGCTGGCCGGCGTTTTGATTGCGGTGGGCCGGCTCTTCGCTTGGCGGCCTTTTCGGGTGATGCTCTACGGTTTTTTGGAAATCATTCGCGGGACGCCGCTGCTGGTCCAGCTGGTTTATATTTATTACGTCGTGCCGCTGCTGCTCAATCTTTTGGCCGGCATGTTCGGCTATAAGACGGATGTGCAGATTTCGCCGATGGCCGCCGGTATTGCCGGATTAGCAATTAATTATGGCTGCTATATGTCGGAGGTGATTCGCGGCGGCATTTTATCCATTGACCGGGGACAGACGGAAGCCTCGCTTTGTCTGGGGTTTGGCCGGTTTGAGACGTTGGTGCGCATCATTCTGCCGCAGGCTTTTAAGAGTATTGTTCCCGCCCTGGGCAATTACCTGGTGATGATGATTAAGGATACGTCGCTGCTGGCGTATGTAGCGGTTAATGAACTGCTGCTGCGCACACAGACGTTTGCTTCACAGACTTTTTTTACGATTGAGGCATATACGTATCTGGCGCTGGCCTATCTTATTTTAAGCGTACCCCTTTCGCATTGCGTAAAACTGGTGGAGTATAAATTGTCAAATAGTGAAAGACAATGAAAAAAGAGAGGCAGATTATGATGACGATTACAAATTTTTGCAAAAAAAGAGCACTTTTTTCCTTGTTGCTGCTGGCTTGTTTCTGGCTGCTCGCGGGCTGCGGAGCGGAGCCCGCGAGCCCATCTTCCGGCAGCGGCGCGGCGGTATCCGGCGGCGATAAGGCCCAGACGCTGGCGAAGGCCAGGGAAAAAGGCGTTTTGATGGTCGCTTCCTCGAATGACGCTCCGTTTGCCTATATTGATACCAAGAGCAATGCTTTTTCCGGCGTTGATGCGGATATTATCAAAGAAATTGCCAAACGGCTGGGGATTCCCAAGGTCGAGATGAAGCAGGTTCCCTTTGAAAATTTGCTCATTGAACTCAATAAGGGAACCGTTGATATGGTAACGGATGCTGTTTATATCAAACCGGAACGGCTGGAAAAAGCCTATTTTACGAATATCTGGTATAAGGAAGGCGAAGCGGTTGTTGTCAAACAGGACTCGCCTATTCAAAGCAAGGCCGATCTGCAGGGAAAAGTGATCGGGGCGCAGAAAGGGGTTGCGTTCCTGGAAACGGCGCAGAAATGGCAGCAGGCCGGCAAGGTAACTGATGTAAAAGTGTTCAATAATCAGGCGGAATTGATGATGGCGGTTCATACCGGTAAAATTGACGCCTGTATCACGGACGGCATTGTAGCTGCTTATACAATCAAACAAAATGCCTCTCTGGAGCTTCGTATTCTCAGTCCTTATGAGGCGGAAGCATCAGGAAAAATCGGAGCGGCGATCCGCTTTGAGGATAAGGAATTGCTGGATGCCGTAAATGCAGAACTCGAGAAAATGCGTGCGGATGGGACGTTGAAAGGCATTTTAGAAAAGTATGGTTTAAATGAAGATTTCATGGTCTTGCAGGCGGATGCCGCGGCAACAAAAAATATAAAATAAAATGAAAAACAGGGATGGTTTCCCTTGCAGGCAGGCCTGTGGTGGAAACATCCCTGTTTTTGTTTTGTTTTATTGGCGAGCAATCTGCAGGTAGTCGGCAATATAGAAGGCCAGCATAAATTCAAAACGAACGGCGGCGTCGTCAAGATTGCAGTGCAGCAGCTCCCGGATTTTTCCCATGCGATAATTGATAGTATTGCGATGCGTAAAGGCGGCTTGGGCCGTATCCTGCAGACTGTTGCCGCAGAATAGATAAAGCCGCAGCGTTGCCGCAAGCTGGGTATGATGTTTTTCGTCATAGTCGAGTAAAATCTGCAGGCGTTCCTGCTGCATCTTTTGCAGCAGAGACCGGTTGTGCGCGGCAAAAAGCAAACGGTAAATACCCAACGCATCGAAGGAAAGCAGCGGTTTTTGCTGCAGCCGGGCGACGGCGGCCGCTACGCAGGCTTCTTGCCAGGCAGTCGCTATGTGCAGGGCATTTTCCTGGAGGGAACTGATCCCGCAGACGGGAGGATTTTTAGAATTCTGACGAAGAAAAAGCGTGGCCAGATCCATAGCTGTTTGTTGCTGTATCTCTTTCGCTGCCGTGAAAAGCAAGAGCAGTAAGCGTTCCTGCTGCCAAAAAACGCGATAGGGTAAATGGAGGCGGTTTAAAATAGTTTTGCTGTACAGTAGAAAATGCGTCCGATTTTCCTCCGGCAGCGGCGTGACAGCCGGTTCCAGAACACAGAGATGAAAGGCGTGCTCTCCCAATCCTTGCAACACCAAGCCCTGCTGCATGGCAGGCGCTTTGGCGCTATCAAGCAGCGCTTCCTGTAACTGTAAGTGCAGGCTGGTTTCGTTTTGTTGGGAGCTGAACAACCGGTTGTAGTAATCCTGCATAATATCGGCCAGATGAATTCGCCAGGGCATCGTAAACAAGGGGAAACTGTGCTTTTCGCACAGGCTGCGTATCGTGGGGGTAATATCCTCTTCCTGAATGTATTTTCCGGTATTGATAATGAGCCCGCAGGCGTCTCTTTCAATCAGCGCCAGAATGAAGTTTTTCAGCCAATCCGGATGTTGGGCGCAGAGTCCGGTGGTAATAATGAGTTCGGCGCCGCGCAAAAAATCCGTGGTTTCGCTGTCTTCACAGAATTGCACCCAGATGATCTCGCGCAGCAGGCCCTGCTTTCCGGCAACCAGATTAAGCGCATAGGTTTCCGCAGTTTCGGCGAAAAGCTGTTTCAGCTGAATAGACATAAAATCCTCCCCTTTGTTTATTGTATTGCTCCGAATGATCAACATGCGCGAATACGTTCGTCGCTATACGGCGATACGCAAAAGCGATTAAGTCTTCATTTATCATAGCTTATTCATAGTTGTGCGTAAAGCACAAAAAAACCGGAAAAGGTTAGGTTGCGGTCACGTTGTTATAACTGCCGGATTGCGTTACACTGAGGGCATGAAAACAAAAATGCGTTGTACGGCACAGCGGCCGCAGGCTCGGAGTTTTGAGCGCGGTGCTGGTTGTACAACGTTTTGTTTTATCCAAAGGAGGATGTCGATCATGCTGAGAGATGAATTACCAAAAATTATTACGAAAACCCTGCCGGGACCGAAGTCGGCGGCGGTTATTAAAAGGCGGGAAGCAGCGACGCCGAGCGCAATACATTGCGGCTATCCGGTGGTTATGAAGCGGGCGGAAGGAGCCGTGATTGAGGATCTTGACGGCAATCATTTTCTGGATTGGATCGGCGGGGTCGGCGTATTGAATATCGGCCATTGCCATCCGGAGGTTGTAGCGGCGGTAAAAGCGCAGGCGGATCAATATTTTCATGGGATGTTTAATGTAGTCACGCACGAAGGCTATGTGCAGCTGGCAGAAAAACTCAATGCAATTGCGCCGGTTCGCGGCGAACACCGGCGGACCTATTTTGCCAACAGCGGGGCGGAAGCGGATGAGAATGCGGTCAAACTGGCGAAGGCTTATACAAAACGGCCGAACATTATTGTTTTTTCCGGCGCTTTTCACGGCAGGACGCTTTTGACCATGTCCATGACGGCGAAAAAGGCTTATGCCAAGGGAATGGGACCATTTCCTGACGGCGTATATCGGGCGGAATTTCCTTACTTTTATCGTCGGCCGACCGGCATGCCGATGGAGTCGGCGACGGCTTATTATATTGAAAAGCTGCAGGAGGTTTTTGAGAATGCCGCGCCGGCGGATTCTGTAGCGGCGATTGTGGTGGAGCCGCTGCAGGGAGAAGGCGGTTTTATTCCCGCGCCTTTGGATTGGGTCCGGGCGGTGCGTCAGATTTGCGATGAACAGGGAATCTTGTTGATTGCCGATGAAGTCCAATCGGGGTTTTGCCGGACCGGGCGCATGTTTGCTGCGAATTATTGGCAGGAAGCCGGCATCGAGCCGGATATTCTGGCGACGGCTAAATCAATTGCCGCCGGCGTTCCGCTCAGCGCGATCGTGGCGCGGGAGGAAATCACCGAGGCGGTTCCCCGCGGCGTGATTGGTGGCACCTTCGGAGGCAATGCGCTGGCTTGCGCCGCAGCGTTAAAAACGATTGAAATCATGGAACGAGATCATTTGGCGGAGCGCTCGGCCGAAATTGGTCAGATTGTGATGGCACATTACCGGCAATGGATGGCGCAGTATGCCTGTGTTGGTGATGTCCGCGGGCTCGGCGGTATGGTGGGCATTGAGTTTGTCAAGGATCGGCAAACCAAGGAACCAGCTCCGGAATTTACGAATCAGCTGATTCAGAAAATGGCGCGGCAAGGGCTGCTTTGTGAGAGCGCGGGTATACATGGGAATGTCATACGCTTTTTGGCGCCGCTGGTTATTCATGATGATCAATTGGCGGCAGGGCTGGCGATTTTTGAAAAAACACTGGCGCAGTGCAGCGGCGAACAGCAGTAAAAACTATGAGACCGGAGGAAAATATTATGACCACCTTTGCCATTCATCCTAAAATTGTTTGTATGTCATCGGCAGCTGATTTTTGCCGCAGCTATAAAATTGGCGCCGGGGATCTGGTTTTTGTCAGCCAGCGCACCCGGCAAGGGGCTTTTGCTGGTTTGCTGGATGAGGCTTTGGTTGTCGATTACCGGCAGTTTGGCCCCGGCGAACCGACGGATGTCATGGCGGAAAGCATGTGGGCGTCACTGCAAGGCCGGACTTTTCAGCGAGTAGTGGCCATTGGCGGGGGAACCATTCTGGATGTCGCTAAATTATTTGCGCTTCGGCGCATGGTTCCAATTGCTGCTTTGTTTTTTGGCACTTTACCGGCGGAAAAAGCGTATCCTTTGCTCTTGGTGCCTACGACCTGCGGCACGGGCAGCGAAGTGACAAATATATCCATCCTTGAATTGACGAAAGAAGGAACCAAGCTTGGGTTGGCGCAGGATGCTCTTTATGCCGACGAGGCGGTGCTGATTCCGGAACTGTTGCAGGGAATGCCCGATCAAGTGTTTGCCGCCAGTTCCATTGATGCGCTGATTCATGCGATGGAGTCCTATACTTCGCCCAAAGCCAATGCTTTTACCCGGATGTTTTCCCTGCAGGCGATGGATCTGATTTTGTCGGGCTACCAACGAATGGCCGCGGAAGGAGCGGCCGTCCGGGAGGCTTTGCTGTCAGATTTTTTGCGTGCCAGTACGCTGGCCGGAATTGCTTTTGGCAATGCCGGCTGCGCTGCGGTTCATGCGATGAGTTATCCGCTGGGGGCTGCCTGCCATGTGGCGCATGGTGAGGCCAACTACGTGCTGCTGACCGCTGTGTACAAGGCGTATCAAGAGCGGCGGTATGACGGCAGCTTGCGGGCATTGTGCGTGCATCTGGCACAGGTACTGGATCGTGACGAAGCGGATGTTTTTCAACGGCTGGAAACGCTGCTGACCGTTATTTTACCTAAAAAAAGGATGCGGGAGTATGGGGTCAAAGCGTCCGATATAGACGAGTATGTGCAGATGGTCATAACGACGCAGACGCGTCTGATGAGCAATAATTATACGGTATTGGATGCTGCCGCGATCAAAGCTGTTTATCAAAGCGTTTTTTAAAAGTGGCAGGACTGCAGCAGAATTGTTTTAGGCCTTGAAGAGGCTGTTGACAATTCTGCTTTTTTTGCGCGGCTGCTGCTCAGCATGATTCTTGAGAAGGCGGCGAGGGTTCTTTTTGGCAGCTTGTTTAATCGGTCCGCCTTCCGGATTGCGATTGACTTTTGGCTTTGCAGTTACTATACTATTGCTAGAACATGTTTTAGAACGTGTTCTAGCAATGGGAGGAATGGACATGCAGCAGACAGAAACGATAGATCATCGGCCGGATCGGATTCGCGGCTTGATTTTAGCCACAGCCAAGGAATTGTTTTTGGAAGTGGGCTATGAGAAGACGACGATTCGAAAAATTGTCGAGCGTTCCGGCGTGAGTTCGGGTAGTATTTACCATTGGTACAAAAATAAAGATGAAATTTTTCAAGCGCTTATGAATGGTTTGATGAAAAGTGCCCAGCGGGTGATACATAAGAACTTACAGCAGACATCGGCGGTGTTTCAATATGTAGCTTTCATGAGCATTGAACTGGAAGCTATGGAAGCCGATCTGGTTTTGCGCGGTATATACAAGGCGGCTTATACGTCCGGGGCGATGTTTGAACCGTTGGTCGAACGGCATGCACAATATACGGCGCAGCTTTTTACCGGACAATTTTCTTATGAGGCTTGTCTGGCGCGGACGATTCTTATCCGGGCTTCTATGAGCGGCTATATTCTAGTTTATGATTTTGATTCGGTACTGCAGCGGGAAGAGATGCGCCGCTTGCTTTTGATTTCTGCACTGCATATGTATGAGGTGCCGCAAAAAACGATGGTTCATGTTCTGGAGGAGATCAGGCAGCATAAAGACTTGCTGGTTCGATGCGGACGGGAACTGTTGGAGGATTTTGACAAGTCTATGCGATAAGGAGGAAAAACGATGTTGGAGGAGATGTGCCAGGAATGGCAGAAAATGCGGCGGGGCCGGGTTCCTATCGCTGGCTTGATCGTTTTGGTTCCGCTTTTGTATACCTTGCTGTTTGGCGCGGTTTACAGCAAAAATTCTGTGACGGATATTCCATTGGTCGTTCTGGATGAAGATCAGACAACGCTTTCGCGCCAGCTGATTCAAGTTTATGCTGATTCCGAAAAGTTTAGCATTGTGCATCAGACAAATCGCGAAGAAGATGCACAAGAGGTATTGCAAAATGGAACCGCGCTGGCCGCGCTGGAAATACCGGTTGATTTTCAGAAAGATATTGAGACGGGGCGGCAGCCGACAGCGGCTTTTGTGGTAAACTCTGCTAACAATATTTTCGGCAATGTGGCGCTGCTTGCGTCGTGGGAGCTCAATCGTAATTTTTCCATTGCCGTGGGGCAAAAGCTTCTGGAAGGAATCAATGTTTTGCCGGGTGATGCGATGGATGCGGCTTATCCGATTCATATCGGCGTCCGGATTCTGGGCAATCCGACGGCTGGCTTTGCCGATTTTATTTTGGCGGGATTGAGCGCTAATGGGGCGCAGATTGGTTTGATGATCACCGTGACTCCACTGCTGACCATTCTTTTGGCGCGGCGCAAAGCTGCGGCCGCGTCGGCTTGGAAAGTCATGCTGGGACGACTGATTCCGTATTTTGCCGTGTCGTTTCCCGCGCTCCTGCTGTCCTTATTGCTGGCCGGCGGTTTGTTTGCAGTACCGATGCGGGGTACCTGGTGGCAGGTTGCGGTATTGTCGGGCAGTTTCCTTTATTTCGTTCTGGGGGTACTGATGATTTTTTCCGTATTGAGTCCGGATGCCGTAATGGCCGTACAGCTGCCGTTGTTTTATATTATGCCCAGCATCCTTTACAGTGGATTGTCCTGGCCGATGGAATCCATGACAGCCGGCACGCGTCTGTATGCCGCCTGTATGCCGATGACGTATTTGGCCGGCACTTTGCGGGATGTTATGCTGCTTGGCGTATCGCCTGATTTTTGGCTGAACACAGGGCGGATGCTGCTTTATGGAACTGTCTGTCTGCTGCTGGCCGGCGGCGTTTTTTCCTGGCGTTGGCGGCGTCAGGCGCGTTCGTTCAAAACGGAACCTGAGACAGGAGATGATTCGCCATGTATGGAATGAAGGCCGTTGGTAAACTTTTATGGCATGAAGCAGAATATTGTTTTCGTGATCCGCGCCGATTTATTTTTTTGTTTGGGGCTTCCATTATTTATATGTTTATTTTTGGCAGCCTTTATGCGCCAGGGGTGGTCAAGTCAGTTCCTGCTGTATTCTGTGATGAAGATCAGTCGGCTTTCAGCCGGCATTATTTACGGGATCTGGCCGATAATGATTCTTTTGGCGACCCACTCTATGTCAGCACGGAGGAACAACTGCGGCAGGCGCTGCGGGAAAAGCAGGGCAGTATCGGCGTGCTGGTGCCAAAATATTTTTCCCGGGATATTAAGGCCGGCAGCCATACGACGGTGTTATTCTTTTTTAATGGAAAGAACCTGGTTACGACCAGTATCGTGGCCAGAGACGGCGAGCATGTTACGGAGACCTTTTCCAATAAAGTGGCGTCGCAGCAGTTAGCGCTTCGTTCTTCGGTCGATGAGCAAAGTTTGCTGCAAAAAATTGAACCGATGGAAACCGGGCTGCGCGTCATCGGCAATACGTCGCAGACCTATAGTTGGTTTTTTGTCATCGGGCTGGCGATTGCTGCTTATCAGCAGGGGTTGTTTTTTGCCGGGGCGGCTTCGTTGTTTCAGGTGGAAACCGCAGAATGGCAAAAATATCCGGCGGGGCTGCGGACCAGGGTGAAGATGCTTTTTGTCTGGCTGATGGCTATGTTTTCGTTCGTTTTGATGCTGGGGGTTATGCATTCGTTTTGGGAGGTGCCGCTGCGGGGCGGTCATTTATGGTCGGTGCTGGCGCTGGGGGCTGCTTTTGCTTTGGCGGTTACCGGGTTGGGGTTTCTGTGGTCGGCTTGTTTTGAGCAGGAATTAGGCTTCGCCCGTGTTTCGCTGCTGTATCCAGTGGTTGGTTTTATCCTGTCGGGTTATACCTGGCCGCTGCTGGCGATGCCAAAGAGCCTTCAGCTGCTGGCGTACGTTTTGCCGCAAACCTGGATGATGAATACTTTTCGCGATTTGCTGCTGGTAGGGTCTGTCGCCGAGGTGTGGGGGGCGATAAAAGTTTTATCGCTTATGGGGTTGACGTTTTGCCTGCTCGCTGGAATTTTTGTCCGCCGGCGTCTGCAAAGATTGTCCGGAGCGGCGACGGTTTTTTCTTGAGACAGAATCGTTTTCAGAAGTGATGAATTGTTTTATGCTCTTTTAAAATGAATGGTTTTCATATATAATGGATACAGAGAGATTGAAATGGAGGAATATATAATATGAAAATTATGGGACGTCGGGAGCGGAAAAAGCTGCAGTCCCGGCAGACAATTCTGGCGGCAGCGGTAAAACAGTTTACGGCGCAGGGCGTTCGGGAAACTTCGATTGCCGATATTATGAATGCGGCCGATTTGGGAATCGGTACTTTTTACAATTATTTTGAGTCGAAGGACGCCGTGCTCATGTGTTTACTGGAAGGGCTGGTAGCGGAACTTCGCACCGCAGTTGATGAATTGCTGCAGGCGAATCGTTCGGCATCGGAAGTTCTGGAGAGCGCGGTGGTAAAGACCGGGCGTCTGCTGATGGACAACCGTTTCGTTTTGCCGCTGTTTTTAAGTGCGGCGGGTGAAGCGGCGCGTCCGGCTGGCAAGCGGGACAAGGAGGCGCCGGCGCCAGCTTTTAAATCTATTTTTCAGGAGATTATTTGTAAGGGACAGGTCGACGGCGAATTCCGGCAGGATATTCCATCGGAAGTAGTGACGGAGATGTTTCACTCGATCTTTCAAGCGGCGGCGTTCAGCCGATTGGAGATTTCTTTTATGGAGAATGTACAGCTTAAAGTCCGGCTTATTCTCAGCGGGTTAACAGCACATAATAAAGCGGAATGAGGCGAAGTGATGATTAGTGTTACGAAGCTTTTGTTTGCTACTGATTATGATGGGGACAAACTGCGCTATACAAGCAGTGCGCATCAGATGAAGCATGGGGCGGCGGCCGGTATGGGACCGGTTGTCGTTTGGAATTCAACGCAAACCTGTAATTTACATTGTTGTCATTGTTATATGGATTCTGATGCCAGGACATATGAGGATGAGCTGACAACGGCGGAAGCCAAGCAATTTATTGACGATCTGGCAGCTTTTCGGGTACCGGCGCTGTTGTTTTCCGGCGGCGAACCTTTGCTGCGCCCGGATTTTTTTGAGCTGGCCGATTATGCCGCTTCGCATGGGGTCAGACCGACGCTGTCAACGAATGGAACGATGATTACACCGGAGCTGGCCCGCCGTATTCAGAAAATCGGTGTGGCTTATGTGGGGGTTTCATTGGATGGCCTGCGGGAAGTCAATGATACGTTTCGCGGGAAAGCAGGCGCTTATGCGGCGGCTATGCAGGGCATAGAGAATTGTGTTGCGGCCGGGCAGCGGGTTGGTCTTCGCTTCACCATAAACCATCACAATGTGATGGAACTGGACCGCATCTTTGATTTTATTGAAGCGGAAAAAATAGACCGGGTTTGTTTTTATCATCTGGTTTATTCGGGGCGCGGCGAGGCTATGGTAGCAGATGATGTGACGCCGGCGGAGTCGCGTAGGGCCATGGATACGATTTTGGCTAGGACAAGAGATTTTGAAGCGCGCGGGCTGAAAAAAGAAATCTTGACGGTCGATAATCATTGCGATGGGATTTATATGTATCTTCAGGCCAAAGCGGCGGGAGATGAACCGTTGGCGGAGCAGATCTGGAAATTCATCGCGATGAATGGCGGCAACCGGTCGGGAATTGCATTTGCCGAGGTGGATCCACAAGGGTATGTGCACCCCGATCAATTTACGCAGCATCATACTTTTGGCAATGTAAAGGAACGGCCCTTTGGCGAAATATGGACGGATATGTCGCAGCCGATTCTGGCCGGACTGAAGGACCGCAAACCGTTGTTGAAAGGACGCTGCGCGCAATGCCGGTTTTTGTCGGTTTGCAACGGTAATTTTCGCACGCGGGCCGAAGCCAGAACCGGGGATTTTTGGCAGTCGGATCCGGCCTGCTATCTGACGGATGAGGAGATCGGACGCAAGGAGGTTGGAAAATGATTATTTCCTGGAATACAACCAATGCCTGCAATATGCATTGCGCGCATTGCTACCGTGATGCGGGCTGCCAGGCAGAGGATGAGCTTTCCACGGCGGAAGGCAAACAAATGCTGACGGAAATCGCCCGGGCTGGTTTTAAAATCATGATATTTTCCGGCGGCGAACCTTTGCTGCGTCCAGATATTATCGAGCTGGTGCAGCATGCTTCCAACTTGGGGCTGCGGCCGGTGTTCGGCACGAACGGCACGCTGATTACGCCGGAGATGGCCGCGAAGCTGAAAGCGGCCGGCACCATGGGAGTGGGGATTTCGCTGGATTCACTGGATGCTGCAAAACATGACCGTTTTCGTGATTTTCCGCATGCCTGGGAGGGCGCGGTGCGCGGGATGAGAAACTGCCGGGCGGCCGGACTGCCTTTTCAGATACATACGACGGTGATGGATTGGAATGCTTCTGAACTGGAAGCAATCACGGATTTTGCCGTGGCCGAGAAAGCGGTAGCACATCATTTTTTCTTTCTCGTTCCCACGGGACGGGCGGCGACGATTGAGGCGGAGTCTTTGCGGGCCGAGGCTTATGAGGATGTACTGACGCGCATTATGAAGAAACAGCAGACGGTGGATATTGAGCTGAAGCCGACCTGCGCGCCGCAGTTCCTGCGCATTGCGGCGCAGATGGGCATGAAAACGCGGTTTCGCCGCGGCTGCCTGGCCGGGACGGCGTATTGTATCGTGAGCCCGCGCGGCAAGGTACAGCCGTGCGCATATCTCAATATGGAGATCGGCGATGTGCGCCGGCAGCCGTTTGATGAGATCTGGCGTACGAGCGAGGTGCTGCAGCGGCTGCGGACTATGGATTACGCTGGCGGCTGCGGCAGCTGTGATTATAAACGGGTCTGCGGCGGCTGCCGGGCGCGGGCGGCGTATTATCATGAAGGGGACTATATGGCGGAGGAGCCGTGGTGCCTGTATCATGGAAGAAAAGGATAAGGATGTGGATCGATGATTCGGTTGATTTTTTCTGATATGGATGGCACGCTGCTGGATGAAAATGGGCAGATGCCGCCGGAATTCGACGCAGTGATGGCGCAGCTGAAGGAACGCGGTGCCTTGTTTGCCCCGGCGAGTGGGCGGCAGTATTACGCTTTGCTGCGGCAGATGAAACGGTATCAGGATGAGTTTATTTTTGTGGCTGAGAACGGCACGTTTGTGGCCCGGCAGGATGAGGAGCTTTTTTCCAGCGTGATACCGCCGGCAGCCGTGCAGGCGATTTTGCGCCGGGCCGATGCGCTGCCGGAGGTTTTTCCGGTTTTGTGCGGCAAGCGGCTGGCTTATGTGCGGCCGGAATGGCAGCCGTATGTTTCCAACATGACACAATATTTTACCCGGTATGAGATGGTTGACGATCTGGAGAGCGTGGCGGCCGGGCAGGATATCATTAAAGTGGCTTTGTGCGATTGTGCGCATGGCGAAGCGGAGCAGCGAATTTATCCGGCGATGCAGGGGTTCCCCGAGGAGCTTAAAGTTGTGCTCAGCAGTAATTATTGGGTTGATGTCATGAATGCCGGCGTTAACAAAGGGACAGCAGTACAGGAACTGCAGCGGCGGCTGGGCATAGCCCCGGAAGAATGCGCGGCCTTCGGCGATTATCTGAATGACGCCGAGATGCTGGCTGCCGTCGGTTATGGTTTCGCAATGGAAAATGCACATCCGGATGTAAAAAAAATCGCGCGCTATCGGGCTTTAAGTAATAAAGAACATGGCGTTATGCGAAAACTGCAGGAACTTTTGGCCCAGGGGCGGATCGGCGAATCCCAATGATAAATTTTCAAGCGGTTTCCAGCTGAAACGGTTATAATAAGGCAAACAGCAGAAAAAGGCAGCGGGGAGGCAGATGCCGTGAAGATGGATTATCATATGCATTTTGAACATGGCGCCTATGATTTTGACTGGGTGCAGGGATTTTTTGATGCGGCCAAGCAGCGCGGACTGGATGAAATTGGCATTTCGGAGCATAGCCATGGATTTAAGGAGTTTGCGCCGCTTTATTATGAAGACCTGATCTTGGATGATTCGCCGGTTGGAACCTTTCAGAAACAGTGGTTGAAAAAGAAAAAATTTATGTATACGCTGGATCAGTATATTGATTTCATGAATGAGCTGAAGCGGCGGGGGCATGCGGTCAAAACCGGCATTGAGGTCTGCAACTTTCAGAATCAGGAGCAGGTGGCGGCGATTCTGGGCAAATATAAGTTTGATTATATTATCGGGTCTATTCATTTTCTACATGGCTGGGCGTATGATTCGGCGGAAATTAAAGCGGAATGGCAGCAGCACAGCCTGACAGAAATTTATACTTGGTATGCGGAGGAAGTGGAACATCTTTGCGCTTCTGGTTTGTATGATGTGCTGGGGCATCCGTTCAATATCCGCCTGTTCCGGTTTTTACCTGATTTCGATGTGACACCTTATCTGCTTCGTGTTGCCAGGGCGCTTCGTAAAGCTCATATGGCCGTGGATATCAATACCGGTACTTTTTACCGCTATCCGATTGCCGAGATTTCGCCCTATCCGGATTTTATGAAGATTGCCGCGCAATATGAACTGCCGGTCATTACTTCTTCCGACGCACATGAACCGGAAGACTGCGGTCGCTATGTTGACGATGCGATTGCTTATGCGGGCAAATTTGGCTGGACTCAGTCCCTGCGTTTCACCGATCGCCGCCGGGAGCTGGTTCCTCTGGGATAAGCGGGCGGCGCCGGGGGCAGGGTTCCTTTCTACGGGGCCTGCGGCCTAAAGCAGGTCCTGACGTCGGAACGGGGACGTGTTGCGCCTGTTTTCGTTGACAGGCGTCAGGGTGTGATGTAGAATAGGAAATTGTAAAGAAAAGGGGTGCAGCTTTAAGATGCCGGATTATATTTTGGCGTTTCTGATAGCTCTGGTGGTTGCGTTTGCGATTACGCCGGGAGTTATTTTTTTGGCTGATAAAACAGGGGCGATGGATGAGCCGGATGCGCGTAAAGTGCATAAAAAACCAATTCCGCGTATTGGCGGACTGGGAATTTATGCAGCGTTTATGGCGGCGGTCCTCACAATCATGGCATATACCGATGTGCCGGATGATGTGATGCATGGGATGATTGGTCTGCTGGTGAGCGGGACGCTGATTGTGCTTTTGGGGCTGGTTGATGATTATAAAAATCTGCCGGCGAAGGTGAAATTGGTGGGGCAGATTGCCGCGGCTTGCGTTTTGGTAGCTTTTGATGTTCGCATTGATTTTGTCACCGATCCGTTTGGCGACTTTTTGTATCTGGAATATCTGGCAATACCAGTAACGGTATTCTGGATTGTCGGGATCACAAATACCGTGAATCTGATTGATGGGCTCGATGGTCTGGCTGCCGGCGTTGCAACCATTGCCGCGGTGACGATTTTTCTGGTGGCGATGCAGCAGGGCTTTACGGTGGTGGCGGTTCTTACGGCAGCGCTGGCCGGTTCGGCGTTTGGCTTTTTGTATTACAATTTCAATCCGGCGCGTATTTTTATGGGTGACACCGGCAGTATGTTTCTGGGCTTTATGCTGGCGGGCATTTCGATTATCGGCGCGGTGAAGAGCGCGGCGACAATCGCGTTGATTGTGCCGATTCTGGCGCTGGGGCTTCCCATTCTCGACACGACTTTTGCCATTGTGCGCCGGTATCGCGGCGGCGTGCCGATTTTTAAGCCGGATAAGGGGCATCTGCATCATCGGCTGTTGGACCTCGGTTTTACGCAGCGGCAGGCCGTGCTGCTGATGTATATTATCAGCGCGCTGCTGGGGCTTAGCGCCGTCGCTTTGACAGAAGTCAGCACCGGTATTGCGGTACTGATTGTCGTTGGCGTCGTGAGCGCGGTGCTTTATGGCGCCAAGAAGATTGGCATTTTTCATATGAATACGTCAGCGCATAGTCACTGAGAAAATGGAAGGCGTGCGGAGGCACGCCTTTATTATAACGGTGGAGGAGTTTAAGGATGAAGAAAAAAATCAAGGTAATGACGGTTTTCGGCACGCGGCCGGAGGCAATCAAGATGGCTCCGGTGGTGCTGGAACTGGCGAAACATCCGGAGACGATTATTCCGGTGGTGGCGGTTACCGCCCAGCATCGGGAAATGTTGGATCAGGTGCTGCATCTTTTTGATATTCGGCCGGATTATGATCTTGATATCATGGCTGCCGGTCAGACCTTGTTCGATATCACGACCCGAGCGATGATGGGTCTGGATAAGGTGCTTTCGGAGGAAAACCCCGATCTGGTTCTGGTGCATGGCGATACGACGACGACTTTTGCCGGCGCATTGGCGGCTTATTATCATCAGATTGATGTTGGTCATGTGGAGGCCGGTCTGCGCACGCATAATAAATATTCGCCGTTTCCAGAGGAAATGAATCGTCATCTGACCGGCGCTATTGCCGATCTGCATTTTGCTCCGACGGATACTTCTGAGAAGAATCTTTTGGCGGAAGCGGTGGATTCCCAGCGGATTTTTGTTACGGGTAATACGGTGATTGATGCGCTGCATCATACGGTGCGCGCCGATTTTCATTTTGAGGAGCCGCTGTTGGAACGTATAGACTATGCCCAGCGTCGGGTTGTGCTGGTGACTACGCATCGTCGTGAGAATCTGGGCGAGCCGATGCGTCATGTGTACAAGGCGCTGCGTCAGTTGGTGGAAGAATTTGACGATATTGAAGTCGTTTTTCCCGTACACCGCAATCCGAAGGTCCGGGAGGTTGTGCGTCAGGAATTGGGGGGGATCGAGCGGGTTCATCTGATTGATCCCTTAGAGTATGAACCGTTTGCTAATCTTATGCATCGGTCGTTTTTGATTTTGACCGATTCCGGCGGCGTACAGGAAGAAGCGCCCGCATTGGGCAAACCGGTTTTGGTTTTGCGCGATACGACCGAACGGCCGGAAGCGGTTGAAGCAGGAACGGTGCGGCTGATTGGTACAGATCGCAGCCGGGTCTACGATGAAGCCAAGCGTTTGCTGACGGATACGACGGTTTATCATCAGATGGCTGAGGCCTGCAATCCGTATGGCGACGGTAAGGCTGCCTGTCGTATTGTGCAGGCGATTCTCTGGCATTATGGGCTGGCGGCTGCCGGGCCGGATCGCTTTAAAGCCTGACCGATGGAGGCAGGCGTAACGATGCGGCGCCGAGAAAGGAAGAGCTGTGCTATGCAGCAGCAAGATGGGCAGCAAAAAAAACAGGATGAAAAGAAAAAATATGAGGAACTGCGCAAACTTGTTTGGGCAGCTTCCTTTTTTTGTGGTCTGGGAATTTATCTAGCCGTCACCGTAGGCGTCTGCATCTGGCTGGGCGACCATTTCGATCAATATTTTCAGACGGCGCCTGCCGGCCGTATGGCGGGGATTATCTTGGGCTTCCCGATTGCTATATATTCCATATACAAAAAAATCAGGCAGGAATGGTAATTTGCTCTTGCGTTTATCTGATTCTTCGGGGTATAATAAAGTGCAAATATATTCGTCAAAGGCAGTTTTGCTGAGGAGGAATATGAGACATTTCTTATCAATCTATGGCAGGGGTGGCAGATATATGCTTAAGCTCCTGGCAGCATGCACGCTTATAGCTCTAATTTCTTTTATTAGTCGGGGAGAGTTTTGGCTCGTTGGCGCGCTTTTTGCTGGGTATGTGGCGGCCTTTATTTGTTGCTGGAGCCTGACCAACCGTATGGGACACGCAGCTTTTGACTTGCAAAAAGCAATCCGTCAAATTGCGCGCGGCCCATTTATACGCATGGGGTCGCTGTTCCTCATTTTGGGAGGAGTAGCGCAGTTTTCTGCGCATGCTCTTTTTACGGCGGCAGGAGGATATTTCCTGTTCATGTTGTTGGCGCTTGGGTGTCTGCTGGCAGATCGTTGCCATGGTGGCGAGAAGAACTGAGAATTCTTTAGAAAAGGAGGGGGTTTTATGCACCAAATCGGTGTCCGCGAAGTCGTAGAGATCGGCGGTTTTCATTTTAACGCCGAAACAATTCTTATGACGTGGATTACTATGGCAATTGTCATACTGATTGCAGTTCTGGCGACGCGGCATCTGAAGGAAGTACCGGTTGGCTGGCAGAATGCAGTGGAAGCTGTAGTAAATTTGCTGCAAGGGCAGATGGATGCGATCATGGGTCCGGAAGGACGATCTTTGGCGCCATTGTTTATTACAATGTTTCTGTTTTTGCTGATTGCCAATTGGCTTGGCCTTTGTCCGGGAATGGCTTCGCCGACAAATGATTTGAACACGACACTGGGTATGGCTATCATGGTTTCCCTGGTTATTCATGGAATTGGTCTGGCAAAACAAGGTGTAAGCCATTTGGGTCATTTTTTCCAGCCTTTTGCACCGTTTGTCTTCCTCAATCTTATTGAAGAAGTATCAAGGCCGGCTACGCTTGCTTTTCGTCTCTTTGGTAATATTTTGGCAGGCGAAGTGCTCATTATTATTTTGCTGCAGCTTATTCCGTGGTATTTGAACTGGGCGCCAAGTTGCATTTGGCTGATGTTCAGTATTTTTGTCGGTGCGATTCAGGCATTTGTATTTACGATGTTGTCGATTACGTACATTGCACCGTCGGTTCATGTACACCATAAGTAATCTGCAGGGCAGGGATTGCTTTTCTGCTGTGAGGCAGAAAACGGATGTTTTACTGTTACCGCGTGAACCGTGGGAGGTTAAGCCGGCCGGCAGCTCCGATAGGAGCCTTCAGGCGGGAAATCGATGCATGGGCGTCGATAGTTCGGATGTTTAAAATTTTTTATATTTTTAAGGAGGATTTTTTTATGTCACCAGTTGTTGCTTCTTTATTTGCGGTTATGGGAATTATGGCTTTTGCTTCAGCGGCTGCTTGCTATGGCGATTCCAAGGTATTGTCGAAGTTTATTGAAGGTATTACGCGTCAGCCGGAAGCAAAAGATGCTTTGTTCACGAATGCACTTATCTCGGTTGGTTTGATTGAGTCTATGCCAATTATTGCTACCGTTATTGTTCTTATCATTCTGTTCGCAGATCCTCTCCTTAAATAAGCGGAGTGTGGTAAAAGGGCGGCGGCTTCTGCCAGTCGCCTTTTCGCGTAATAGGTGCGTAGGGAGGGAAAACAGATGATCGATTTAAATTCGACGTTCTTCGTACAAATCCTGAATTTTGTGGTCCTGCTGCTGGTTTTGAAAAAATTTGCTTGGGGGCCATTGACGAAGACCTTACAGGAACGGTCGAATAAGATTGCCAATACGATCCAACAGGCGGATGAAGACCGTGCCAAAGCATCAGAGCTCAAAAAAGATTATGAGGGCCAGTTGACGGATGCACGGCGCAAGGCACAGGAAATTATGGACGCAGCGACGAAGCGCTCAGAGGAAGAGCACCAGTTAAGCGTCGAGAATACAAGACATGAAATTGAGCAAATGAAAAAAGCGGCTCAGGCACAGATACAGCGGGATCGCGATCTGGCTGCCAAACAGCTTAAGGGCGAGATGGTTGCTATGTCTTTGGCAGCTGCCAGCAAACTGCTTGCAAAGCAGATGGATGATGAGGCAAATGCCCGGCTCGTTAATGATTTTATTAGCGAACTTGAAAAAGATAAGATCGGTGATTTGCCATGTTAAATTTACAGCTTGCCAGAAAATATTCTCGTGCCATCTTTTTGTTGGCCCAGGAAGAGAATAAACTGATTGAATATGGTCAGGAGCTGACAGAAGTCAGCAAGGCGATTTTTGGTCAGGCTGATTTTAAGGCTTTTATGACGAATCCGCGCGTTCAGGCGCGGTCGAAAAAAGAACTTGTAACCAAACTGTTCCGGGAGAATATGTCCCAGACGGTCTTCCATTTTTTAATGCTTCTGATTGATAAAAAGCGCGAAGTGCTTCTTGAAGAGATTGCTCGTGAATATGAGGTCTTTTCCAATCAGGCGCGCGGTATTGTGATTGCAGATGTTACGACAGCCAGGATTATGAGCGAGGTGCAGTCAGCCGGACTCAAATCCAAACTGGAAAAAGTCACCGGCAAGACGATCCGGCTCCGCCCGCATGTGAATGCGGCTATCATTGGCGGCGCAATCGTCCGCATGGGCGACAAGCGTATCGACGGCAGTGTAGCCGGTCGTATGCAGGCATTACAAGCGGAACTTTTGGCAGATTAAGTGATGAAATTGGGGTGACAGCGAAGTATGAAAATGAATCCGGAAGAAATAACAGCCATCATCAAGGAGCAAATCAAGAATTATGACGTTGATTTGAACGTTGATGATGTTGGCACTGTTATCGAAATTGGTGACGGCATCGCCCATATCCATGGCCTGCAAAAGGCTATGGCCGGCGAGCTGCTCGATTTCGGCAACGATATATTCGGAATGGTTCTGAACCTTGAGCAGGACAATGTCGGCGCTGTTGTTCTCGGTCGTGAGACTGAGATCATGGAAGGCGATGAAGTAAAACGCACGGGTAAGATCATGCAGGTGCCGGTTGGCGAAGCCATGATCGGACGCGTTGTGGATGCTTTGGGCCGTCCTATTGATGGCAAGGGCGCTATTGAGACGACGGAATTCCGTCCGGTTGAAAACCGGGCGCCTGGTATTGCCGACAGAAAATCGGTACATGAGCCTTTGCAGACGGGTATTAAATCCATCGATGCTCTGGTGCCAATCGGACGCGGACAGCGCGAACTTATTATCGGCGACCGCGGCACGGGTAAAACGGCAATTGCCATTGATACCATTATCAATCAGAAAGGTCAGAACTGCATATGCGTATATGTAGCGATCGGCCAGAAGGCTTCTACGGTAGCGCGGGTTCTTAAAACGCTCGAGAAGCATGGCGCTATGGAGTACACCATCATTGTTGCTGCTATGGCTGCAGACAGTGCGCCGCTGCAATATCTGGCGCCGTATTCCGGCGTTTCGATGGCAGAGTATTTTATGTATAAAGGCGGTCATGTGCTCTGCGTCTATGATGATTTGACAAAACATGCGGCAGCTTACCGTGCAATGTCCCTGCTGCTCCGCCGTCCGCCAGGACGCGAAGCGTATCCGGGCGATGTATTCTATTTGCACTCTCGTTTGCTTGAGCGTGCGGCTAAACTTTCCGATGCGCTGGGCGCGGGCTCGATTACGGCTTTGCCGATTATTGAGACACTGGCCGGCGATGTTGGCGGTTACATTCCAACGAATGTTATCTCCATTACCGATGGTCAGATCATGCTGGAAACGGAAATGTTCTATTCCGGCATTCGTCCGGCAGTCAATGTCGGCCTTTCGGTATCCCGTGTCGGCGGCAGCGCACAGATCAAGGCTATGAAACAGGTCGCTGGTACTATGCGTCTGGATTTGGCCCAGTATCGTGAGTTGGCGGCATTTTCCCAGTTCGGTTCCGATCTGGACAAAGCCACCAAGGATCAGTTGGATCGCGGCGCCCGCATGGTTGAGACTCTGAAGCAGGCGCAGTATTCACCGCTGGTAGTTCAGGATCAGGTTTTAGTTATTTATACGGCTGTCCGCGGATTCCTGTCGGATATTCCGGTGGACAAGGTCGTTACGTTCCAGAGAGACTTCCTGAAATTCATGCATACAAACCATTCGGAGCTTGGCGATAAGATTGCCAGCCAGAAGAAGTTGGATGATGAGCTTGAGGCGTCTATTAATAAAGCGATCGAGGAGTTCAAAGAAACCGTTACTTACAAAATGGCATGAGGCGCGAGGTGATTTTTAATTGGCTAGTTTACAAGACATACGCCGGCGGATCAAGAGTGTAAAGAGTATCCAGCAAATCACCAAAGCGATGAAGATGGTTGCAGCCGCCCGCCTGCGCAGGGCGCAGCAGGCAGCGGTAGCCAATAAGCCGTATGCGGATAAAATGGCAGAGGTTGTGGAAAATGTCGCGTCAAATGTCGGCGACTTTAAACATCCTCTTCTGGAGACACACCCGGAAGGCAAGGAGCTTTTTCTGGTAGTTGCTTCAGATAAAGGCTTGGCCGGTGCTTATGCCAGCAACGTTTTCAAGGCGACAACGGCACAGATTCCGGATAAGGAAGCCGTTGATCTCATTACGATTGGCCGCAAGACCCAGGAGCACTTCAAAAGCCGTGAGTATCATATCGTGAAATCTTATATCGGCATCAGCGAACGCCCAACTTTTGAGCATGCGCGTGCGATTGCCTCGGATATTATGGAGCGGTATGAGAGCGGTTCCTATAGTGTGATTCATATCGTTTACACGCGGTTTGTTTCGGCGATTAATTCGGTGCCGGAGACGTTTCAACTGCTGCCGTTTGAAGGGCTGGTAGGACAGGCTTCTGAAGAAGGCAGTTTTGATGAAGATGAAGACGAGCATGAAGCAGACGAGGATGAAGCAGATTTTTCGGAGTATATTTTCGAGCCGTCTGCGGATGAAGTATTGGGCTTCTTGCTGCCGCAGTATTTGGTGACTATGATCTATGCAGCGCAGCTGCAGGCCGCAGCGAGTGAGCTGAGCTCGCGCATGACAGCGATGAGCAATGCGACCGACAATGCGGAGGATCTCATCAAGAAGTTAGACTTGCATTATAATAAAGTACGTCAGGCCAACATTACCCGCGAGATCACAGAGATCGTGGGCGGTGCTGAAGCCTTGAAGTAAGGAGGTCTACCATTGGCTAAAGGTAAGGTAGTACAGGTTATAGGACCTGTCGTAGATATTGAATTTCCGTTAGGAGAACTGCCGGAGATTCTGAATGCGGTCACGATCAAGGGTAAAGCCGGTGAGACAGATATCGACCTCGTTGTCGAGGTCATGCAGCACCTGGGTGACAGCGTTACACGCTGCATCGCTATGAGCTCTACCGATGGTCTGATGCGCGGCATGGAGGCCGACGATACCGGCTCTCCAATTAAGGTTCCGGTTGGTCCTGAATGCCTCGGCCGTGTATTCAACGTGCTGGGACAGACGGTGGATCACAATCCGGCGCCGGTTGGCAACAAGGAGTTCTGGCCAATTCATCGTCCGGCTCCAAAATTTGATGAGCAGGACGCTTCGGCACAGATTCTGGAAACGGGCATCAAGGTCGTTGATCTTATTGCTCCGTATTCCCGCGGTGGTAAGACGGGTCTTTTCGGCGGCGCCGGTGTTGGCAAAACCGTTTTGATTCAGGAATTGATTCATAACATTGCTACAGAGCACGGCGGTTATTCCGTATTCGCCGGTGTTGGCGAGCGTACTCGTGAGGGCAATGATCTTTGGACAGAAATGACGGATTCGGGCGTTATCAATAAGACGGCGCTGGTATACGGTCAGATGAATGAACCACCTGGAGCACGTATGCGTGTAGGTCTTACGGGACTTACCATGGCAGAGTATTTCCGCGATGTCGAAGGGCAGGATGTGCTGCTTTTCATCGATAACATTTTCCGTTTCATTCAGGCTGGTTCGGAAGTTTCCGCACTGCTCGGCCGTATGCCGTCGGCTGTTGGTTATCAGCCAACGCTGACCACGGATATCGGCGCTCTGCAGGAGCGTATTACTTCAACCAAAAAAGGTTCTATCACATCGGTACAGGCTGTTTATGTACCGGCAGATGACTTGACGGATCCGGCTCCGGCAGGAACTTTCACCCATCTGGATGCTACGACCGTTCTTTCGCGTCAGATTGCCGAGTTGGGCTTGTATCCGGCGGTTGATCCGTTGGATTCCACTTCGCGTATTCTTGATCCGAATATCATCGGTGAGGAGCATTATGAAGTTGCTCGCGGCGTACAGGCCGTTCTTCAGAAATATAAAGAATTGCAGGATATTATCGCGATTCTTGGTATGGAAGAGTTGTCTGATGCGGATAAACTCACGGTTGCCAGAGCGCGTAAGATCCAGCGCTTCCTTTCGCAGCCGTTTGCGGTTGCGGAGCAGTTCACCGGCCAGCCAGGCAAGTATGTGCCGTTGCGTGAGACCGTTCGTGGCTTTAAAGAAATCCTCGAAGGCAAGTATGATGATCTGCCAGAGAGCGCTTTCTATATGGTAGGTACGATCGATGAGGCTATTGCCAAGGCTGAGAAGATGAAAAAGGAGGCATAAACCATGCCGACTATTAAGTTGGAGGTTGTATCTCCGGACGCTATCATCTACAGCGCCGATATTTCTATGCTGATTGTTCGTTCGACCGGCGGAGAACTTGGTATTTTACCGCGTCATCTGCCGCTGATTGCTGGTCTTTTGCCTTGTGCTATGCGGGTGAAGTTTCCGGATCGTGAGGAACTTATCGCTGTGGCCGGCGGTTTTATGGAAGTGCAGCCGGATAAAATTACGGTGCTGGCTTCTTCGGCCGAAACGCCAATTGCCATTGATGTCAACCGGGCGGAGAAGGCCTATGCCAGAGCACGGGAGCGTATTGATGCTTTCCGCTCTGCTAAGCCTTTGACAACGAAGATTGATATTGATCGGGCGGAAGCTGCTTTGCAGCGCGCTCTGGCTCGGCTTAAAACTGCTAAATCGGCACAGCAGGAAGAGCATAAAGCATAATAAAGATTTATGGATAGCAGGAAAAACAAGAGGGCGCAGCCATTATAGCTGCGCTCTTGTTTTTCCTGAAAATAAGTGGTAAATTTTTCATAATAATGGAAATATGCTGATTTTTTGCAGGAAAAAAAGAAGTTTTGTAGAACTAAATAACTAAAGATGTATTGGCATTGACAGAAAACTTGGCGGCAGAAAAGAATCAAAGGGGATGGACTGAATGGAGTTTACGAGCATAAAAAACAAATTTTTAGCGGTGCTTCTTCCGGTTTTTATTATCAGCTTTGCGGCGCTGGCCGGAGTAAGCTATTATTTTCTTCAGGATACTTTGGTGCGTAATGCTACCGCGGATCTGGAGATGCAGGCAAAATCTTTTTCCCGGAGCACGGGAAAAAATGTGCAGGCGCGGTTTGATCTTTTGAATGAGGTGGCTGCCAATACTGTTTTACGTACAGCGGATGATGTGGCCAAGACAAAATTTATTCAGGAGGCGCAGAAGCGGGATGGTTTTCCGACCATGTCCTATTTGGATTTGCAGGGCAAGGGCTTCGGCAGTGATGGTAAGGCTGCAGACCGGTCAGACCGCGAATATTATAAAGCGGTTATGAAGACGCAGGCGCCTTATATGCCGGCGCCGGTTTTATCCGTGATATCCCATACGCTGACGGTGGTGCTCACAACACCGATGAAGGACAATGGGCAGATGATCGGCATGGTTACCGGTACCATTGATTTGGGAGACTTATCTCAGGAGCTGCAGTCGGTTAAATTTAAACAAACTGGCTATGCTTATGTAATTGATGAAAAAGGAATTATTGTAGCGCATCCGAACAATACCGACGCTATTAACAAAACTAATGTTCTGACCGGCGAATCCAGCGAACTCTTGGGGAAAGGTGGGATTGATCCGGCACTGCAGCAGGGAATAAAGCAGGCATTTTCCGAAGATCGGCAGGTTAAGCTGGAGTATAAAAATACAGATGGTTCGCAGCATACCGCGATTGTTGAACCCATTGCGCTGTCAGGGAAGAAATGGGCGATGGTGGTGACCGTCCCACAGGCAGAAGTGGTGGCAGAAGCCCATCGAATGGGGTATATTCTGGGCGGAGTGGCAATTGCATTTTTACTGTTGGCGGCGCTGGGGATTTTGCTTTTCAGCCGTGGGATTGCTAATGATATTAATTGGATCTTAAAGCGCTGTCAGGAAGTGAGTTCCGGAGATTTGCGGCGGGTGAAAAATACGATTGCCTCCCGGGATGAAATCGGGCAGTTGGCAAGTAACTTTAGTAAGATGAAACTGCTGCTGTCGGAGCTTATTCACAGTGTGCAAAAAAATGCCGACTCACTGACGGAGTCCAGTACTTATATGAAGAATGGCTCACAACAGATTGCCAGTTCCGCTACGCAGATTGCCGAGTCGGTGACGCATATTGCCGATGGGATGAACCGGCAGACGGATGCGTTGGCGAATATGCGGCAGTCGGTGTCCCGGACAACGCAGCTGTCGGATGCTATTTATGGTGCGACGAAAACGGCAACGGATATGGCTAAAGATATGGAAGGAAAAGCAACTTCCGGTCGGGACTCGGTTGGCGTGGTTGTCGCGCAGATGCAGCAGATTGCGGCCAGCTCACAGAGTATTGAAGCGGCTGTAGGAGATTTGCGGACTGGTTCAAGTGAAATCAGTAAAATTGTCGCATTGATTACGGAGATCGCCGGACAGACCAATCTGTTGTCGCTGAATGCGGCGATTGAAGCAGCGAGTGCCGGCGAAGCTGGGCGAGGTTTTGCCGTAGTTGCTGAGGCAGTTCGTGAACTCGCTAAGAAGTCAGGTGAATCTTCGGCGCTGATTGTCGAGCTGATTCAAAAGAATAATGCTTATATGGAGAAAGCAGTTGCCGCCAGCCAGTCGGGCGCGACAAATGTTGCTTCGGGACTGGCGGCTGTCCGGTCGGCAGATACGGCTTTTGCCGGACTGAATGCCAGCATTCATGGAATCACCGAACGTATTTATGAAATAGCCGAGTCTATTTCCGGCATGGCGGAAGAAAATAAAAAAGTCATGGATACGGTGGTGGCTATTGAAGCGGTGGGCAAAAAGAGCGCGGCTTCCACGCAGGCTGTTTCGGCGGCGGCGCAGGAACAGTCGGCAACGATGGAAGAGTTTGCTTCTGCCAGCCATAATCTGGCCGAACTGGCTAATGAATTGCGGCAGCAGGTGCAAAAATTCCGGGTGGATTTGTAAGCTGTTTTACCAAGAAAAAATCGGGCGGAAGCTGCCTTGTAGCAGTTTACCGTCCGGTTTTTTTATTTGCAAAATAAGATATTTTTGCAGGGCCGGTTTTTTTTATGCTATAATGATGAAATAGAGAAACAATCTCAATTTTAGGGAGGACTGGCATGAAGTTGGATGAGGGCAGGGCCGGCAAAGTTTATATTGTGGAAAAGGTCGCATTGGAACTTACATTGGAGCGTCGGCTGGAGGCATTGGGAATTTTGCCAGGAACCAAATTGATGGTTTTGAATCGCAAGCAGCATGGCGCTCTGATTATTTTTGTGCGCGGCACGCGATTTGCGATTGGATCCGGCATTGCCGGCAGCATTGAAGTAAGGGAGGCGGCTGCATGACGGAACAAGGAGAAATCACGATCGGGTTTGTCGGCAATCCGAATTGCGGTAAGACAACGTTGTTCAATGCTTATACCGGCGCCAATCTAAAGGTTGCCAATTGGCCGGGCGTGACAGTGGAGAAAAAAGAAGGCGCGATGCGCCTTCATGATCATATTTATCATTTAGTCGATTTACCGGGGACGTATAGTCTGACTTCCTATACAATGGAAGAGAAGGTAGCGCGGCAGTATATCCTGAGCGACGAGGTTGATGCGATTATCGATGTGGCCGACGCTTCGTCCCTGGAACGTAATCTGTATCTGACGCTGCAGCTGCTGGAACTGGGAAAACCGGTTGTATTGGCCCTCAATATGATGGATATTGTTGAGAAGCGCGGTATGGAGATTGATCTGCATCGTTTTCCGGAAATGCTGGGAATACCGGTGATTCCTATTTCGGCACGGGAACGGCGCGGCCTCGATATCCTGATTCATGCGGTTGCCCATCATCATCATCTGCGGCAGGAAGGTCAGATGCCGCTGATACACAATCATTCCACGTCTTCCCGGCATCGGCATCAGCATCATCGCGAATTTGCCATGGTGTATACGGATGAAGTCGAGGATAAAATCGACCGCATTATCGAGGCGCTGCAGATAAAATATACGGATATCAGCAATCATCGCTGGACGGCAATTAAGTTATTGGAACAGGATGCTGAGATTACCGCCAAGTATCCGCTTGACTTGCCGGAAGTGCTCGATCATAGCTATGAACAAGAGATCATCAATCAAAAATATGATTTCATTGATGAGATTATGAGTGAAGTGCTGGTGCATCGGGAAGCCAAAGAAGAACTCACCAATCATATTGACCGGCTGCTCACGCATAACTGGTTGGGGTTGCCGGCCTTTCTGGCTATTATGGCTGCTGTTTTTTTTCTGACGTTTACGGTGGGCGACTGGATCAAATCCTATTGTGAGTCGGGACTGGATGTGTTGGGATCGGTCGCGACTACTTTTCTGGGCGCAGCCGGGGCCAGTGAGATGCTGATTTCTCTGGTCGTCGATGGGATTATTGCGGGTGTCGGCGGCATACTGATGTTTTTACCAAATATTTTTATTCTGTTTTTGGCGCTGGCTTTTCTTGAGGACAGCGGTTATATTTCGAGGGTGGCCTATGTTATGGATGGTATTATGGCCCGGCTGGGTTTATCTGGCAGAGCTTTTATACCAATGATTCTGGGGTTTGGTTGTTCGGTGCCGGCGATTATGGCTTCCCGGGTATTGGAGAATAAGCGTGATCGCTATAAAACAATGCTGGTGACGCCGTTTATGTCCTGCAGTGCCCGCTTGCCGATATATGTGTTGTTTTCGGAAATTTTCTTTGCCAACCATGCGTTATTAGCGGCCTATTCGATGTATATAATCGGGATGGCCGTAGCCGTTGTTGTGGCTCTGGTTCTGCATCTTTTTGATCAAGAGCGGGAAGTCAACGCTTTGCTTATTGAGCTGCCAGATTATAAGCGACCCAGCATGAATACGATTTATATCTATGTTATGGAAAAAATCAAGGATTATCTAACGAAAGCGGGAACAACGATTTTTGTTGCGTCGGTGATTATGTGGTTTTTGCTGAATTTTGGCTCCGGCGGCTATACGAAAGAAATGACGCAGAGCTTTGGCGCCGGAATCGGACAATTGGTGACGCCGTTCTTTGCCCCTATTGGACTGGGGTATTGGCAGATTGTCACGGCGATTATTGCCGGAATTTCCGCCAAGGAAGTGGTTGTTTCCAGCTGTGCTGTGCTGTTTGGCATCAGCAATATCAATTCGCCGGCTGGCATGGGAACGATGGCTTCCTTACTTTCATCCATGGGGTTCGGCGCATTGAATGCGTATGCTATGATGACTTTTTGTTTGTTGTATGTTCCTTGTGTGGCGACGCTGGCAACCATAAAAAAGGAGACGGAAAGCTGGCGCTGGACGGGGCTCACAATTTTCTTTCAGTTTGGCATGGCCTGGCTGGTGACTTTTTTGGTATATCAGCTGGGTAAGATTATGTTTTATTAAATACCGGTTTTTTGGTCGATTCAATGGAGCAATTGAAAAACAAGTGAGGCGGCCGCACATTTTCGTGCAGCCGCCTCACTTGTTTTTCAATCCTTTTATTCTGCCTGACGACCGGCGCCGGGGCCATCGTGCGCTACGGCAACGCGGGCTTCGGCAAATGTTTTCATATCGTTGAGCATATGAAGGGCCGCATCGACAATTTTGATGCCGAGACAAGCAATGCAGCCGCCGGTAACGGTCATGCCCAGCTGCAATAGGGCGGGTTGTGTATGCAGAATAAAGGGCTTGATCGCCGGGCAAAGCAGCTCGGTATACCGGGCGACAATCTCCGTCGCTTCATCATCCAGTACAATCAGCGAACTGTTGTGCGCCGCTGCAATCATGGCGCCCATCAGGGCCGATACCTCTGTTTTTAAAAGTTGTGGTACATGACATAAAAAATCATCGGCTGGATAACGTAATTCGCCGTCCGGCAGGCAAAGCGCTTCTTTCAGAAGGGCGATTCGGCTGGAGCCGGATGCTTGTGGCGAGGCTTCGGCAAATGCGACAGCCAGGATCGGCGCGGTGAAGGTGATGTCTTCGGCGGTCGTCCGTCCAAAGTCAAAAGCTTCTGTCGGCGGACAGTCCGGCCGCAGGTGTCCGATGGTGACTTCCGCTCCGGCGTGTTTGGCAAAAGCCGCAGTGAGCTGCCGCTGCGCCGGCGTTAGTTTTGGACCGGCAAAGCAGAGCAATGCTCGTTTCAGGCCGAGGTCAGGACGTTCATCATCTAAAATACCGGCAAGTTCCACCGCAATCTGTTCAAGGTAACCTAGACTGTAAATCGGTTTGGCGAGATTGTCAATACGCAGCTGACAAGCTTCCATAGCATTTTTGGATAGTTCCGGGAAGGTGTGCAGATAAAAATTGAAGGTTTTGTCCGTCAGCTGATGCGCATGCGCCGGCATGGTTTCATGGGAAAAAAGCATTTTTTCTTCCAACTGGTCTTCGACTGGTTGGATAAGATATTTATAGGCCAGAATAGCCGCGTCAAGAAGATTGACGGCAATCGAAGAACCGGTAGCTTCGCCGAGCCGGAATTTCATGTCCATGTACGGGTGAAGCCCCAGTTTTTCCAGGATTGCGCCATGCGCCGGCTCAGCGGCAAGATGCGAGCCCATGAGATAATGATGAACCCGCGGGCAGAGGGTATAGGCGATCAGTGCTGCCGCGCCGGTATTGAATCCGTCCAGGACAACGAAAGCATGATGGGCCGCGGCGCCGAGGATAATGCCGGTAATGCAGCCGAGTTCAAAGCCGCCGACTTTGGTCAGGACATCCAGTCCGTTCGTCGGATCCGGTTGATTTGTCTGCAGTGCCTGCCGGACAACATCGATTTTTACTTTCAGCCGCTCGTCGGAGATATTCGTGCCGCGTCCGGTGGCTTGTTCCGGGGAAAGCTGGCAGATGGTGGCGACAATGGCGGCGCTGGCAGTTGTGTTGGCAATGCCCATTTCTCCGGGCAGGAAGCAGCAGCAGCCTTTGGCGCAGCAGGAGGCTGCCAGCTCAATGCCCGTATCAATGGCCTGCAGCGCCTGTTCCTGGGTCATGGCTGGCCCAACGGCGCAATTTTTGGTTCCCAGCGCAATTTTGCGCTGGATCAGCCCCGGCAGATGGCCGGTAGGCGCGGCAATGCCCAGATCGGCGACCAACAGTTCAGACTCGGCGAAATTTGAAAGCGCATTGGCGACAGCGCCGCGGGAAATCAGGTAATTGGCCGTCATTTGTACGGTCGTTTCCGGCGGGTAGGCGCTGACTTTCATGGCGGCGACACCATGGTCGGCGCAGCAGACAATTGTGCATTTTTTCGGTTTTTCCGGCGTCGTATTGCCGGTAATCGCAGCATAATCCGTCAAAAGCGTTGCTAAGTCGCCAAGGGCAGTTTGATTGTGCATGGCGGCAGTCAGCTGCGTGCGTATTTTGTCGGCGGCATTTGTATCGGGCGGGGCAATATTCGTTATGGTTTCTTCGAGCAGGGTCATGCGTGTTCCTCCTTAGGGACTTGCTTCAGACTGAGGGCTATGCGGCCCCGTTTTTCATCAACTGATAAAACAATGACGGTCAGAATATCGCTGACGGAAACAACATCCAGCGGATGTTTGACACGGCGGGACGCCAGCTCGGAAATATGGATAAGTCCGGCTGTTTTGATGCCAATATCAACAAAAACGCCAAAATCTGTGACATTACGAACGGTACCGCGCATGAGCATTCCCGGTTTTATATCCGATAATTTTACGATGGTCTGCCGCGTGAGCGGAGCCGGTAAGTCTTCTCGCGGATCGCGGCCCGGCCGGGCCAGCGCGTCCAATATATCGCGGATGGTGGGCAGACCGGCTTTTAGTTCCTCGGCCAGATGGATTGGATTAACCAGTTTCAGTTTGGCTTGCAAAAACTCCAGATCTTTTTTATCCGTGAGGGTTTCCGTATCACTATTCAATCGGGTCAGAATTTTCTCCGCCAGACGATATGACTCCGGATGTACCGGCGTGTTATCCAGCGGCATTGTGCCGCCGGCAATACGCAAAAAGCCGGCGCACTGTGTAAAAGCCGTTTCGCCTAACCGGGAAACGTTCATGAGTTCGCGGCGGTTTTGGAAGCGGCCATGTTCATTGCGATAGGCGACAATGTTTTTGGCAATCGTAGCGTTAATGCCGGAGATATGCTTCAGTAATGCCGGCGAGGCCGTGTTCAGATCGACGCCTACATGGTTAACGGAAGATTCAATGGTAGCGTCGAGCGTTCCTGCCAACTCTTTTTGATTTACGTCATGCTGGTATTGGCCGACGCCAATCGCCTGCGGGTCAATTTTTACCAGTTCAGCCAGCGGATCCTGCACCCGGCGGGCAATGGATACCGCGCCGCGGACCGTTACGTCAAAATCCGGCATTTCTTCTTTCGCTAATTTCGATGCGGAGTAAACAGAAGCGCCTGCTTCATTGGTAATAAGATAGTGTATCGCCAATTGGTTCTCTTTGATCAGCTGGGCCGTAAAAGCTTCGGTTTCATATGAAGCGGTGCCGTTGCCAATAGAGATCAGGGTAACCTGATATTTTTTTATCAGCGCCAGAGCTTTTTTGGCGGAACGTTGGCGGGCATCCTCACTCATGGTAATATAGAGGACATCGTGGTCGAGCACGCGTCCAGTCGCATCGACAATGGCCATTTTGCAGCCGGTACGGTAGCCAGGGTCCAGCCCCATGACGGTATGTCCTGCCAGCGGCGCTTGCAATAAAAGCTGTTTCAGATTGGCGCCAAACACATGTATGGCTTGCTTTTCGGCATTTTCGGTTAGCTGGGTACGGATTTCCCGTTCCATAGCCGGCAGCAGCAGGCGTTTATAGCCATCGGCTGCCGCCAGGCGCAGCGCTTCAGCAAAAATCGACGGCTGCCGGTATACATGGCGGTACAGCCGTTCGATGTTTGCCTCGTGGTCTGTCTCCAGCCGAACTTTGAGGCAGCCTTTTTTTTCACCGCGGTTAATGGCCAGCGTTCGATGTGAAGGTAATGTGCGCACGGGTTCTTTGTAGTTGTCGTACATCAAAAAAGTCTGGCTTTCTTCTGCGCTGGCATTGAGTTCGGTAGAAAGAAAAGCCGTCTGCCAGAGATGTTCGCGCAGTCTTTGGCGCAGACCGGCATCTTCGGCGATCGTTTCCGCAATAATATCCATGGCTCCGGCCAGCGCTTCTGCGGCGGTCAGAACATTTTTTTCTTCATTCATATAACTTGCGGCGGCGATTTCGGCAGTGTCACTGGTATTTACCTGCAGCAACATGGCTGATGCCAGCGGCTCCAGTCCTTTTTCCCGGGCGATTTGTGCCCGGGTGCGTTTTTTTTGCTTATAGGGCAGATACAGATCCTCTAACTCAGTCAGTTTTTCCGCTTTTTCAATGGACTGGCGCAGCTCTGGCGTCAGTTTACCCTGTTCCTCTATTTTTGTCAGAATCTCATTTTGGCGTTTTACCAGGTTCCGCAAATAGGCCAAACGTTCTTCGACGGTGCGTATTTGTTCTTCATCCAGTTCGCCGGTAGCTTCTTTCCGGTATCGGGAAATAAAAGGAACGGTGTTGCCGTCGTCAAGGAGCCGGATAGCGGCTTCCACCTGCGCCCTGCGTATGCCAAGTTCCCGGGCAATGACCGCACTAATTTCTTCTATGATCATACAAGTCCTCGCTTCCTTTGTACGTAATGAAAAGACACGTCCATTATATCACAAATCAAGGTTTCCTTACGAGTTTTCCCGGTAAATTATCCTGCTGCCGGCCGGGATAAGAAAGCCAAAAGACTTTTTTAGTCAGGCTATACTTTTTGCTTTTTTATTGATATAATAAAGCGAAGTTGCAGGAAATCTATGTAGTATTTTTTAGGTACTACAGTTCACATAACATTAGTAAAATGATAATAAAATATTTTCTTTTGTAATATTATATAGAGGGGGTATTCTTTTGTTGATGAATGGTGCCCGGGCGGTTTTGGAAAGCCTGAAGAAAGAACAGGTAGATGTTGTATTCGGTTATCCGGGAGGAGCCGTGCTGACATTATATGATGAATTGTATAAGATGAAGTTTCCGCATATTTTGACAAAACACGAACAAGGTGCAGTGCATGCAGCCGATGGCTATGCACGGGCCACGGGACGCGTCGGCGTCTGTTTTGCTACATCGGGGCCGGGGGGAACGAATTTGGTGACCGGTATCGCCACGGCCAATATGGATTCTGTTCCGTTGGTCTGCATTACCGGGCAGGTTGCCAATCCCTATATTGGCAAGGATTCTTTTCAGGAAGCGGATATTTGCGGGATTACTACGCCGGTTACCAAGCATAATTATCTGGTGAAACGGGCCGCTGACTTGCCGCGGGTGATGAAGGAAGCTTTTTTTATCGCCCGCACCGGACGGCCTGGCCCGGTGGTCATTGATATCGCTAAAGATGTTTTTGCGGAAGAATTTAACTATGAATATCCGCATACTGTTCATTTAAGAGGGTATTCCGGAAAGTTTACCGGGCAGGAAAAAGAAATTGATGTGGTTTTTTCCGCCCTGCAGGCGGCCAGACGCCCGTTGTTCTTTATTGGCGGCGGCGTTACTTTATCAGATGAGACGGCGGATTTGCGGGCGATTCTGGCGCGTACCGGTATTCCCGTCGTGAGCACGCTCATGGGACTCGGGTGTGCGGATCCCGCTGATGAGGCAGCTTTTGGTATGGCTGGGATGCACGGATCTTATGCAGCGAATATGGCGATTATGGAATGCGATTTGCTGGTAGGGATTGGCGTTCGTTTTGATGATCGGGTGACGGGCGTTGTTGAGGAGTTTGCCCCGCGGGCCAAGATTGCTCATTTTGAAGTCGATGCAGCGGAGATCAATAAAAATGTACGCGTCGATTATCCGGTGCTGGGCGATCTGCGTTGGTCGCTGCCTCTTTTTCGGCAGCGGCTCGAGAGTTCTGCGGCGGATTATAAAGGGCGGTATTCCATGTGGCGGCAGTATGTCATTGCTATGCATCATGAAAAGCCTTTTACCTATAAAAAAGATACTGGCTGCATTATGCCGCAGGCGCTGGTGGAGATGGTCAGCCGTATGAGTGATGATCAAACGCTTATCGTGACCGATGTCGGGCAGCATCAGATGTGGGCGGCGCAATTTTATACGCCGCGGCGGCCGCGGCAGTTTATTACTTCGGGCGGGCTTGGCACCATGGGCTACGGACTGCCGGCTGCTTTGGGAGCGAAACTGGGGCAGCCGCAGAAACAGGTTGTGCTTTTTACCGGCGATGGCAGTATCATGATGAATTGTCAGGAGCTGGCGACGGCGGCCGATTATCAGATTGATGTCAAAGTGATTGTACTGCATAATCATGTATTGGGGATGGTAGCACAATGGCAGCGGATGTTTTATGACCGGCATTATTCGGAATCGCTGCTGAACGGGCATACGGATCTGGTGAAGCTGGCGGAAGCGATGGGCGTTGCCGGCTGCCGCATCAGCGAACCGGCCAAGCTGGAAAGCGGCCTTCGCAAAGCGTTGGCGCATGAGGGGCCGATCTTGATTGATGTCATGGTGCCGGATACGGAGGATGTGCTGCCTATGGTGCCGGGCGGCAAACGGTTGGACCAGATGATTTTGGGAGGCGGCGAAGCATGAAAAAATTTTTACTGGCAGTCCTTGTCGATAATAAACCGGGTGTGCTCACGCATGTATCCGGTCTCATCAGCCGCCGTGCCTTCAATATTGAAAGTATTTCAGCCGGTTATACGGAAGAGGCCGAGGTCACGCGCATTAATATTGTGGTTTCAGTCGAGAGTGAACGAGAACTGGAGCAGGTGGTCAATCAGCTTTCAAAACTTATTGATGTTATAAAAATTGTTAATCTCAGCAAGGTAGAATCCATCAAACGGGAGCTCGTAATGATAAAGGTTCGGGCGAATCGGAACAATCGAGCAGATATCATCAATGTTGTGAATATTTTTCGGGCTAAAATTGTTGATGTCGGGCCGGAAGATGTGGTGATTGAACTTACTGGCGAGCAGGGAAAGATTGATGCTATTTGTGAAGTCCTGTCTGAATATGAAATTATTGAAATTGCTCGTACCGGCGCTATTGCGCTTTCTCGTGGATTGTTGCCGGTAAAGAAAATGTAAATGAGCGGAATTGATTGACCTTTGGCAGCAATCTGTTATAATTAATAATAGCTATTGATTTCGCCATTATGACGGGATGAATAAATTTTATGGATAAGGGGAGATTTATATGGAATTGAAAGGTTCACAGACCGAAAAGAATTTATGGGCAGCTTTTGCCGGTGAGTCGCAGGCGCGTAACAAGTACACCTATTATGCTTCCCAGGCCAAAAAAGATGGCTATGTCCAGATTTCAAATGTTTTTGAAGAGACAGCTGGTAATGAAAAAGAACATGCTAAGATTTGGTTTAAGCTGGTAGAAGGTATTGGCGATACAGAACATAATTTGGTGGCGGCGGCAGCGGGAGAGCATTATGAATGGACCTCGATGTATCCTGAATTTGCTAAAACTGCCAAAGAAGAAGGATTTACCAAAATCGCCGCTCTCTTTACGGCCGTGGCGAAAATAGAAAAGGAACATGATACCCGTTATCAATTGTTGTTGTCGAATATTAAAGAAGATCAAGTGTTTAAGAAAAATGAAAAGATTATTTGGCAGTGCATGAATTGCGGTTACGTATGCGAAAGCGCTCAGGCGCCGCAGGTTTGCCCGGTTTGTGATCATCCGCAGGCATATTTCCAACAGGTAGCGCACAATTATTGAGTTTGCCATCGTCAACATGGGTTTGGGTTGACGGTTTTCAACAGAACAGAAACCAGATTTATCAAAAAGCATCGGTTCAGCCGATGCTTTTTGTATATATTTTATTTATGGCAGCAGTGGTTTACATTTTTAAGGCAACGCGCTATAATAACGCTAGTACTTGAAACAAATAAACGAGTACTAGCAGGAGGAGCACTGATGGATGAGCGAATTATTTTAGCGGCATTGGAAGAAATACAGATCCACTCCTTACGATTTCATATGGATGATATTACCCGACGGCTGCATATGAGTAAAACTTCTTTATATAAAATTGTGTTATCTAAAGAACAACTTATGGATGCCGTTATGACTTATTTGATGGCACATTTTGACATCGAGGAAAGGAAGATTCGCGCGATGTCTGGTCCGGTCCGCCATAAAGTGACTGCTTTTATCAAACTTTACACTGAAGCTTTTAAGCGTTTTGACAAAAGTGTGTATACGGATTTGCGCGTTGATTATGAAAAATCGTGGCGGCGTTGGACCCGGTTTCGTGAACAAAAAATTGATGTTCTGATGGAACTGCTGCAGGAAGGGATTGACCGCAAGGAATTTCGCCAGGTCAATCTGGAGGTCATGCGGCAATGTTTGATTGTTACCTCAGAGGCGTTGTCAAGTTTTGAATTTCTGCAGCATAGCAATCTGACGTATAGCAATGCGTTGGAATCTTTGGGCGATATTTTATTCACAGGAATAGAAATAAAAGATGCGCTATGACCAATGAGAACTAATAGCATAGTTCAGCAAAGGGGCAAGGAAACTCACCCGGTTATCCTTGCTTTCCTTTTTACCTTATAGATACTTAAAAGAATATATTGAGTATCTTAGTTCTTTATGAAAGAAGGAGTTTTATCATGCAAAAAAAACATGCATGGCTGCAGCTGGCGCTATTGATTTTTGGCGTAGCCAGCTTATGCCTCTACAGCGGCTGCGGAACAAGCCGGGCGGCGGCAGAGACAGACGGCTGCTTTTGGGGAAGGGCAGACGCCAAGGAAATCGACGTTCATTCCAAGATCAGTGGGCGGGTTGTTCAACTCAATGTTAAAGAGGGCGATTTGGTCAAACAGGGGCAGATTATTGCCCGGATTGATCAACGGGATCTTTTGACACAAGCGGCGCAGGCTTTGGCTGCTGTCGGTGCCTTACGGGCCCAGCAGACACAGGCGGCAGCGCAAACCGCTATGCAGGATGGAACCACTCATTCTGATGTGGCAGCGGCTGCTGCAGCGGTAAATTCGGCCGAAGCAAACCTGTCATTGGCCAAAGCAGATTTTCTGCGCTATCAGGAATTGGTAGGCGAAGGCGCGGTACCGCAGCAGCTTTTTGAAACCTATCGCACGAAATATCAGACGAGTCAGGCCGCCTATGCAGCCGCCCAAGCCTCGTTGGTAAAAGCGCAGGCAGCGCTTTTGCAGGTGGATGTCAACCGGGATAGCGAGGAGGTGCTGCAGCGTAAATTGACAGAAGCGGAAGCCGCTAAGAGTCAGATTCAAGTTTCGCTGGATGAAACGCTGATCCGGGCGCCTTTTGATGGAGTCATAACGGCCAAGTATATTGAGGAAGGCTCGATGATTTCGCAGGGAACGCCATTAGTTGCCGTACAGGATTCTTTGGACAACTGGGTAGATTTTAAAGTGCCGGAAACTAAATTGCCGCAGTTTTCGCTGCAGCAACAGTTGATTTTGGAAGCGCGTGACGGTAAGACGCAGGTGCAGGGAACGGTGGTAGATATCAGTAAAAAATCAGAGTTTGCAACTACCCGTGCTACCAGTGAACGCGGCGATGCCAGCGATATTGTCAGTTTTAATGTCAAGGTGCAAGTCAATGCAAAAGAACTGCGACCCGGGATGCGGTTTCGTTTTGTCGGAGTTGCTGAGCAATGACAATCAATATTGGGATGGGGCAGGTGAAAAGATTGTTTAAAGAACACCATAAAAGCAACAATCCATTACAACTTTCCGAATCCTATTTAATTGGACGGGGAGGACATAAAAAGGTATATCTTTATCCAGGGCAGCCTTCTTTATGTGTTAAAATATTGCGGGCCGCAAATGATTTCGACTGGCAGCGGGAGGTGCGCTATCGCCGGATTCTAAATTGCTAAATAAGATAGAATAAGCTTTCAAAAAAAATTGCAGAATAGTTTTAAAAAAATAAAACTATATACAGATATGTTTGCTTTTTGTGAAAGTTTTGATCGGGTTATGTTATAATGTAATTCAACGCTGAAAAAAACTCGTTGTTGGAATGGATACGGCGCTGGCTTTTGCCCGCCTCCATCCAATATCTTAAAGGAGGCAATCGTAGTTATGAATACTGATATTATAGAAGAGTTTGCCGAATTAGTTAAAATTCCGGTACAGTCACGGGATGAGCGAAAGATCGCGGATGTCTTGAAACAAAAGCTGACATCTATGGGATTGTCGGTTGTGGAGGATTCTGCCGGGGAAAAGCTGCAGGGCAATACGGGCAATATTATTGCCCGTTTGCCGGGGGAATTGGGGATTCCGGCTATTTTGCTTTCCGCACATATGGACCGGGTTGGCAATGATGGGGCGATTCGTCCTGTATCGGCCGACAATGGGACGCTTTTGCGCAGTTCGGGAAACTCCATTTTAGCCGCCGATGATGTCGGCGGGCTTTGCGCTATTCTGGCGGGTTTGCGGCAAGTTCTGGCCGAGGGGTGCCCGCATGGTGATATTGAAGTTGTATTTTCTATTTGTGAAGAACTTGGCGTTGCCGGCTCACGGTGCTTGGATTTTTCTCAGCTGCAGTCCCGGCAGGCGTATGTGCTTGATGCTCCGGGACGGATCGGACGAATTGTTTTGCAGGCGCCGACAAAATGTAAGATTCAGGTCCGGGTGAAAGGCCGCAGCGCACATGCGGGAAGTGAACCGGAAAAGGGGCTGAGTGCTATCCGGGTTGCTGCTGTTGCTTTAAGCCGTCTGCGGGAAGGGCGTATTACGCCGTATACAACCGCAAACTTTGGTTCGTTTCATGGCGGCAGCAGTACGAATGTTGTCTGTGATGCCGTAGAGATTTTGGGCGAAGTTCGCAGTTTGAAGCAGGGGGAAATGGATGCTTATATTGATGAAATAAAAAAAGTGTTTGCCGATACAGCCGCAGAATATCATGCAAAGATAGAGGTTCAGGTGCAGGTACTGTACCATTCGTTTTCTTTATCCGAGGAGCTGCCGGTTGTGCAGACAGCGAAAAGAGCTCTGGCCGGGTTGGGGATATCGCCGGTTTGCTGCGCTGGCGGCGGTGGCATGGATGGCAATCATTTTAATGTGCATGGGATTTCAACCGTGGGGTTGACGCTGGGGTATACCAAGAATCATACGCCGGAAGAACAGATCATTGTGCAGGATCTGATCAAGGCCGGTGATTTGGTAAAAGCTTTGATTACGGAGACGTACAAAAACGGCCGGACAGCGGCTGAATAGAAAAGATCGGCGCTGCGCAGGGCAATTGCTTTTTGCGTGCCACCCTGGAAGCTCTAAGGCGGCGCGTGGCAGATCGTGTCCGGCGTCATTGGTACCAGTGGCTTATTCGTGTGCAGAGTACGTTTCATTTGCGACAGGCAGTGATTTCAAAACCATCAAGAATGGCTGGACAAGGCTTCATCTTTTATGCTATGCTGGAACACAAGATATTTCCAATGGGGATTCCGGTGCGGGCGGCAGGCTGTAGAAGAGGGGTCGGACAGATATTGGGTATGGTTGCGTATGAGGCTTGACAGGCGGGCGGGGCGCGATATTATAAGAAAATATTTTCACTATGTTGTATTTCTGGTTACTGCGCTCTGCTGTGCTGCGATTTTGTTGTTTTTGACCGGACGGGTTCCGGCATCGGAGTCGGCCATACAAATCAGAAATTTTATGGTTTTTGAGGATACGACCGGGCAGGTGGACTTCTCAACGATATGCCGTCCAGACTTTGCGGATCAGTTTCATTCTTATAAAGGTGATGATTTGTCGCTGGGAGTCTCGGCGTCGGTTTTCTGGGTGCGCTTTTCTCTGCCAACGGTGGCCGATGGTTCCAAACGGTTGTTTTTGCAGTTTGCTAATCCAAATATCAGCTGGCTGCGCGTCTATTTTCCGGTTGGAGAGGGGCCGTCTTTATCTTATGTGGAAAAACAGGGCGGCCAGAGCCAGCGGCCTATGGTACATGAGGTCTGGACCCCGGATTGGGCATTTGTAGTTCCCAATGGGTATCCGGCCGGCGGCTTTGTTTTTTTGCGTTTGGAAAGTATTTCTGCCCTGCGCCTGCCGGTTCAGTTGTGGTCGGAAAAAGATTTTTTTAAAAATATCATTGTGAAAGATTTTCTTTATGGCGGGTTTTATGGTATTTTATTGGCTATGCTGCTTTATAATTTGTTTATAGCATTGGCCTTGCGTGATGGAACTTATTCGTTTTATGTTTTGTACATTTTCTTTATGCTTATTTACCAGTTAAATGCACATGGTCATTTGGCGCTTTGGTTTCAGCTTTCTCCGGGACTGTATAATGTGCTCTTTTGGCTGTGTCTGGCGGCAGTTTTTGCTTTTTCCATTCTGTTTACCGAGCGTTTCTTGCAATTGGAGTCGGAGCAGGGAATGGTGCATATCTTGCTGCGGGGGTGCCTGGCGATGGCTGTTCTTTGTGGATTGTTGGGGCTGGCGGGTAAGGATCTGTGGGCCAATTTACTGGCGCATGGATTGGGCATTTTTGAACCGGTGTTTTTTGTAACGGCGGCGTGGCTTCGCTGGCAGTGTGGTTTTCGTCCTGCGGGCTTTTATTTGCTGGCGTGGGGAATTCTGGCGCTGGGTATTTTGAGTTGGGTAATTTTTCCGTCGCGCCTGCAGGCGGAAAATATATTGATGATAGCCACGGCGTCGGAAGCAATCCTACTTTCGTTAGCCTTATCTTCTCGGTTTAAAGCTTTGAAAGTGAAAGAAATGAAATTAATTGATAATGTTCATTATTACCGGGATCTGAGCTTTACGGATGATCTGACGGGACTCTATAATCGCCGCTATATGAAAGAAATTATTTCGCAGGAGATGGCGCAAGCCGTTGCCGGACAGAGTGCTTTGGCGCTGGCAATTCTGGATATTGATTTTTTTAAAAACTACAATGATACATATGGACATTGGTATGGTGATCAGGTATTAAAGTGTTTTAGCAAAATTATTTTGGAAAATCTGTCTTCGTCACAAACAGCCTTCCGCTTCGGCGGCGAAGAGTTTGTCATATTGTTTCCTGCCTTGACTTCGGGCCAGGCACTGGTCGTCTTGGACAAGATTCGGCGGCAATTTGCCAATGAAGTGTTTGCGGGACCGCAGGACAGTCCCACACATGTTACGGTGAGCGGCGGGTTGGCCGGATTGCAGACGGGTGATTCTTTTACTACGTTATTTCAAAGAGCGGATCAGCTGCTTTATGAAGCAAAAGCTGCAGGAAGAAATTGTATTGTGGTTCGCGAACCGACAGAGAGCTGCGGGCGGTAAATTCAAATCAACGCTTCTGCGGCGTCGGATGCGGCAGAAAATCGTGGTTTTTGTCTTAGCGGCGCTGCAGCTGTCGGCTGTATTCCGCATCGGGCCAGAAGCGGGCGGTCCGGTGCTTTTTTTATTGCTTATTTCTCAGGAAACAATTATAATCTAGAGTAGAGTCGGAAAATTTTGCATTGATTCACCCTGGAGAGAAAAGGTGACAATAATGAAAATAGACGCTTTGGCCGCGCAGCGCTCCTCCATGCCGGAGATGGCCCATGAGCCTTCGGGGCATGTACAGGCAGCGGATACGGCGTTTTCCGCGCAGCTGTCGGATAAACAGGAGAGTATGACGCGCCAGCAGCTGGAAGAATTGTTGCGTAAGATTGATGAACAAGGCGCAAAACTCACGAAAACGCCAACATATGACGAGCTGAAAGAATATAGGAATCTCGTTAAGTCTTTTGTGGGCGAAGCGGTATCTCAGATGTATTCGCTGCATACCCAGTCGGGCTGGGACCGGTTGGGACGGCAGAAGGTATATACAACTGTGCGCAAAATTGATAAAGAGCTTGAAAAGATGGCGGAACATATTCGTTTGGGCCAGACGGACGGGCTGGATATTGTAGCGGGCCAGGATGCCATTCGCGGCATGTTGGTGGATTTGTATATGTAATGGAAATTTCATGGGAAAGTATTCTGGGGCATCAAGTGAATAAAGAACGGCTGCAGCAGCTGCTGGTCGGGGATCGGGTGCCGCATGCGCTGCTGTTCTGCGGTCCGGAGGGAACCGGAAAGCGTCTGACAGCCGAGGTCCTGGCGGCCGCTTTATTGTGCGCTGCGCCTGGTCAACGGCCTTGTGGACATTGTCCTTCGTGCCAGGCCATGCGTTCGGAGACGCATCCGGATTTTTATCGGATTGCGCCGGAAAGCCGGGGAAAATCTGCTCGCAGCATTCGGATTGAACAAATCCGTGCAATGGAAACAGAGACAGCGCGGGTGCCGATTTTGTCAGCGCGCCGAGTGGTGCTGCTGGATGAGGCCGATCTTATGAATGAAACCGCGGCCAACAGCTTGCTGAAAACGCTGGAAGAGCCATCGGGGCAAGCGGTGTTTATTTTAGTCAGCAGCATGCGTTCTTCGCTGTTGGACACGATTTTGTCCCGCTGTACGCCGGTGATGTTCGGGCCGCTGTCAGCGGACGAGGTCGCCGCTGCTCTGGTTCAGCAGGGCGTGGCGGCTGAACAGGCGCTGGTTCTGGCGGCTTTAGCCGATGGCAGCGCCGGTCGGGCTATGCAGTTGGCCGGCGATGGAGGGCTGGCTCTGCGGGATGATGCAATGTCGGTGCTGCAGTTGCTGCCGTTGACGGATATGGCTGTGATATGGGAACAGGGAAAGCGTCTCGGGGCTTTAGGCCGCGAGCCATTGGCGCAGTGGCTGCGTTATTTTCGGATGCTGCTGCGGGATCTGCTGGTGCTTTACAGCGGCGGATCCGGACGATTGTATCATCCGGATCTGATGACTGGTCTGGCGTCTCTTTTGCCGCATTTGCCGGAACGTCAGGTTTTTGTCGCAGCGGCTATTACCGGAGAGACAGAGCATCGGTTGGTCCGTTCCAATGTGAATAACAGGTTGCTCATGGAAGCATTTTTGCTTCAGTTGAGGGACTTGCAATAGAGGAGGAAACAAATTGCAGACAGTGGTAGGAGTTCGCTTCAAGCAGGCGGGCAAGATATATTATTTTGGTCCGGGGGATCTGAGCATTCAGAAGGATGACGATGTCATTGTTGAGACAGCGCGTGGGATTGAATATGGCCGGGCGGTCATCGGCCCGCGCGAGGTAGAGGATTCTGCTGTTGTGCTGCCGCTGAAAATGGTACAGCGCAAAGCTACAGCGGCGGATCGGGCGAAGGTTGCGAGCAATGCAGAGCAGGAAAAAGAGGCTTTTACGATTTGCGCGCAAAAGATTGCCTTGCATAAATTGCCGATGAAACTGGTTGGCGTTGAATATACGTTTGATATCAATAAGATCATTTTTTACTTTACGGCGGATGGCCGTATTGATTTCCGGGAACTGGTGAAAGATTTGGCATCCGTGTTCCGCACGCGCATTGAGCTGCGTCAGATTGGTGTGCGTGATGAGGCCAAATTGATGGGCGGGATCGGTTGCTGTGGCCGTCCGCTTTGCTGCGCTACTTTCTTGGGCGATTTTGAGCCGGTTTCTATTCGCATGGCAAAGGAACAGAACTTGTCGCTGAATCCAACGAAAATATCGGGAATCTGTGGCCGTTTGATGTGTTGCCTGAAATATGAAAATGACTGCTATTGCAAGCAGTGTCCCAAGAAAAAGATCCTGCCGCCGAAGCAGGGATCGCGCGTCGTCAGTGTGGATGGCGAGGGTAAAGTGATTTCGCTGAATCAGCAGCGCCGGACGGCGACGATTCTGCTGGATGACCGCAAGACAATTGTGGCTTCGTGGGAAGACATTGTCGAGAAAGATGAAGAGATGATCGGGACGCCGGCGGAAGCAGCTGCCGTAGCCGCAGCCGTGACGGCAGAAGGCGAAAAGTCTGGTGATGCGCGTCCGACTGAGGGGTCTTCCCGGGAGAAGCGCTCGTACGAAAATCATTCTTCCCGTGAGAATCGGCCGCGTAATGGGCATTCGCATGAAGGACATGGGCACTCGCGGCAGGGGAATGCGGCGGGAAATGTTGAAAAGCCACAGGAGAATGAAACACATGGCGACCATAAACCTCAGGCCTGAGGAACGGATTGACTCCCTGGGTAAGAGCGGCCGGCAGATTATTCAGAATCAAGAGGAGTTTTGCTTTTCCTTAGATGCGGTTTTGCTGGCTCATTTTCCTCGCTATGGACGCTGCTGCCGGGTTTTGGATCTGGGAACGGGAACCGGTGTTATGCCGTTGCTGATTGCCGATCAGGCAGCGCATATTGAGGCTGTGGAACTGAATACTGCCATGGCCGATATGGCGGCCCGCAGCGTAGCCTTGAATGGCCTCACGGAGCGGATTGTAGTCCGGCAGGGAGATTATCGTGAGATTGAGAACTTGTATCCGCCGGAAAGTTTTGATCTGGTGCTTTCCAATCCGCCTTATCGGCCGGTGGCGCATGGTCAGGTGAACTCCCGGCCTGGTGTTGCCAGGGCGAGGCATGAGTTTACGGCGACTTTGGCGCAGACCGTTCGTGCCGCGCGCTATGCGCTGCGTTTTCACGGGCGACTGGCGATGGTACATTTGCCGGAACGACTGGGCGAGATTATCGTTGCGTTGGCGACGAATCAACTTGCCGTCAAGCGCCTGCAATTTGTGCAGGCGCGAGCGGAGCAGGTCCCCAATATGGTACTATTGGAAGCAGTGGCCGGCGGCGCTCCTGGAGGGCTGCAGGTTTTGCCGCCGCTCATCGTTTATGGTGTGGACGGCGCTTATACACCGCAGGTTTTGCGATATTATCAGTAGAGGATATATTATATGGAAGAAAATGAAAAAGTGCCGGGTCATCCCGGCACGCTTTATCTTTGCGCTACGCCGATTGGCAATCTGGAAGATATGACGTATCGGGCGGTGCGCATTCTGGGCGAGGTAAACTTGATTGCCGCGGAAGATACGCGACATACGCGGCAGTTGTTGTCACATTATGATATTCATACTGCGCTTACCAGTTATCACGAGCATAATAAACAGAGCAAGGGACCAGAACTGATAACTTATTTATTGTCCGGGGAGGATCTGGTTTGTGTGAGTGATGCCGGTTTGCCGGGGATTGCGGATCCGGGCAGCCAGCTGGCTGAATTGGCGATTGCCGCCGGGATTACGGTGACGCCTTTACCCGGAGCCAATGCCGCTTTATCGGCTTTGATTTGTTCGGGGCTGGATACGACCCGATTCACATTTGTCGGGTTTTTGCCGCGCACGGTGGCAAAACGGCGCGAGCGGCTGCAGACAGTAAGCTGCCAATCGGAAACGCTGTTATTTTATGAAGCGCCGCATCATTTGCAGGCGACGTTGAAGGAACTGCTGACGGTTTTGGGAGACCGGTCTGCCGTGTTGGGGCGGGAACTTACTAAAAAATTTGAAGAATTTCGTCGGGGGACACTTTCGGAGTTGATTCAATATTACGAAGCGGCAGAGCCGCGCGGCGAGTTTGTAGTGGTCGTAGCCGGCGCCTCGGCAGAGGAGGCTGCGGCGAAACCGGCTGAACTGTTGCCACCAGCGGATTTGGTCCGGCAGCTGACGGCTGACGGAATGGAGAAAAAGGCGGCGATGCGCGAAGCGGCAAAGCGTCTTAATATCTCTCGCCGGGCGGTGTATCAGGCCCTGCTGGATCGTGAAAGTGAAAAGGAAAACTAAAATAACGCGGCTGTACATAGATGCATATGTATGGCCGCGTTATTTTAGTTTTTCTGACTAGAAAATATAGTGGCTGTTATAAGCTGCAGGTGTTTTTTGCAAAAAAAAGAGCCTGCAGATGAAGTAGGCAAGTTACATCAGCGGCAGCTCCCTGGGATATCGTCAACAAATGCGGCGAGACATTCCCTGTAGTCTAAAACTTTGTAAGAAATATGATTTGATTATGTATAGCTTTGGCAGATGGTTGCCAATTTGGGTCAATGCTTTTTCTTTAGCGTTCTGAGGCAGCTGCGGCAGATATTCTGTCCTTTGAATTCCATAACATCGTTGGTATGTCCGCAAAAAATACAGGCAGTATCAGATGCGTATTTATGTAAGATAATGCGGTCATCTTCTGTATAGATTTCCAATGCGTCTTTTTGCGTGATCCCCAATATGCGGCGTGTTTCAATCGGAATGACAACACGACCCAGTTTATCTACTTTGCGTACGATACCCGTGGCTTTCATGTACAGCATCTCCTTGTCTCTGTTTTACAGATGAGGCTTCCTCTTGAAGTTTAAAACTTATTTTCTCGATAATAACATACTTGGCGGCATGATTCAATAAAAAGATAAATGCCAAAGCAGGATTGTAAATAAAATAGGATTTAAAACCTGTATTACACGGGTAAAAAGGGTAATAAAATTTACATATTATGGATGTTGCTTTCTTTTGCTGGCAATAGTAAAAAAACTGCGGAATCACAAAGATATAGCAGTAAAAATTTGAAATATAATATTAAACAATCATAATAAATCATGATAAATAAAAAAATGGCGGGAGTTGTTGACGAAATAATAATAAAATGTCATACTTTAGTATTACTGTAACAAGACTATAAGCTTAGCGAACTTTTGCGGTAATTTAAGGACGTAGCAGGGCATTTTTACTGTCGCTGCTATGCCGAAGATCGTAATTTTATCAATCTATTTTACCTGTGCGGCAATGCGTGGTAAAATATACTAATAAAAGATTTGTACCAATACAGGGGAGGATTCTTTGTGGACAAAAAAACATTCTATATAACGACGCCAATTTATTATCCGAGTGCCAAGCTGCATATCGGGCATGCATACTGTACGACGATTGCGGATGCTATTGCACGATTTAAACGTTTGGCGGGCTATGATGTCTTTTTCCTTACCGGCAGTGATGAACATGGGCAGAAGATTCAACGCAAAGCAGAAGAAGAGGGAATTCAGCCGATTGAGTATGTGGATCGTATTGTGGCGGGGTTTCAGAATCTCTGGCGACGGCTGAATATTTCCAATGACGATTTTATTCGTACTACGGAACCGCGTCATCAGCGGGTCGTGCAGGAAATCTTTAAGCGTATTTACGAAAAAGGAGATATCTATAAAGGCGAATATAAGGGGCTTTATTGTACGCCTTGCGAAAGTTATTGGCTGGAACGGCAGCTGGTGGACGGTAAGTGTCCGGATTGCGGCCGTCCGGTAGAAGAAGTGGCGGAGGAAGCCTATTTTTTCAAGCTTTCTAAATACGCTGATCGTTTGCTGCAGCATATTCAGGATCATCCGGAGTTCATTCAACCGGTATCCCGCCGCAATGAGATGATTAATTTTATCAAACAAGGGTTGGAAGATCTTTGTATTTCCCGTACTTCCTTTAATTGGGGCATTCCGGTGCCGATGGACCCGAAACACGTTATTTACGTCTGGTTTGATGCGCTGACCAATTATTTGACGCCAATCGGATTTTTGGATGATCCGGAAAAGTTTGCCAGATTCTGGCCGGCTGATTTACATCTGGTGGGAAAGGAAATTGTGCGTTTCCATACGATTATTTGGCCGATTATTCTTATGGCGCTTGATTTGCCGCTGCCCAAGAAAGTATATGGACACGGCTGGCTGATTGTTGACGGCGACAAAATGTCGAAATCCAAGGGAAATGTAGTGGATCCTATTGCCTTGATTGATGAGTTCGGCCCAGATGCAATTCGTTATTTCCTTTTGCGGGAAATTAATCTGGGGCAGGATGGCAATTTCTCCCGCGATGCGCTGATTGGGCGCATCAATGCAGACCTGGCAAATGATCTTGGCAACTTGCTGCACCGTACGCTCAACATGATTGGCAAGTTTCAACAGGGGGTTGTACGGGCTCCGTCCGGGCAGAGTCCACTGGATGCTGCGTTGATTACGGATGCGATGGCGACGGTAGAAAAATTTACGGCCGGCATGGAGAATATGGAACTGAGTCCGACGATTAAACTGATCTGGGCGTTTATTGGCCGGGCCAATAAATACATTGACGAGACGGCGCCCTGGGCATTGGCAAAAGATCCTGACCAGCGGCAGGCGTTGGCCAACGTGCTGTATAATCTGGCGGAAAGTCTGCGTATTATTAGCGTGCTGATCGCGCCGTTTATGCCGGCTACAGCGCCGAAAATATGGAAACAGTTGGGCTTGCCGACGGATTTTTCTGCGGTGCAGCTCCAAGATATTGAAACCTGGGGTGGGATGCCGGTCAATCTTCCGATTGGGACGCCGGAGCAGCTGTTCCCTCGCATTGAAATCGAGGCGCCGCATGAAGTGCCGACGGCAGCATTGAAGCCTGATAAACTGCCGGCAGAACCGGTGAAGACAGCGGAGGAGAAAGAGATTACGATTGAAGATTTTGGGAAGATTCATCTCCGGGTTGTCAAGATTTTGTCGGCCGAATGCGTGCCGAAGACGGAAAAGCTGTTGAAGCTCACCGTTGATTTAGGTAATGAGCATCGCGAAATTGTTTCCGGGATTGCGCAGCATTATGATCCGGCCGATCTGGTAGGTAAGAATGTGGTTATGGTCATTAACCTGAAACCGGCAAAAATTCGGGGGATTCTTTCGCATGGGATGGTGCTGGCGGCATCACAGGCGGATGATTTGAAGCTGGTAAGCATCAATATGCCAGTTGGAAGCCAGGTAAAGTAAATGTTGATTGATACGCATGCCCATATTGATGGACAGGAATATGATGCGGACCGGGATGCCGTGGTGGAACGAGCGGCGGCAGCCGGTGTATGCCGGATTGTGAATATGGGGGATAC
>DCFR01000078.1 GCA_002319815.1 Megamonas sp. UBA1799
GGTTATGAGCCCGACGAGCTACCGACTGCTCCATCCCGCGATATTCTGTCGGTTGCTGTACAACACAAGCACCCGGCTGACAAGAAATAATAATACCATACCTTAAAGAGTTTGTAAAGAGGAATTTAAAAACTTTTCCATTTTCTACAATTTTATTGTCTAAGCATCATAATCCGGTCCAAAATAATCGCCGCCAGTTTATGTTTCGACAACAAAGGAAACTCTTCAATACGACCGTCACGGGAAAGGATCTTAATCAAATTGGTTTCCGTATTAAACCCGGCGTCCGGCTTAGTAATGTCATTTGCCACAATGAAGTCAAGATTCTTTTTTTCCAGCTTGGTCTTGGCATATTCCAAAAGATTTTGTGTCTCAGCGGCAAAACCAACCAATATTTGTTCCGACTTTTTCAATTTGCCCAGCTCAAGCAAAATATCTGGGTTCTTTTCCAATTCCAAAACAAGCTCGGCATTATTTTTCTTGATTTTATTGGCCGCCACGACCTTAGGCCGATAATCAGCTACCGCCGCCGCTTTAATTATGATATCGCTGTCAGGGAACTCCGACAGGACTGCCTCGCGCATTTGCGCCGTCGTCTCTACCCGCACAAGCCGCTGCAAACCGGACGGCGGCTTCAAAGCCGATGGACCGGATATCAAGACGACTTCTGCTCCGCGCTGCTGCGCCTCTTCGGCAATCGCATAGCCCATGCGTCCGCTGGATCGGTTGCCGATAAAACGCACCGGGTCAATTGGCTCCAGCGTGCCGGCCGCAGTAACGAGAACTTTTTTCCCCCGCAGCATCTCGGCCCCTTGAAAAAACTGGTCAATCGCCGCTACAATCGTCTCCGGCTCCGGCAGACGTCCAACCGCATTCACATTGCAGGCCAGGTGACCGCTGGCCGGCTCAATGATATGGCAGCCGCGTTCCCTCAGCTCTGCAATCCGCTGCTGCGTCACTGGATTCTCATACATATTATTGTTCATCGCCGGCGCAAAAAACAAAGGCGCCTTTGTCGCCAGAAGCGTCGTGGTCAGCATATCATCGGCAATACCTAACGCCGCCTTACTGATAATATTGGCCGTCGCCGGCGCCACAAGCATAAGATCCGCCAGTCTGGCCAGCGCAATATGTGCAACATTCCATTGAGTAACTGGCGTCCACATATCAGAAGCAACCGGATTACCGCTGATTTCACGAAACGTAAGCTCTGTCACAAATTCACGAGCCTCTTTCGTCATGATCACATGCACTTCAGCTCCCGCCTGGCGCAGGCGGCTGGCAATTTCCACCGCTTTATAGGCAGCAATCCCGCCGGTGATTCCCAGAACAATCTTCTTATCCTTGAGCATTTCCCTTACCCAACCCCTATCGTATTTCTGCTTACTTTATGCCGCCCTTGGTACGGACATACGTAATTTTATCCTCGGCTATCTCTTCCAGTGCATTGGTAACATTCTTTGCCGACTTGGCCTTAACTTTGAGTTCAGCGCCATCCAAAAGCTGACGCGCTCTTTTCGAGGCCAACACCACCAGCGTATAACGGCTGTCAACTTTCGTCAACAGCGTGTTCATAGACGGATCAATAATATCCATAAAAAATCATTTCCTCTCTTGTCTGCTCAGGCTATGAATAAAAGTGAGATTCCGGTCAGCCCGGCAATGCTCAGCCATCAGAATTGCATTAATTTTAGAAACAGCACGCGGAACTGCATCATTGACAACAACATATTGATAATGATCAGCCGCCGCAATTTCATCTGCAGCAGCGCGCAGGCGGCAGCAAATACTCTCCTCGCTGTCCGTCCCTCGTCCCCGGATACGCTGTTCCAGTTCTGCCATGGACGGCGGCAGAATATAAATATAGATCCCGTCTGGAAACTTTTCCTTCACATTCATAGCGCCCTGCGGATCAATTTCCAGTAAAATATCCTGACCGGCCGTCAGCCGCTCCTGAATTTTTTTCAGCGGCGTTCCATAATAGTTTTTGTATACCTCCGCCCATTCCAAAAGTTCGCCATCCCGAATCATTTTTTCAAACACCGGTTTGGTGAGGAAATAATAATTCACGCCGTCCTTCTCTCCGGAACGCGGTAAACGCGTGGTTGCCGAAATCGAATAGGCAATTTCCGCGTGACGATCCAGAAGGGCGTTACAAACCGTTCCCTTACCGGTTCCCGAAGGACCGGAAATCACGATCAAACAGCCTTCTTTGCTCATTGTTCGTCATCCTTCAATCTCAAATCTGCATCATCATTATCAATCACGCGATGAGCAACCGTCTCCGGCTGAACCGCCGAAAGAATCACATGATCGCTGTCAGCGATAATAACCGCCCGCGTGCGTCTGCCATACGTGGCATCAATCAGCCGCCCGGCTTCCCTCGCCTCCTGGATGATTCTCTTAATAGGCGCCGATTCAGGACTCACAATGGACACGATGCGATTGGCGGATACGATATTGCCAAAACCGATATTAATAAGCTTTATATCCATGACGCTGCCTCTCCCTTCCGCTATTCGATGTTTTGTATCTGTTCCCTGAGTTTCTCAATCTCACTTTTCACGTCAACCGAAAGCTGTGCTGCCTCGGTGCTGCCCGCCTTGGAAGCCGTAGTGTTAATCTCTCGATTCATTTCCTGCACCAAAAAATCCAGCCGACGGCCTACCGGCGCATCAGCCGCAGCCAGAATGTCCCGAAACTGCTTGCAGTGGCTTTGCAGCCGCACCACTTCTTCCGTATAATTAATTTTGTCGGCATAGATTGCCGTTTCCTGAATGATACGGGTTTCATCAATCTCTTTTTCAGCCAGAAGTTCCTGCAGCACCTTATGCAGCCGCTCGCGGTAATGCTCGACAATCTGCGGCCCCAAAGCGGCGATTTTTTCCACATAGCCTTCCAAAAGAGTCAGCCGCTGCAAAAAATCCGCCTCAATATTAGTTCCTTCAGCTTCGCGCATAGCAATGAAACGCTGCATAGCCATATCCAGCGCCGCCAAAAGGAGCTCTTCAACGCCTTCCAGCGCATCTGGTATCTCTTCAATAGCAATAACGTCCGGATAAGCCGCAATCTCACAAACATCATCCGGACGCGCCAGATGTAACAGGTCACTCATTTCATTCAATGCCTTATGATAAGCAATCGCCAGATTTTTGTCAACCCGGATCGCTTTTTTCCGATCCCGCTTATCCAAAAACATGACGTTTAGATCCATTTTCCCCCGGGATGCATACACCTTGACCCGCTTCTTCATCGCCTCTTCAAAAGGATTCAGAAGCCGCGGCATATGAACGTCAATATCCAAATACCGCTGATTAAACGATTTGACTTCCACATGAATCCGGTAATTCTCATTTTCCGCATCGCCGGCGCCAAATCCGGTCATACTTCTCAGCATAAACATCCTCCTCTGCTGCCCCAGCCCATTTATAAACGGCTGGAAAACGTCCCGCTGAACGTCTGCTCAGCCGGCCCTGTCATATAAATATGATTATTATCCGCCCACTCAACGACCAGTTTGCCGCCGTCAAGCACAATCTCGGCCCGGCGTTCCGTCAGGCCATTCAAAACGGCTGCCACCAACGTTGCACAAGAGCCGGTGCCGCAAGCCAGCGTCACGGCAGCGCCTCGTTCCCAGACACGCATTCTGAGGTGGCTGCGATCGCGGATTTCCACAAATTCGGTGTTGACCTTCCGGGGAAAACGCTCATGACATTCAAAAACCGGTCCCAGCGTTTCCAACGGCAGTGCCGCCAAAGATTTCACAAACACCACACAATGCGGATTTCCCATAGATACGCAGGTCATCCGATAGGTTGTCCCGAGCACTTCAATTGGCTCGTCAATCACCCGCTGCGGCCCAAAGCCGGCCACCGGAATGCGCCCGGCCTCCAGCACCGGCTCGCCCATATCGACACGCACCCCCTGCACCCGGCCATTTGCCAGCTCCAGATGAGGTACCAGAATGCCCGCACCGGTTTCCACCGTAAATTCCGTTTTCTCCGTTAGTTTTTTTTCATAAACACAGCGGGCAAAACAACGAATGCCATTGCCGCACATCTCGGCCTCGCTGCCATCCGTATTAAATATCCGCATGCGAAAATCAGCTTTTTCCGATGGCAGTATCAAAATAAGTCCATCGGCGCCGATCCCATAATGACGGTCACACACCTCTTTGGCCAAAACCGCATAATTATCTATCTTTTCCTGAAAACAGTCTGCCAGCACAAAATCATTACCGCAGCCCTGCCACTTCGTAAACGCAAAGTGCATCCCTTTGCCTCCTTACAAATATTCTACTATATTCTACTTGTTTCATTCCACATATGCAAGCCGCGATGCACTTTAATTTGCAAAAATACATAAGTTTCGTTAATTTGACCATTGGTCAGGGGAATGCTATACTTTTTTTACAATCTGTACCAAAAAGAAATGAGGGAATTATTATGAGCCTTGACGGCTTTTCCATGCACCCGCTGATCCGCGAACTGAATCAGGCGCTGACCGGCGGCCGCATCGATAAAATCACGCAGCCAAATAAACAATCCGTTCTGCTTTCTGTACGGCAGCCGGGACAAAACCGGCTGCTGTACATCTCGATCAATCCCCAGAATCCGGTGATGCACTTGTTGCCCGCACCGTTGGAAAATCCCGCCGAGCCGCCGACTTTCTGTATGGTGCTCCGCAAACAAATTGAAACCGGCCGCATTGCCGCCGTAAGGCAGCACGGCCTTGACCGCATTCTGATTCTCGATATCGACTTTCTTGCCGCCGGCGGCAAGATTGTCACAAAATCATTGATAGCCGAACTCATGGGAAAATACAGCAACATCATCCTTACGCAAGATGATATGATCATTGACGCCCTGCGAAAAATTGGTTCCAACAGCAGCCGCGTCCGCCTTGTACTCCCCGGGCAGCCTTATATCCTGCCGCCTAACCAGGACAAGCTCAATGCCCTACAGTCGCCGGCAGAAGACATTCTGACAGCCTTGAAACAACAGCCGGAAAAACGGCTGAGCAAAGCGCTTTCCGATACCTGCCTCGGCTTTGGCCCCATTACCGCCAAAGAAATCGCCTTTTCTGCCGGACTGGCGGCCAACACTCCTATCAGCGCTCTTGACGCAGCTGATTTTGCTTCACTGGACGAAGCGTTAAAAGAAACAGTTGCCGCTAACCAGAGCGAGCCGCCCCAGCCTTGCCTGGTTCTGGACGAAAACAAAAAAATCCTTGCGCTGGCCGCTTTCCCGCTGCACTATCTTGCGGAAGGAATACAGCAAAACTTTACCGGCCTCAGCGAGATGCTTACGGTTGCCACCCGATTAGCGGGCAGCTATGTACCGCCGGATAAAGACAAATTCCGAAAACTGGTTCATAGTGAGCGCAGCCGGGCAGAAAATAAGCTGGTGCTTCTGCAGTCCGAAGCTAACGAGGCACAAAACGCTGAAGAGTATCGCATCAAAGCCGATAATCTCATGACTTGGCAATACACACTAAAAGATCATGCCGACAAGGAAACGACCGTTCAGGATATCTACGGTCCGGAAGGAGCCCGCTTGCTCATTCCCCTGGACCCGCGCGTATCCATTAACCAGAATATCCAGAACTACTATCATAAATATAATAAGCTCAAACGGGCGCAGGGCCTCCTGCAGCAGCAGATTGCTGAATGTCTGGCCAATATCAGCTACCTGGCCAGCATCCAATCATCCCTCGAAGCCTCCTCCAGTCTGTCCGAAATTGCCGACATCCGGGCCGAGCTCATCGCCGGCGGCTATCTGCATGAAAAGCTGAAAAAAAAGCCTTCAGAAAAGCCCTCGCAGCCGTTTACCTTTACCGCCCCGGATGGAACCCAGATTCTTGTTGGCAAAAACAACTACCAAAACGACAAGCTTACATTTAAAACAGCCCAGTATAACGACCTTTGGCTGCATACCAAGGATATCCCGGGCTCCCACGTCATCCTGCGCTGCGGCGGACAGGAACCGGCGGACGAAACCCTGAAACTAGCTGCCAATCTGGCCGCTTATTTTAGTCAAGCGGCTGCTTCTTCCAAGATTCCGGTAGACTACACGGCGTGCCGTTATGTAAAAAAGCCATCTGGCAGCAAGCCCGGTTTTGTCATCTTCACCAATCAAAAAACGCTCTATGTAACCCCGGACAAGAAGGAATTGGCGCCATTTCTGCAACAGGCGGCTGCCACTGCCTCTTCCTGAAAACAACCGAATACGCAAAAAAGCAGTGAGACGTTCGATGCGTCCCACTGCTTTTTGTTTGCTTTTATTTATTTTTACCAGCGCTTTTTCTGACGCGCCGCCACGGCTCGCTGTTACCTTGCCAGCCCGTTGACGGACGTTAGGCGTGATCATCCGCAATCGCCGCGCGGCCGCGTTCCCCCGTGCGAATTTTCACAGCGTCTTCCACATCAGTAATGAAAATTTTTCCATCGCCGATATGACCGGTACAACAAACTTTTTTGATAGCGTCCACCACCGTTTCCACGGGCACCTCACAGACGACAATCTCAATCTTTAATTTTGGCTGCAGACTAATTTCCACCTGCTTGCCGCGATAAACTTCTTTATGTCCCTTGGACAATCCACAGCCGAACACATTGCTGACCGTCATTCCCGTCACTTTAACTGCATTTAATGCTTCCTTCAGTTCCTCCAGCTTTTCCGGCCGGGTCATAACCTCAATTTTCGTAATCTTGCTCATACTCATTTCCTCCCTTACTGATTTATAAATCCAAAGAAAAAAGGCCTGCTGCATCTCTTGATACAGCAAGCCTCATCGCTTCAGAACTATATATTATTTATACCATGCCCGCCGGAATTTAGCAAGAAAATTTTATGCTATTCTTCCTGAAACTCGCGAATGACAACCTGTTCAGCTTTATCCGTATCGCTGAGCTGTACACTGACGACTTCACGCGCCGCCGTCGGCACATTTTTGCCGACATAGTCAGCGCGGATCGGCAGCTCGCGATGCCCGCGGTCGATCAGGACGGCCAGCTGAATCACCTTGGGACGGCCCATGTCAATCAAGGCATCCAGAGCCGCCCTGATGGTCCGTCCGGTATACAGCACGTCATCGGTCAGAATAATCGTCTTCCCCGTAATATCCACCGGCATCTGCGTCGGATGAACAATCGGCTGATAGGATAACGTAGAAAGGTCATCGCGATACAAAGTAATATCCAGCACTCCGGTCGGCGGACGGCGCCCTTCAATCTGATCGATTTCTACCGCAATACGTTCAGCAATCGGCACCCCGCGCGTTCGAATGCCAACCAGCACCAAATCTTCAACGCCCTTATTTTTCTCCACGATTTCGTGTGCAATGCGCGTGAGTGCCCGGCGAATCCCCTCGGAATCCATTAAAACTGTCTTATCTACCAGAACTGACATACAAAATCCACCCCTGTCATTATAAGTTCTGCTGCCGGCGCAGAGTATTCAGGATCTGCTGCATATCCGCCGGCAGCGGTGCAGTAAAAGTCATTTCCTCATGCGTCACCGGATGCACGAGGGTCAGCGTCAGCGAATGCAGCGCCTGCCCGGCAATTGCAAAAGGCGACTTCCCGGAGCCATACTTAGGATCGCCCACCAGCGGATGTCCAATATGCGTCATGTGGACCCGGATCTGATGCGTTCGCCCGGTCAGCAGCCGGCATTCCACCAGCGTATACCGGCCATAGCGCTCCAATACGCGAAATTTTGTTGTCGCCGGCTTGCCATTCAAAGTAACAATTGCCATTTTCTGCCGATCCCGGGGATTACGGCCAATAGCGCCATGAATAACGCCGCCGTCCTCCTTGATATTGCCATGCACCAGAGCCCAGTAAACGCGATGCGCCGTCTTATTCCGTATCTGCTCCGCCAGATCAATATGCGCCGCATCATTCTTGGCAGCTACCATAACGCCTGAAGTATCCTTGTCCAGACGATGCACGATCCCGGGACGCAGCTCGCCATTGATGCCGGATAAATCCTGACAGTGCGCCATTAGCGCATTGACCAGCGTACCGCTCGTCACTCCGGCCGCCGGATGCACGACCATTCCCCTCGCCTTGTTCACAACAATGATATCATGATCTTCATACAAGATATCCAACGGGATCGGTTCCGGCAGAATCGCCACGGGGACCGCATCCGGCAGCGTAAACGTGACTTGCTCGCCCGCCGTCAGCTTATACCGAGCTTTCTGCACCTGCCCATTCACCAACACCTCGCCCGCCGCAATGATTTTTTGAATATGCGAGCGCGATAAATCGGGCTGCTGTCGGGTCAAAAACAGGTCCAGGCGCTCTCCGGCCTGCCCGGCGGTAAAAACAATTTGTTCTGCCATCAGTGTTCCTTCTCTTTCATTTGAAATATAATAGCGTACATGATACAACCTACGCCGCAGACAATCGCGATATCCGCCAGATTAAAAATTGGCCAGATGCGAAAGTCCAAAAAATCTATGACCCGGCCAATCCAGATGCGATCGATCAGATTGCCGACCGCCCCGCCTAGAAGCATAGCCGCCCCATAACGAATCCAGGCCGTTTCTTGTTGCAGCCGGGGATAAAAATAACCGGCTGCTGCCAGAATCGCCACCCCGATCACAATAAAGAAGGTCTGCTGATTTTCCAGAATCCCAAAAGCCGCTCCGGAATTCTGAATATAAGTAATATGAAAAATACCCGGCACCACCGGAATGGATATCCCTAATGGCAAAACGGAGACAATATAACGCTTCAGCAACTGATCAGCTAAAATCAAAAAAATACATACTAATAATGGCACGCCAACAACCTCTGTTTTTCTTAATCTTGTTTAATACCGGTTTTCTCTGCCTCAACATTCCCGACAGCTTCCGGCTCGGCTGCGAGGGAAACAGCTTCCTCACCGTCCGGCGCGGCGGCATCCTGCACAGACGCGCTGCCCAGCAAAGGCCCGGCTGTCTCCAGTGTCTCCGGCTGCTCCCCCGTCTCAGCCGGATGCGGCGCCGCAAAATCCAGTTCCATTTCCGAAGTCAGATCTCCGACAATCTGCTGTACGCCGTCCTCGTCCAAAAGATCCAGTTCCGTACGCAGCAACGATTTGATTTTCGTCAAAAACTGCCGTTGCTTCTTGACGATTGCCTCATATTTCAACTGTGTTTCCGTCAGCTGCTCCTGATTTCTCTCCAGTTCACGCTGTGCATCCTGTTCTGCCTGCTGCCGCAGCGCATCGCACTTCTGCCGGGCCGCCTCCTGCAGCGTCTCCACTTCTTCATGTGCCGACGCTAAAAGCGCAGCCGCCTCCTGCTGTGCTTTGGAGACCACTTCATCTGCTTTTGACTGCGCAAGAATCAAAGTGTCATGAAGACTTTTTTCAATCTGCTGATACTTCTCCAGATCCTTGCTGCCCTGCGCATTCTGTTCCGTCAAATCCGCATTTTCCTTAAACAGCTGCTCATAGTCGCCAATCACTTTATCGAGAAAATCATCTACCTCATCCTCATCATAGCCGCGGAAGCTGCGTGTGAACTCCTGATCATGTATATCTGCCGGTGTAAGCATGACTATCCCCCCTATACTTTCGCTATCTGTCCAGCCTGTCGGCTTACAAATACCGTTTGAGCAGAACGCCAACCCGTCCCTTTTTCGTCTGACCGCGCACTTCAGCAACTTCCAGTCGCCCACGCCCCCGCAGTGAAATCACATCGCCCGCCTTAACCAGCTGCGACACATTTTTTACCGATTGCCAGTTCAGCTTCAATTTATCGGCCTCAATGTCTGCCGCCGCCCGGCTGCGGGAAGTGCCAAAGCCCGCCGCTGCCACCGAATCGACTCGCAGAGATGCGACCGTCGCGCTGATTTCCTTGCACCGTTCTTCACGCGGGATAATCGAATCCAATTCGACCAAGGCGCATTGAACCGATGCCGAGCCGATTTTATTGCAGTTCGTCAGAAAAAAATCTGCCATTTTCTTGTCGGCCAGAATCTTCACCGATCCGCCGGCCACCAAAAGATCGCCCAACAGATCCCTTTCAACGCCCAGCCCCATGAGAGAGCCCAGCACATCCCGATGCGATAAATGGACAAAATCTCCATTCCAACGAGCTTCTATCGCCACGATATCAAACGCCGGCGTACCGCCAAAAGCATCATGCAGCAGCATTGCCCGCTGCCGCTCAGCACCAGCATAGCCGCCGTCAAAACGAACCGACAAATTACTGTAATTAGCCGCGATGGTCTCAGCTATACCGACGCCATATGGATCTAAAAAACCGGAAAGCCGAAACTTCTGTGTCTTCATTGCCTGCTCGGCCAGATCAACCAGTCGGACGGCCGTTTCTTCCCCTTCCGTCCCCTTATAATAACGAAGAATCTTTTCCCGCACTGCCGTCATTTTTTCGTCCCCATCGCTGCTGATTTTTTGGCCGCTGCCAAAACTGCTTCCAAAAATGCACTGCGAACGCCATGCTGCTCCAGCACCCGCACTCCTTCTATCGTCGTGCCTGCCGGCGACGTCACCTGATCCCGTAATACATCTGGATGCAGTCCTGTCTCCAGCACCATCTTCGCCGCGCCCAGCATTGTCTGCGCGGCCAGCGTGATCGCCGTCGGACGCGGCAGGCCGGCGGCCACGCCGCCGTCAGCCAGCGCGTCAATCGCCAGGAAAGCATACGCCGGTCCGCTGCCGGAAAGACCGGTAACGGCATCCATAAGATTTTCTTTCACACATACCGCCCGTCCGGCTGCCGATAAAATCGCCGTGACTTTATCCGCATCGGCCTGCGACGCATTGCTGCCCAGCGCATACGCCGACATACCGGCTCCCACCGACATCGGCGTATTCGGCATGATCCGTAGCACCGGCTGAATCTGAAACTGTTCCTGCAGCCGCGATAAAGTAAGTCCGGCCACCACCGACGCTATAATCGTACTGCTATGGACCTCATGCGAGACTTCATGCATCGCCGCCTCTGCCGCCTGCGGCTTGACTGCCAGAAAAAGAATACCGACCCGCTTGGCAAAAGCAGCGGCGCCAACCGCAGCCTTTACATGATACCGTTCATGCAGCTCATCGCATCGCTCCTGTTTATGATCCGATACATAAATATCCTCCGGAGCCGTCATTCCGCAAGCCAGTATCCCTTTGACCAGTGCTTCGCACATCGCACCGCCGCCAATGAATCCGATTTTCATTTTCCCTCACTCCTATTTCTTCAACCAGGGCATCTCTGCCGAAACAGATTTCTCATCCTGCGTATAAGCAACATTCACATTACTGGGGGCACAAAGAAAGACATTGTGACTGACCTTTTTAATTTCTCCGCCCAATGCATACGTAGTCCCGCTGATAAAATCAATAATACGTTTTGCCGCCTCGCCATCCGTGCTTTCAAAATTAATCACCACCGGCTTTCGATCCTTCAGGCAATTCGCCACCTGCTGCGCGTCATCAAAAGTCTTCGGGTCGATCACGACCACCTTCATCTTGAGAGCTGTTGTCACGCTCCGGGCGGCCGCTCCTGCGGCCTGAATGCTCACGACATTATCCGGCGTTTCCGGCTCCGCTGCCGGCGCTTCTTCGAGCTTACCTTCAGCCTCGTCCGGCGGAACCCCAATACCGATTTTATCACAGAACTTATCAATAATTTTCATGTGCCTTCCCCCTCAATATTGCCGCGCGCCAAAGATGGCCGTTCCAACCCTTACCATATTTGCGCCTTCTTCAATCGCGATTGTATAATCATGTGTCATACCCATCGATAGATATTTAATATTCGATGTCAAAAGCGGCATTTCCTGTACACGCTGAAAAATTTCATACATTTCACGAAAAAGGGGACGGCAGTCCTCTACTTGCTCATAATTTGGCGCAATGCACATAAGGCCGCAAAGATGCAAATGATCCATCGCATCGACTTTTTGCATCAACAGCGGCAAATCCTCCCGATAAATTCCGAACTTACTATCTTCCCGAGCCAGATTCACTTGCAGTAAAATATCCTGGACCTTATGGATTTTCTTCGCCGCCCGATCCAACGCCGTCATAAGATGATCGCTGTCAACCGAATGAATCAGATCAAAAAGCTGCACGGCCTGATTCACCTTGTTTGTCTGCAAATGGCCGATGAGATGCCAGCTTACCTTCCGGTCCAGCAGTTCATGCTTCTTCATCGCTTCCTGGATACGATTTTCACCGACAATGGTTACGCCGGCATCAATTGCCTCACGCATAGCATTTACATCATGGTTCTTCGTCACCGCCACCAGATCCACCGGAGCGTTTTTATTCGCCCGAACGCGATTCTGCCGGCTCCGCTCGATTTCTGATTCCACTTCATGCAATTTTTCTGCTATCATGAAAAGTCCCCCTTATTTTAAAGCAATGACCGCACCAATGCGTCCGGTCTTGCCGCCATCGGCCCGATAGGAAAAAAACACCTGTGAATTACAGGATGTACAAGTCGCAGCATTCTCAATATGTTCCGGAACAAGGCCGGTGGACAACAGCTGGCATGCATTTGCCTGCCAAAGATTCAAATGGGTATGCCCATTTTTCTTTTGCAAAATTTCTGAAGCAAACTGCGGCATCGCCTGCTGAAACTGTCCGGCAACTTCATCGCCAATTTCATAGCAGCAGGGTCCGATCGAAGGACCAATGGCTGCCAGACAATCCGCCGGCCGGGTCCCATAAGCCGTTCCCATGGCCGCTACCGTCTTAGCCGCAATGCTGCGAACCGTTCCCTTCCAGCCGCCATGCGCCAATGCAGCTGCATGATGCACCGGATCAAAAAGCAAAATCGGCGTACAATCGGCAAAAAACAACATGAGCGGCAAGCCCGGCTCATTGGTCATCAGCGCATCCGTTTCCGGCAGCGCATCGGCATAGATGCGGCTGCCCCGGCCGGCTTCCGCACGGGTCACGCGGGCAATCCGGTCCGCATGCACCTGCTCCGCGGTACAAAGCTGCGCCGCATCCAGCCCCAGCGCATCACAAAATCGCCAACGGTTCACCGCCACGCGCTCGCCATCATCACCGACATGCAGCGCCAGATTGAGCGACGCAAACGGCCCCTGACTTACGCCGCCAAACCGGGTTGATATCGCGTGCGTTACCAAATCTTCCGGAAACAAAGAAAAACGACCACACCAGATATTTCGTCCTTGCTTCTCCAAAACAAACATACAATCCCTCTATTTTCCGCATACGCCGCAGCGCTGGCAACCGTCAAAGCAAGGCTTGGTCGGCTGCAGCTTTGCGGCGCGCTGCAATTCTTCATATAGATAGGTCTGGCGAAAGCCCATATTGAGCGCTTGCCAGGGAAAAACTTCCTCTGCCGGACGCAGGCGGTGCAGATAAAAAGCCGCATCGAGCCCGGCATCCTTCATCGCCCGGCGAAATGCCTTTGCGCCGCCCAGCTGCCAGGCCGCATACAGCACATCGGCAATCCGCCGATCGCCGCGAGCCAAAACTCCCTGAACATATGCCTCCCGCACCGGCTCGGCAATCATTTCAATGCCGTGACGTGAGGCAATGCCCATCCGCAAACGCTTTAAAGCAGCTTCTACCACTGCCTTCGGCGCCATAGGCATCCATTGAAACGGAGTAAACGGCTTGGGAATAAACGGATTGACGCTCAGCGTCAGCGTTCCCCGATTGCCCTGCGCCTCCAGATAATCTTTCAGCCGCAGCGTCAAATCCAGAATTGCCTCAATATCTTCCGGTTCCTCATAAGGCAGGCCGATCATGATATATAAACGATAATGGCGGATGCCGGCCGCCAGGCCAAGAGCCATTGCCTGAAAAAGATGCTTTTCTTCAATGCCCTTGTTAATGACAGAACGCATGCGTGCGCTGCCGGCCTCCGGCGCTATGGTAAGCGTCTGCATACCGCTCGCCACCAGCGCTTCAACCAGTGGCTTTGTCACCGAATCCGCGCGAAACGAAGCCACCGACATGGTCAGTCCCTCACCAAGAATATCGCCGCACAGAGCGTCAATTTCCGGATAATCGGATATAGCCGCCCCCATGAGACCTATGCGCTTTTGATAAACCTTAGCCGCCGCAATCTCCTGCTGCAGCACAGAACGCGAACGGTTCCGCGGCTGGCGGAAACAATACCCGGCCATGCAAAAACGACAATGACGGCCGCAGCCGCGCGCCGTCTCGATCAAATACAGATTAAACTCTGTATTCTCCGTCACGATAACCGTATGCGCCGGCCAGTCATCGAGATTTTGAACCCACTGCCGCCGAACCTCCGGCGGCACGCCCGCCTGCGGATGAATGGCTAAAATCTGCCCATCGGTTCCATATTCCGGCGTATAAAGGGACGGCACATAAACCCCCGGCACCAAAGCCAGCTGCCGCAGCAATTCCCCACGAGATAATCCTGCCGACCGCCCGGCATAATATACATCCAAGAATCTCGGCAGCACCGCTTCCCCTTCACCGATGATAAAAGCATCGACAAAACGCGACAATGGCTCCGGATTAAACGTAGCGCAGGGGCCGCCGGCAATGACCAATGGCTCCCGCTCGCCGCGTTCAGCTGCCAGCAGCCTGACTTTGCCGGCCGCCAGAATATCCAGCACATGAAAATAATCCATCTCAAACGAAACGGCAAATCCTATCAGCGGAAACTCATACAGCGGCTGCTGCGTCTCCATACTCATAAGCGGCGTACGGGAACGCTCATAATCGGCCATTTCTTTTCTTTCCGGTAAAAAGAACCGCTCACATGCCGTATCCGGCCGGCGGTTCAAGAGTTCATAAATAATATGCATTCCCAGATTCGACATTCCGACAAAATATGAATTGGGATACACCAACGCAAAACGGGCCCGAATACCCGCCGGAAAGACCTGATAGCCCTTTTCCTTTGCCAATTGTTCCCGCAGATGCTCCCGCAATTTCCAAGTTAAATTATTTTTCAATCCTTAATCCTTTTCTCCCGAAGAAGTTCTTCCAATTCATCCTTAAACTTACTGATATCAGCAAATTTACGATAAACCGACGCAAAACGAATATAAGCTACCTCATCAAAATCCTTCAGTTTTTCCATGACCAGTTCGCCAATCGCTTTGGTTGTGATCTCGCGTTCCATCGTATTGCGCAGTTCCCGCTCAATCTCATCAGCCAACGCCACAATCTGCTCCGTGGGAATATCACGTTTATCACAGGAGCGAATGAGCCCGTTTAAAATTTTATCGCGATCAAAAACAACCCGGCGGCCATCATTTTTGATGACCATCAGCGGCGTCTTTTCCACGACCTCATAAGTCGTAAACCGACGGCCACAACCAGTACACTCGCGGCGGCGGCGAATAGAATTTCCGTCATCAGCGGCCCGTGAGTCAATGACCCGGCTGTCTTCCTGTTGGCAATAAGGACAACGCATTTGCTCTACACCTTCATTTTCTCTGCTATGAATCACGCAAACGATACGTTTGCGTTCATGCTATTTATGCTGGCGGCGTCTGGCGCCGCGAGATACCTGTGCCCGCGGTTCTGCTGCCGGACGCACCAGACATTCCCGGCTATAACCGATGAGATCTTTGCGATGAGCCAACGTCAGCGCCTCGCGCACGATCTCGCGGTTTTTAGGCTCCCAATACTGCAGCAGCGCCCTCTGCCGCCGTTTTTCATGCGGCGTTTTCGCTGTATAAACCTTTTCCCCGGTCAACGGATTCATCCCGCTGTAATACATACAAGTAGAGAGTGTTCCCGGTGTTGGTATGAAATCCTGCACCTGTTCCGGCCGATAATGAATATCCCGGATAAACTCCGCCAGCTC